>JBJTPZ010000120.1:0-4302 GCA_046075365.1 Planctomycetaceae bacterium
CAATCCTGCCGCGGCCCAGTCGGCCGGCAATCCTGCGGGGCTGCAGCCGGAACAGTATGCAGCAGTATTCACGCCTTTCCCCGAACCTCCGCTGCAGACATCAGCGGTGGACACCACCGTGGTCGAGTTCTGGCGGTATCCGGACAATCGCGACGTGGACATCGTGCGGGGCGTCGGCACCGGCCGAGTCATCTGCAACGTGCGTCTTCCCGCCAGTCCTGGGCAAACCGCCCTTCCCGGCCGTCCATTGCGACCGCGACTGAACCTGCAGGAGCCGACCATCCGCCAATTGCTGGCAACAATTTCACCGCTGACTGAGCCACGATCCGAAGCGTGGCCTGAGCGTACAACGGCCCTGCTGCTGACCATCCCCGACGCCAGCGGCCGCACAATTGAAATCCTGCACCGCCTGACCCCCGCCACCCGCCACTGGGCGACTCAATCCATCCACCTGCTGACCGCCTGCCTGACCCGCAGGCGCCTGCTCCCCCCGCTCACCCCGGTGCCAGTCGCGAACCCGGGTTCGAGCTTCGTCTCGTTCCCTGTTCCGAACTTCACCACCGTCCCCAGCGTCAAACGCCCACCTGCCCGTCCACTGCAATCTCAGTCCGCCACCGGTTTTCCCGCAGCATCGATGTGAGCCATGCCTCGAAAAATCCGTCCGCTGCGGGGGGGCGGCCAACAACGGTGCAGATGGGGGCAAAAAAATAGACACCGGCAATTTCTGCAAAATTGATGCATCCGTTTTCCGGGGTTGGCGCAATGAAATGTTGTCCAGCGTCGTTTCTGCAACGTTCCATACAGGAGTTGTGCCATGCGTCGGTCCTTTCGCACCCCGTTCTTCCTGCTTGTGTCGGTCGATGTGCTGCTGGTATCTTTTGATTTGCTTCAGTCAACACGACTGCTGATTACCTGATCAATCGCCCGGTTTTTGATGACTTTTGTCGCCGCCAAAAAAAATTCAAAAAAGCGTCATCCTGTTTTCTATTGCCGCGCAATAGACCAACAGAGAGCTGCTGAATTCCGGCAGCCCTCTGTTTCCGTTTGACTGGAGGACGATCATGAAACCCGTGACTGCCGGCGATGTGGCCCGCTATGTGAAACGCCAGATTACTGATCCGGCCGAGGAAGATCGCATTTTCAGTGCGATCATGAAGCAGCCGGAACTGGAAGAGCTTTACCACTTACTGACCGACGATGACTGCGGTGAACTGGACGAAAACTCGCTGTCGTCTGATGCTGAGACGAATTCCCCGGAACACGCTGTGCGGATCGAGCAGGCGAAGGACTTTCTGTCGAACCTGCAGACCGCACGCCTCTGTCGACTGGAAGGGTTTTTGCCGGCTGCAGGTGCCGACGAAGAAATCTCGATTCCGCTGCACTGCTCTGCTGATGCACCCCCTGTCGAATGCCGTTTCGTCCCGTTGCCTGAGAGACGCGGTGTCTACAGGGTTCACGCAGACCTCCCGGCGCATCGTCGGGCGATCAGTCTGGTCACGGCTGATCTGCCGTGGGGCAAACCGTCTGATCTCACGCGGAAGAGGCTGCCCAGCAACTGGACCAATCGTCCGACGCCCTCGGATAAAGAGCAGACGGCCGGTTCAGGTCGGCAGGTTTTTCCAACCCTTGCGGCCGACAGCGGAGCTCAGGACGAGGTCGAGTCCGTCAGCAGGCTTCGCGAACACAGTGGCGATACGTGGGGAGTGAATTTGAACGTGGCTCCATGGACCGTTCGCATTGTCGCGCTCGCCCGGAAAATGCTCTTCCCGATGCCGATTCTGCTCACGGGTCTGACAGCCGGGGGAGACGTGGCGGCGGCAGAAGTGCGAATGATTTCCCACAGTGGTCAGGACCTCGAGAATCTGTTTGAAAAGTGCACTGAGCGACTGCACTGGCTCCAGGTTGCACCACTGGCGATTGATGACGCCTTTCGCCTGTCGCCCGGCGATGCAGCCACGCTGCTCGGCGCCAGCAAGTACGCTGTTTGCCTGATGAAACCGATCCCCGGCAGCCGAGGCGAATACACAGTCGATCTCAGCGATGCCGCGGTTCAGGAACGGCTGGACAGCAAAGATGTTGTTCTGGCCCTGCAGGTTGCCGAAGTGGAAGGGCAGGTGCAGCCATGACTACAGGACCTTCAGATGAAAGATTGCAAAGGCTTGTTGCGGAGGCGCAGGCGGGCGACCGTGATTCGTTCGAAGCTCTGATCGCTGAAGTTTATCCTCGGTTAAAATACATGGCCTCATGTTTGGCGTGTGGGGATCAAATCGCAGAGGACGTTGTTCAGGAGACAGGCATGGTGCTTTTGGACAAGCTGGCAGGCTATCACCCCACCCACCCGTTTGAAAACTGGCTCCGGGGGGTTGTTCGGAACAAGCTCCTCGAGCTGCTTCGAAAAAAACGCCGCTTTCCAGGCACTTTGCCCCCCTTTGGTGAATCCGATGATGGGAGTGTCGTCAGCAATGCACCGGCTGACCGGCACGGGCAGACGCCGGAACAGGCTGCGCTGCGAAAAGAAATTATCGAGCGGGTTCGTCGTTGTGTGAAACGGCTGCCTGCCAAATTGTGTCAGGCGATTGAGGCTTACGAGCTGGATAACGATGCTGGTCTCACCATAAAAGAAGTAGCTGACCGGTTAGGTGTTCCCATAAACACATTCAGATCTCATCTGGCTGGAGCCCGAAGATTGCTCGCGGAGTGCCTTGCTCGCGAGGATCTGTAACGCGAATATTGACTCCCGGCGGTGATGCCAAGTGGCGAAACGAAGGGAGCGTGGGAGCTATGGGTGCTGCCTTGAACGGGGGTGGGGGCTGGAAGTTTTCAGGGGGGGAAAAAGCTGGGGGTACGTTTCGCGGAGCGAAACGCGACTATCGCTGCCGCCAGAAACGCCACGAACGTTTGTGGAAGGCAGTTCGCAAGACCGCTCGCGAACTGAATACCGGGGAGCTCAATTTACGGAAAGCGATCTGAACGCATGTCTGCCAGTAACACCGCGATTCCATTCTCGATGAAGGGCGATGGTGCCTTCCTCGATGCCTTTCTCAGTCAGCAGTGTCCGCTGCATACCGCGGCGGTGCGGGCTCTCAGGGCAGGGAAACAGCAGGAACTGACTGCGGTGCTCATCGGTGAGGACTGGGAGCATTTCAAGTCAGTGTGCGACGAATCGCTCCGCACAAAGGACCAATCGGCAGACCATCGACCGTCGGTTCTGCTGCAGGCCCGTTGCGATCTGGTGCTGGCGGCACTCGGCCATGACACGTCCAGACGGTTGAAAACCGCTGTGGCCGCCTCGCAAACGGCCGTTGGTCACAGCTTTCATGATCAGGTGGCAGAAGTCTGCCTGCCAGGGGACCGGTTCCACCGCACAGCTGTTTCTGAGCGACTGGCTGCAGTGGCTCCCGGACTGATCGCGGAATTTGCAACGCTGGCGGGTGAGTTCGGCGGCTGGAATCCGGTTCTGCTGTCAGTGGCGGCCGCGTGTGCGGACCTGTTCGAAGCGCCGGCTGTGGCTCAACACACGGTCCGCACGCACCTGCTGTTTTCGCTGGGAAAGGAGCATGGCGGGGTGTTGGGAAAACTGACCTTGCAGCGCATCAGCTTCAACAGCGACGTCGGCGGCGGGGCCATCTATCCGGACATCGTGCAGAATGGTTTCGTCAAATACGATCAGGACTTTCAGCAGGCCCTGCAGCAGGCCTGGTGGCGGGAAATTCGGCCATTGATTCCGGAGTGCAATTTTGACATTTGCTGGTCGTGGCAGCTGGTGGGTGACGACGGCCGCCAGATTGATGGGTCTTCTCAGGCGGACGCAGACCTGCGGAATCTGCGGTCCGTGTTGCTGAGACCCGTCTGCGGCCGTTCGGCCGGGATGGCATTTGCCTGTGCATTGCGGGCGTTGCGGTTGCAGGAGGATCTGGATCCGCATCTGGTGATTACCGCGGACTTTGCTGACCATTTCAACGAAGCCGACAAACGCAGCCGTGCTGTTGGCGGCGTACCGGACAAGCTGCGGGCTGATCTGGAGCGGGCTGGCATCGATGAGGTGCTGACCTGCAGCAGCGATCCGATGTTTGTCGTGCCGGACGTGAAACAAGAATCGGATGGCGTCGTTTGGCTGCAGCCGCAGCGAGGACGACTGAAGCTGATTGGCTTGTCAAATCTGGAACAGTTCTACGGTCGCGCCTCTCGGAATGCCCGGATCACGCGGACTGTGAAGCAGAAGCTGGCTGAGCGTTCAAAACTGCTGCTGGAAACGACATGCTCGCCGTATGTGCGTTCGTCGCTGTCGGAACGGAGGCCGGG
>JBJTPZ010000121.1:0-5101 GCA_046075365.1 Planctomycetaceae bacterium
GATTACGGTCGACGAGGATACTCCGGATCAGATTCGGGGAGCAGCTAAGGAGCTGATGGAGGAGATTCTGAAGCGAAATCAGATTACTTGTTTTGACGATGTGATTTCGGCCGTGTTTACGACGACGCAGGATCTGACGGCGGCGTTTCCGGCTGAGGCTGCGCGGGCTTTGGGCATGAATTTCGTGCCTCTGCTGTGTGCTCAGGAAATCCCGGTACCCGGATCGATGCCGCGTTGTCTGCGAATTCTGCTGCATGTGAATACGGAGCTTGCACCGCGGGACATCGAGCATGTTTATTTGCGGGATGCTCAGAGGCTGCGTCCTGACCTGAAGAGTGCACAGTAGGGATATGGGTGGTGGCCGGGGGCGGTTTGTGGAATCCGTCCGGCGGTTGAGGCGGCGGTGGTGTTTAGGTGTGGGCAGATCCAAGGCTGGAACGCCCGAGCTGTGTTTTTGTGCTGTGGGTCGGAGTGACCGAATTGACTGCTTTGACGGGCAGTTGCAGAAATCCGGACACCTTCCGGGTGATATTCCCGCGGTTTGTGGGATTTTGAGCGTGCATAGATTATTCTGTTGTCGGCTGTCTGAGCGGTTTCCTGCAACCGTGTGTTTCTGCTGTTGAAAGTTGATGTTTTCCCACGTTGTTTACTGATGGGCTCTGACGTGAATCCAACTGCTTTTCGATTTGTGCGGGCGCTGGTGCTGGGTCTTTTGCTGCTGAATTCAGCCAGTGCTGCGGATCTGCGGCTGCTGTTTATGGGCGATAACGGCCATCATCGTCCGGCCGATCGTTTCCATGAGCTGGCACCGGTGCTGGAAGCGCGTGGTGTGCAAATGAAGTACACGGATCGGATGGAGGATTTGACTCCGGAGGTCCTGCGTGACTTTGACGGTCTGGTGCTGTTCGCGAACATTGACCGAATTGAGGACGTTCAGGCTCAGGCTGTGCTGGATTTTGTGTCTGGCGGCAAGGGTTTCATTCCGCTGCACTGTGCAACTTTCTGCTGGCGGAACAATCCGCAGATGGTGCAGCTGATGGGTGCTCAGTTTCAGCGGCATGGTGGTCAGGTTTTTGGCACAGTGAATGCGGCTCCGCAGCATCCGATCATGCGTGGATTCGGTGGATTCTCCAGCTGGGATGAAACGTACATTCATCATCTGCACAACGAGCAGAATCGTGAGGTTCTGGAGTATCGAGTGGAGGGTGAGCAGGCTGAGGGCCGTGACCGAGAGCCCTGGACGTGGACTCGAACGCACGGCAAGGGCCGGGTGTTTTACACGGCGTGGGGTCATGATCAGCGGACGTGGGCGAATCCGGGTTTTTCAAATCTGGTAGAGCGTGGCATTCGCTGGGCGTGTGGCGGTGATGTGAGTGGTGTGCCGGCATTTGTGGATCGGGACGCCTGGTCAATTCCGGCAATGACGGAGCCGCGTACGGATGTGGCACCTTTTGAGTATGTCGAGGTAGGTCCGAAGATCCCGAATTACACGCCTGGTCGGCAGTGGGGTGTGCAGGGTGCGCCGCGGACGACGATGCAGCAGCCGTTATCTGTTGAAGAGTCAATGAAGCACTATGTGACTCCGCAGGGCATGTCTTTGAAGCTGTATGCGGACGAGCGCAGTTTTGTGGCCAAGCCGATCTCCATGAACTGGGACGAGCGAGGCCGGCTGTGGATTTGTGAGACGGTGGATTATCCGAACGAGCTGGGACGCAACCGGGACCGGATTCGGATTTGTGAGGACACGGACGGGGATCATGTGGCGGACCGGTTTACGGTCTTCGCCGAGGACCTGTCGATTCCGACAGCGATTATGATTTACCGTGGTGGTGCGGTTGTGCAGAACGCGACTGAGACGATTTATCTGAAGGACACGGATGGAGACGGTCGTGCGGATTTGCGGAAGGTTTTGATTACGGGCTGGGGTGCCGGGGATACTCATGGCGGCGTCAGCAATTTCCGTTATGGGCTGGACAACTGGATCTGGTCGATGCAGGGGTACAACGACAGCAGTCCGCAGTATGGTGCAGAGGGTTCGCGCAAGTCAGCGGACTCATTCCGACAGGGTTTCTGGCGTTTTCGTTTGTCAAACACGGATCCTCCTGAGGTGACGGATCTGGAGTTTGTGCGATCGACAAACAACAACACGTGGGGTCTGGGGCTCAGCGAAGAGGGGCTGATTTTTGGTTCGACGGCGAATCACAATCCCAGCACATTTATGCCGATAGCGAATCGCTACTATGAGAAGGTGCGGGGCTGGGCTGCCAGCGACATCGGTTCGATCGCAGATACTCATTTGTTCAAGCCGATTACTGAGAACGTCCGTCAGGTGGATCAGTTTGGCGGGTATACGGCGGGTGCTGGTCACGCTTTGTATACAGCGCGAACATTTCCGCAGCAGTGGTGGAATCGTACTTCGTTTGTGTGTGAGCCGACGGGGCATCTGGTGGGAACATTTGTGCTGCGTCGCGACGGTACGGGATACAAGTCGACAAGTCCGAACAATCTGATTGCGAGTGACGACGAGTGGGCTTCTCCGATTATGGCGGAAGTTGGTCCGGACGGCGCTGTGTGGGTTATTGACTGGTACAACTACATCATCCAGCACAATCCGACTCCACAGGGCTTCAAGACTGGTCGTGGCAATGCGTATGAGAGTGATCTGCGTGACCAGAAGCGCGGTCGGATTTATCGGGTGGTGCCGACTTCTGCTGGTGCTGACGGCGGCAAGGCTGACGTCCTGCACGACTGGAAGTCTTTGTCTTCGACGGACCCGGGTGCACTGGCAGAGGGATTGCGTCATCCATCGATGGTCTGGCGTCTGCAGGCGCAGCGTCTGCTGCTGGAGCGTGGTGGTGTGGATGCTGTGCCGATGCTGGTGCGGCTGTTGTCTGATACCAGTACGGATGAGATTGGTTTGAATGTGGGGGTCATTCATGCCTTGTGGACGCTGCAGGGGCTGCAGCCGGACGGCGGGGTCTGGCTGTCAGCAGCCGAGGGTGTATTGGGTCATCCGTCAGCGGGAGTGCGGCGGAATGCGGTGGCGGTGCTGTCGCAGTTTCGAGCGGGCCAGGAGGTGCTGTTGCGAGCGGGTGCACTGACCACGGATTCTGATGCTCAGGTGCGTCTGCAGGGAATTTTGTCGCTGGCGGAATCTGCAGTGAGTGCTGAGGCGGGGCGACTGGTGGCTGCCGCGGCTGCTCGGCCGGGTCTGGATCAGTGGGAGAGTGATGCGGTGACGTGTGCTGCGGCGGTTCAGGCAGTGCCGTTTCTGAAGGCATTATCGGCGGATGAGTCACGTGCCGAGGCAGCTCCTGCGGGTCCGGCGATGCGTACGGCGGCGATTGTGGCTGAGCACATTGCGCGTGGCCGTCCGACGGTGGCGGAGGTGCAGGATCTGCTGGGTGGTCTGAAGTCAGCTCATCCGCAGCTGCTGGAGGTTGTGATTCGTGGTTTGGCGGAGGGCTGGCCGAAGGATCATCGAATTGTGGCGACGAAGGAGCTGGAGGCATCACTGACGGGTTTGCTGGAGCGAGTTCCCGCTGGTGCTCGCGGCAAGCTGCTGCAGCTGGCGTCGTTGTGTGGTTCGAAGGCGCTGGATTCGTATGCGAAGGAGATTATTGAGTCGTTGCTGAAGGTTGTGACGGATGCTGGTGCGGCGACGGACGAGCGTGTGAATGCGGCGCGTGAGGCGGTTGGTTTTCAGTCTGAGAATGCGGAGATTTTGACGGCAGTGTTGAGTGCAATTACTCCTACGGCGGCTCCTGAGCTGGCTGTGGGGCTGATTGATGCGGCGGCCCTCAGTACGTCGGAAGGATTGGGCGCTGCGCTGATCGACCGAGGCAGCGTGCTGACTCCACAGGCCAAATCGGCGGTAGTGCGAGTGTTGTTGTCTCGTCCGGCGACGACGACTGCGATGCTGAAGGCATTTGAGTCAGGTGCGATGGATCTGGGCGAGCTGACGCTGGATCAGAAGCAGGCTTTGAGGGCTCATCCGGATCGCGCGATTCGGGCGGCTGCGGAAAAGCTGATGGCTGCTGGTGGCGGGTTGCCGGATGCGGATCGTGATCGTGTGCTGCAGGGGTTGTTGCCGTTGTGCGAGCAGCAGGGGGATGTGAAGGCGGGTCGAGCGATGTATGTGAAGCACTGTTCGAAGTGTCATATGCATGGTTCAGAGGGTAAGGCAATTGGTCCGAACCTGACGGGCATGGCGGTGCATCCGAAGCATGAGCTGCTGACGCATATCATCGATCCCAGTCGCAGTGTGGAGGGCAACTTCCGGATTTACACGGTTGTGAAGACGGACGGTGTGGTGTTGAACGGGATGATGTCCGGGGAGTCACGTACGGCCATCACGCTGATTGACGCTGAGGGCCGTGAGAATCAGATTGCTCGTGAGGACATTGAAGAGCTGGTGCGATCGCGCAAGTCCCTGATGCCGGAGGGTTTTGAAAAGCAGATGAACACAGAAGAGCTGACGCATCTGCTGGAATTCCTGACGGACAAGGGGAAGTTTCTGCCGGTGTCACTGGATCGCTATGCGACTGCTGTCAGTACGAAAGGTTTGTTCAGCAATGATGACAACGGTCCGGACCGGATGGTGTTTGGTGACTGGTCACCGAAGATTTTCAAGGACGTGCCGTTTCTGCTGACGGATCCGCGTGGCAAGTCTGTGCCTAACATCATTTTGCTGAACGGTCCATTTGGTCCGCTGCCACCGACGATGCCGAAATCGGTGGCGCTGCCGCTGAATTCGGATGCGAAGGTGATTCACATGCTGAGTGGTGTGGGTGGCTGGAGCTTCCCGTATTCTCAGGAGAAGAGTGTATCGGTGATAGTTCGGCTGCACTACAAGGGTGGTGAGCAGGAGGAGATCAAGCTGCTGAATGGGGTGCATTTTGCGGACTACATTCGTCGTGTGGATGTGCCGGGTTCTGAGTTTGCGTATATGCTGGGTGGTCAGCAGATTCGTCGAATCACGGTGACACCTGGCCGTCGTGACGTGATTGAGAAACTGGAACTTGTGAAGGGGCCGGACAGTACGGCACCGATCATTATGGCGATCACGGTGGAGCGAAACTGAGCCGGGGGCGAGTGCTGG
>JBJTPZ010000122.1:0-13592 GCA_046075365.1 Planctomycetaceae bacterium
GGAAAGCCCGAGCTACGGGAAGGGGTCTTCAGGCGATCGTTCAGGCGATCTTTCAGGCGAGCCGGGTACGGCAGTGCCCGGGTGTGCGGCATGGATGCCGCCAGTCCCACGACTCCCCGCCCCCTTGCATTTCCTTCGCGACTTCGCGACTTCGCGTGAGACCTCCAGTCTGCTGAGTCCTTATGAGTGGTAAAAGTGGTTTTATACCCCTCACCCCCGTCCCCTCTCCACTTCCAGGGGCGAGGGGTGCTATGGCGTTTAAAGGACAGAACTCGGGCTGGAAAGCCCGAGCTACGGGAAGGGGTCTTCAGGCGATCGTTCAGGCGATCTTTCAGGCGAGCCGGGTACGGCAGTGCCCGGGTGTGCGGCATGGATGCCGCCAGTCCCACGACTCCCCGCCCCCTTGCGATTCCCTTCGCGTCTTCGCGGCTTCGCGTGAGACCACCAGTGTGCTGAGTCCTGATGAGTGGTGGAAGTTGTTTTATACCCCTCGCTCCAGTCCGCTCTCCCCTTCCAGGGGCGAGGGGTGCTAACGCGTTTAAAGGACAGAACTCGGGCTGGAAAGCCCGAGCTACGGGAAGGGGTCTTCAGGCGCTCGTTCAGGCGAGCCGGGCACGGCAGTGCCCGGGTGTGCGGCATGGATGCCGCCAGTCCACGACTCCCCGCCCCCTTGCATTCCCTTCGCGTCTTCGCGTCTTCGCGTGAGACCTCCAGTGTGCTGAGTCCTTATGAGTGGTGAAAGTGGTATTATACCCCTCACCCCCGTCCCCTCTCCCCTTCCAGGGGCGAGGGGTGCTATTGCGTTTAAAGGACAGAACTCGGGCTGGAAAGCCCGAGCTACGGGAAGGGGTCTTCAGGCGATCTTTCAGGCGAGCCGGGTACGGCAGTGCCCGGGTGTGCGGCATGGATGCCGCCAGTCCCATCGCTCCCCGCCCCTTGCGTTTCCCTTCGCGTCTTCGCGGCTTCGCGTGAGACCACCAGTGTGCTGAGTCCTTATGAGTGAGGGAAGAGGCATTATACCCCTCACCCCCGTCCCCTCTCCCCTTCCAGGGGCGAGGGGTGCTAAAGCGTTTAAAGGACAGAACTCGGGCTGGAAAGCCCGAGCTACGATTGGGGGGGGGGGCACGGGCGACGATTCGGTGCGTGACGTCAGGCTGCCCGCGTTCACCGCTAGTCCCGCAGCACGGGCTTGTCGGCCGGCGAAGGATTCTGGGTGGCTGGTGCGTCAGCACCTGCAGGGCGTTTCCAGGTCCCGTCCAGAATCTGCTGAATGGTACTCTTCATTTCCGTGCCCGCTCCCTGACGGAAACCCGTGTGAACGGTTTCGACGGTGCCGGCCGGGCTGATGATGACGGTGTGCGGAATTCCCGTGACCTTGAACTGTTCGGCTACGCTGGCGGTGCGATCAAGCGCGACAGCGGGCGACAGCTTTTTCTCGGACAGAAATGCCCGGATCTGTTCAGACGATTCCTGCTGATTCACTGCGACAAACAGTACCTGCTCCGGATTAAAGCCGCTGACGGCACTGATGTATTCGGGCAGAGCAGCAACACAGGGGCCGCACCACGTGGCCCAAAAATCCAGCACAACCACTTTGCCTTTGTGCTCACTGAGCCGGAAGCGTTTGCCGTCCAGCAGCTGCAGATCGAAGTCCGCCGGGCTGGTGCCAACCAGTGCACTGGCTGCCGAGCCGCCACCGTCAGACTCAGGGATATCCCAGTCAGGTTCTGGTGCGGCCGAGGCGATCCAGTTGTCGAAGGCTGGTTCTGACGCTTCAGCAAAAGGTGTTCCGACCCAGGCTTCGCGAACGGAGGCAGCCGGGATCCGACAGGGTCCCAGCAGCGGCGAGACCACACTGAGCTGTCCGTCGGCCGCACGGTCAACAGCAGCGGTCAGGCGATAGCCGTCCGCCAGCAGCAGTCGCAGTGATTTGTCGGCGGCCGAGTCTTCCATGACGAAACCACTGTCATCCTCAGCTGCCGCCGTCTCCGGGCCGGCGGTTTTTTTGGCGGCAGGAGTCTGCAGTCGCACGATGGCCGCGATCCGGCTGCGGTCCAGTCGCAGCTCTTCCAGTCTGGATTCGAAGACCACCTGGCTGGCATCAAGCCCCACCAGCGTACCGCGCAAGACATCGCCGTTGGGGGCGATCAGTGCGTGAGTGGGAGGCGTCTGGCGGCGAAATCGGGGAATTGTGAGCGTCGCCGCGCGAGTTTCCTGTTCGATGAACTGTCGAATCGAGCCGCCGGCGACTGTGTCCACTTCGAATTCAGAGACCTGCACCCCCGAGCCTTCGATCACTTTGCCGTTACGGACCACCTGACCCGCGGAGGTGATGTTGGCATGAAACGCCAGGCTGCGCGAGACTGCGCCGTCGGGGTTCAGCCGAAAACTGCGAATCTCTTTGCCGTCAGCCGCCGCTGTCACACGACCGCCTCGGACAGTCAGCTGCAGCAGAATACTGCGGTTCGGAGACTGCACGATATTGCGGGACTGCTGCGGATTGAAGCCGCGCCAGAAGTTGTTCTGTTTGACGGACGGCGCTGTGTCACTGAGCTGCACCATCGAATCCTGAAACGTCATTGTGACGTGAGTCGTGGTCTGACTTTGCCTGCTGGAATCTCCGAACAGCGATACCGTCAGACTGCCGTAGCAGTTCTCTGGCCACGTGATCCGACAGCGAACCGTATCTCCCGTCAGAATGCCGGCATTGATCAGCGATACATTGCCGCGGAAAACCGCTGTTTTGCGTTCATCCGCGAATTCAGTCCGACCGGTCCACTGCTGGCTGCCGAAATCACGCTGGTGAATGCGTCCGGGCGGAGCCACTTCGACGGCCAGCACTTCCGCAGCCGGAACGGTGGTGCTGGCTGTGAATGGTGAAACGAATGTGACAGTCTCGGCCGTCCATGACTGAATCAGACAGGGCAGGACATCGTCATTCTGCAGATAAAGCACATCCGGAGCAGCTGTGAAGAAGTTTTCCTGAGCAGAAAAGTGCTGTATTCCCTGATGTCGCTGGAAACGTGCCTGGCCTCCGTTTTTCAGTGGCGAACTGTTGCTGCTGCCGGGGGGCTGCCACTGGACAGGCTGGGCTCCGTCAACGGTCAAAAGCTGGCCCTGCAAAGATCCTCCGGGATACAACAGCCGGTCAGGGGCAGGCTGAGCGGCTGCAGATCCGAGGAACATCAAAGCGCGAGCGGACTTGAGAGATGCGGGCACTGCAGCGGCAGACCACGGCGCCAGCAGGCTGGCCGTGTCGTCATTGATGCCAAGCAGCTGTCCGGACAGGGAAGTACCGTCCAGCCACGTGATGCGGGCACCCTGCTGCAGGTCCGGGCGAGTTTCTGCGGGGGGAAAAATCAGCGCGGAAAGCTGACTGAGCGGAAGCGTGCGATCGGCACCTTCAGACAGCACCTGCACCGATCCGGGTTCGGCTGTCGGTTTTAACGAGCCGAACAGAACTTCGCCGGCAGTGGTTTCCAGACGCAGACCATTACCCGTGCGAATTTCCGGGACACTGCCATTCCACGCACTGACGCGCAGACGTCGCAGCTGAGTCGTGCCGCCCTGACTGCGGAGCAGGATACCGTCGGAGGAGCTGCTGGGAGGCGAATTGTTTGCTGCTGTGCCCGGCTGAATACCGGCGGCGCCGGCAGCCAGATTGCCCAGCAGATTTCCAATTGCCTGCAGGCCATTGCTCGCAGTCGCTGCAGTGGCGGGCTGAGCGACCGGTTTCTGCTGCACACGGCCCAGCGGTTTGCCGTCGCCCGCGGCTACCGTAAGAGTGCCGCTGGAACGATCGACAAAACAGTGCAGATGCAGTGTCCGGTCCTGATCGGAAATCAGCTGCAGCTGCTGATACGTGCTGTTGACTGAGGCTGTCAGAGTATCGACCCACGTTTCAACTCGCGGCGACGTTTCTGCATTGCGGCCAAAGGACAGCAGGAAAGCCGGTCGCTGCTGAAATGTCAGGACTGCTTCCACCTGAAACTTCTCTGGCAGCTGCAGTGGCAGGAACAGAGTGGCATCCTGTCGGCTGGTGGCCAGCGAGCCATCGGGCTGAGCATTCCAGACGAACAGCGATCGCGCTGTTTTAAGTTCGCTGGCGTCATCCTGCTGAGCTTTCTGACGCTGGCCCTGTCGCCGTATTTGCTGCAGCATCTGCTGTCGCTGCTGTTCTTCCTGTTCTGTCAGCTGATTGACGGTCTTCCAGTCCTGCAGTCCCGCGGGACCGTTGTAGAGAATCCCCGAGCCCAGCTGCAGACGATGCAGCACTGAGACTTCTGTAATTGGTATCCGCAGCAGTCCGCAATGTACCTCCTGCAGCTCCAGCAGCTGGTCAGAGAGCGCGGTGATGCTGCCCAGCAGGACGTCGCCCCCGCGCAGCTGAACCCGGAACTGCTCACCGGTGACCGGCAGCGAATCCGAACTGACTGGAAAGCGGACAGCGGAAAGCACATCGGTACGAATCTGCAGCGGCTGCTGAAACAGCGGCGAATTCCAGTTCAGCCGCTGAGCGTCGGCCGACAGCAGGGTTCCGGGCAATTGTTGACCGCCCTGCCACACCAGCATCTGGCTTTCAGCCGCGGCAGGTTTTTCGTCAGCTTGCAGGACTGCGGTCGGCAGCAGGAACACTGCTGCCGACAGAATCCGAAGCAGTTTAGAGCACATGACGCAGGTTCCGGGAGCGGACAGCGGGGAAATTGTGGTGTCACGATCTCCCTAAAGAGTACTCGAACCGATCGCCCGTCGACATGTCCTGATGCTGGATTTTCCGGTGGCAGCGGAGAATTTCCCGGAACGAATCCGGCAGTTCAGGACGGTTGCTTGTTTCCGTCCCGGTCAATTCAGAGAATTCGGGTCGGTGATCCGTCACGCCAGGACAGCAGGCTGCAGCCTGCATTTCACAGCGTGTCGTCGGCTGGAATCAGCGGTTTTTGACAGGGGGGCAGGGGTTATGCGTCAATTGCTGTTTACGTTCATGCCGGCAGCGCTGCTGTTGCTGGCAGCTGGTCCTGCGGCTGCTCAGCAGGCTGAAACTCAGGCTGGCAAACCGCTGTTCAACGGGAAGGATCTGGATGGCTGGGAAGGTGACCAGAAGTGGTTTCGAGTGCAGGACGGGGCGATTGTGGGCGGCAATCTGCAGCAGAAGATTCCGCACAATTTCTTTCTGGCAACCAAACAGCAGTATTCAGATTTTGAGCTGACGCTGGAATTTCGTCTGCGTGGCGAGGGCACAAACGCGGGCATTCAGCTCCGCAGTCGCCGCATTCCCGACCATCACGAGATGATTGGTTACCAGGCGGATCTGGGTCAAAGTTACTGGGGGGCTTTGTACGACGAATCCCGGCGCAACCGAATTCTGGCGGCTCCGGATCGCGAGCAGCTGGCAAAGGTATTGAAGCCGGAAGACTGGAATCGTTATCGGATTCGCTGCGAGGGCCGTCGAATTCAGCTGTGGATCAATGATCTGCAGACGGTGGATTACACAGAGCAGGATCAGTCGCTTGAGCAGACCGGGCTGATTGCTGTGCAGATTCACGGTGGCCCGCCGGGCGAAGCGTGGTACCGCAATCTGCAGCTGCGGGCTCTGGGGGCACCGCAGCAGTCGAAGTGAAAGTGATGCTCGGTCGGGCAGATTTGTCGGAGGCGGGTGGATTTGTCGGAGGCGGGTCAGATGTCGGATGCAGCAGCGGCTGGACAGACTTTCGGTGGCGGTTTTCCCTGGATCAGGATGCGTCGTAATCGTCGCACAGACTGGTCGCGGCGGATGGTGCGTGAGACTTCGCTGTCGGTGGACAACCTGATCTGGCCGGTGTTTGTGGTGGAAGGCAGTGGTCAGCGGATTCCGGTGGCGTCAATGCCTGGTGTTGAGCGTTACTCGGTGGACGTTTTTGTGGAACAGGCGGCGGAAGCCGAGCGACTGGGGATTCCGGCGATCGCCATTTTCCCCGCCACACCTCAGCAGCTGCGCAGTCCGGACGGCGAGGAAGCGTTCAATCCAGAGAACCTGATCTGTCGGGCGATGAAAGCAGTGAAGGCAGCCGGGCTGAAGATCGGGCTGATTGCGGATGTGGCTCTGGATCCCTACACGTCACACGGTCAGGATGGTCTGGTGCGTGATGGGTACGTGGTGAACGATGAGACGCTGCAGTCGCTGTGTCGGCAGGCCGTCAACCAGGCTCAGGCCGGCTGCGACATTATTGCGCCTTCGGACATGATGGACGGGCGTGTGCGGGTGATCCGTGAAGCGCTGGATGCGGCCGGGTATTCGCAGGTGCAGATTATGGCGTATTCGGCCAAGTATGCCTCGGCGTTCTATGGTCCGTTTCGGGACGCGGTCGGATCGGCCGGCTGTCTGGGAACCGGTGACAAGAAGACGTACCAGATGGATCCGGCAAATTCGGACGAAGCGATCCGGGAAGTGGGCCTGGACATCAGTGAGGGTGCGGACATGGTGATGGTGAAGCCCGGTCTGCCGTATCTGGACATTGTGCGTCGCGTCAGTGATCAGTTTGGGGTGCCGGTGTTTGCGTATCAGGTCAGCGGGGAGTACGCGATGCTGGCGTCTGCTGCTGCGGCGGGCTGGTTGAACCGAGAAGCGGCGATGCTGGAAAGTCTGCTGTGTTTTCGGCGAGCCGGGGCGGCCGGGATCCTGACGTATTTTGCTCCGGAGGCCGCCAGACTGCTCCGCAGGTGATTGGCGCAAAAAACCTGCGGCTGCGGGTTTTTCTGCAGTGCGATTTGCGGAAATGTCCCGGTCAGGGGTGGCTGTACCATGCAGGTTGCAGAGTCGGATCATTCGGCATGTCAGGCTCAACAGTTGCTGTTGGTGCCCCCGTGCAGGTTCGGAACCTGTTCAGTCGATCCACGCTGACGGGGGTGAAAAGTCGTGAGCTTTCCGTGAAGTGAATTCGATACTTCGGCTGTTCGCAGAATGGGACAGCCTGAGACTGTGGCCGTTTTGCGTGTTCCAGTCATGGATGCGGTCCTTGAATCCGGTTTCCTGATGATGCCAGGCTGTGAGCGGTCTGGTGTGCTGACGGCAGGCGGGTACGGTGAGCGGTCAGGGTTTTCCGATGTCCATTGAAGAACTGCTTGAACAGATGGAGCAGTATCGTCTGAGGAAGGAGTCGCGAGACTATCGACCGGACTGGTTGAAGCGATTCGTCGAGCAGGCTGCGGCTCTGTTCGAACCGCTGACGAACGTTGGCCGGGTTGGCTTTGACTGCCGGCTGGACGATCGAGGCTGGACGGTGAGTCTGTATCTGGGGACGACGGAAATCATCGGCGGGCCTCGCGATGGTCAGATCGACCACGCCAGCTTCTGTTTTGACGTGCTGGCACTGACGTCCCTGTTTTCCTCGATTTCCCGGCTGGAATGGTATTCGGTGGCGGTTGAGACGGGACCGGCGCCGGTGAAAGCGTTTTTAAGCGTGCATGGGTGTGTTTTGGCGGGTGAGACCGTGCGGATGGAGGTGCAGGGGGTGCCGCCGCAGGAGACTGGTCCGGGGCTGCATCTGCGGCCGGACGGCATGCTGTATGAGACTCGCTGAACACTGAGGCGACCTGCGGGTTGCCGGGCGAAAATTCGGGCTGGGCTGCGGCACTCCGGTGGATCTTCTCACACCGCCGGAGTGCCGTTGCCTGTTTTGGGGCCCTGATGTGCTGCCGGGCCGGTGGCGCAAGTTTCTGCAGAATCTGCACCTTGGCAGCGGCAATTGCGGTGCATTTGCGGGCAGACTGTTTTTTTCTGCCGACAGATCGCGGCGGGTTCGGTTGAAAATGCCGAAGCCTCGGGTTTCAGCTGAAATCCTGAAAAATCCTGGTTTCATACGTCTGGACTTTCAAATCACGGCTTCTGTATCAACCGCCCGCCTTCGTGGCAGCCCTTCTGGTTCAGGGAAGAACCTGGGGTTGTCGAGGGGCACTGTGGCGACCAGCGGAGTCTGCTTTGGCAGGGGCCCTGGTGGTGCAGGAAAGAAACAACAAAGGAAGAACCGAACAAGTCTGCGGTGTGCAGCCTGCGGCGGAAATCCGTCGGACTGTGCCGGGACTCTGCCGGGATCCTGTGAGCTGCCGTGGAAATGGCAGTCTGCGCAGGATCGGTTGAGTTTCTGCATTGTTTGGATTGTGATGATGTCTCGGGCAGACTGTGCCGATAATGGCTGATACCAGGTCATATTGTTGCAGTCGCACTTGCTGTTCGTCATGGAGGATTGAATGGCTACGAAGGTCAGTGAAGATGTTTCTGAGGTCTGGGTTGAATACAAAAAAGACCAGACCAATCAGGAACTGCGGAACCGCCTGATGGAGCGGTATCTGCCGCTGGTCAGATACAACGCTGAGCGGGTGTGGGCCAAGCTGCCCGAAGGCGTTGACCTGAACGATCTGATGTCTGCTGGTGTCTTTGGTCTGATGGATGCCATCGAGGCCTTTGACATGGATCGTGGCGTCAAGTTTGAAACCTATTGCGTACCGCGAATTCGCGGTGCGATGCTGGATGAGCTGCGTACGATGGACTGGGTGCCGCGACTGGTTCGCAGCAAGGCCAGCAAAGTCGAAGCAGCTCGCAAAGCCGTGGAAGCTCGCGTCGGTCGACCGCCGACGGAAGCGGAAATTGCAGAGCAGATGAGCCTGTCGATTCAGGAATTTGAACGCCTGCGATCGGAAGCCAGTGCCGTCAACCTGGTCAGTCTGGAAAAGAAGTGGTACGAAACGGACAGCTACAAGGACGTTCGCGAAGTGGACGTCGTTGAAGATGTTCGCTGCGAGGATCCCACGGATGGCATCCAGAAAACGGACCTGATGAAGCTGGTGACCAAGGGACTGAATCGGAACGAGCGTCTGATCATCATCCTGTACTACTATGAAGAACTCACGATGAAGGAAATCGGCAGCACCCTGGGGCTGTCGGAATCCCGCGTCAGCCAGATGCACTCCAGCATCGTGGCACGACTGAAGGAACAGCTGGACCGGCGACGTCCGGAATTCGGCTGAAGGGCGGTCAATTGCCCTGAGTGTTCCCCCGCAAAAAGCCTCCGGTATCCGGAGGCTTTTTTGTTTGGCTGACTGAACCTTGTCAATGGCTGCGGTGTCCTGCTGCAGGAGTTGACTGGTAATCGGGTTCAGCGGGAGTCACTGCGATGCGACGTCACGAGCACAGGCTGCGGCGGTGTCTGGGTGAAGAGCTGCCGGTGAAATGCGGCAACGTACGGATCTCAAGGATTGTCAACGGGCAGGAACGCGGCTGTTCGTTCTGTTTTCCGCACGGGCTTGAAACCAGCAATGCCAGCTGGCGAAAGAGGAAACGTTCGTGGAAGTATCACCGCCGGCATCAGTATCGAGCGGTGCTGATGGGGGCCAGCGAGCCGCGATAAGGCGCTTGAAAACTCAGGCCTTCGCTGCCGGTAGTCGCGAGCGGGCTTCGGCAAGGTACAGTCAAAGCGGCAGACCGGCAGATCGGCAGCTGCGGGAACCGCGAGGCGTCCAGACGCGGGGCCTGATCACCACGCTGGGATGTTGACACAGTGTTAAGCCCCCTGATAGTCGCGTTTCGCTCCGTCGAAACGAACCTTCTGCTGATTCACCGCCGAACTCGACACTCAATTCCCTTTGCTCGCTCAGGTGGAAATCTCCCCGGAATTCCGGGATTGCCATCGTTTCACCATCCCACCACCACGCTCGCGTTGCCCTCGGTCAAAATCGAACTCTGAATTCTGCCCCGCACCGCAGAAGCTGATGTGTATCTGCGGTCGATCAGACCCAACAATCCCCAGCGAGCTTTACAATGGCACGCCGGCTCTCGAATTCAGGCTCCGGCGGCCATTTTGCGGACGCTTCGTCACCCGCGGCGGCGGGTTGCTTGGGACCACGGCTGGGTGTAAACTGCTGCCGCATCATCACAGCTCCTGTGGGATGGCCCTGAGCTCGGGCACGGGGCTCAGCTTTGTGCGCGGGCCAGGATTCAGAAGCCACGGAATTCAGCGATTTTTGCAAAAGCGCCATGCATGACTCCCGAACAGAAATCGCGCCAGCTGATTGACCGACAGCTCGAGCAGGCTGGCTGGATCGTGCAGGACTATCGCCAGTTTTCGCTCACAACCGGGTTCGCAGACTACATGCTCTATGTCGACTGCAAAGCGATTGCAGTTGTCGAGGGCAAGCCCGTAGGGTTTGGATTGGCCGGGGTTGCTGAGCAAACAGCCAGGTACTCGGGCGGCGTGCCCAAAACAATTCCCTCGTGGGAAACGCCATTGCCTTTCGCTTACGAATCGACCGGAACTGAGTGTCGATTTACAAATCGCAAAGACCCGGATGCTCGCAGCCGACCGGTCTTCACCTTCCAGCCCGTGGTCGCCGAGGGAAGTCGAAAACAACTGTAAGGGAGGATTGACCCATGAGTGTCGTGGTTCATAAAGTCATTCTTCAAAACAATGAACACTATGGTCGCAAACTGCCGCCCCATCATCTGGGCATGTTGTTCGCTGAACTGCCCTTAGCAATTCGTGCTGCTGTCTCGATGGCATTCCGCAACCGCAGCCAGATCAGAGGCCGTCGTCCCGGGTGGCTGGATCGTGCAGCCGATGTGAGGTTCGTGGGCCACGAAGGGCACGGGGAAGTTGTTTTGTACTTCGAGGCTCCGCAGCTGGGCGAAGCTGCCGCAGAGGTGTACGCTCAGCCGTCCCTCTTTCCGGATGCCGACGACCGGCCCGACAAAGAGGATACAGCCTTTGACGTTTTTGGTGACGTGCTGGCGGATGTGCGGACCAGAAATGCCGACAGCGAACATTACGATCCAGCGTTGCTGGACCGCATGACTCAGTTCAATCGTGTGTTCAAAAAGGGACCATACAGCGAAGTCGATTTCACGAGCCGTCGATTTCCACAAGAAACACCTGCCCGTTTTACGCCGGAACTGGTCGAGTCTGCCAGATCACTGCTGTGTAGAACTCCCTCGCCGCAGCGTGTCCGAATCGTCGGGCAACTCGACGGCCTGGTTGCCAGCACGCAACGATTTTCTGTTTTGCTTGACTCGGGTGAGAAAGTCACGGGGAACTTTGCTGACGATCAAGTGGACGCCATGCAGGACCTTTGGCGTCAGCGAGTGTTAGTGCTGGGAACAGCCATTTACCGAGCGTCGGGCCGCTTGCTGCGAATCGACGCCGAGGCCGTCAAACCGGGCGACAACGAACCGACCGTTTTCTCGCGTATGCCGTCACCCCCGGGGACCAGGATTGACACTTCGAAACTGAGGAAACCCCAGGGGGCGAAGTCGGGGATCAATGCAATCATTGGTAAGTGGCCGGGGGAAGAGACTGAGGAGGAGATCACGGCAATTCTGGAGGAGCTGTCGTGACAATTTCCCCGACTGACATCTTGATTCTTGACACGAGCGTCGTAGTGGACGTTGCCCGAAACAACCGTTCGGGGCAGGCGATTCTGGAAACGTACTCGCTCAGGAACCGTGCCGACCGCCCGCTGATCTCGGTCATCACGACGGGTGAAATGCTGGGGATCGCCAAAGCTCAGGCATGGTCATCGGACAAAACCAGGGTGCTTCACGAACTGCTGTCAGAATTCGTGAAACTGGAATTAACTCCCGAAGTGATCGAAGCCTATGCCGAACTTGTGGCACTTTGCCGTCAAAAGAACCACACGATGGGTCAGCAAAACGACATGTGGATCGCAGCGACAGCGAAAGTCACTGGAGCCGTGCTTCTGACCGGCGATTCGGGTTTTAACTGGCTCAATCCGCAGTTCATTCGGATCGAGTACATCCCAAGGGCATCCTGAGCAACGACGACACCCAGCAGATCGTCAACAAAGCGTGGAACTTCGCCCACGTTCTGCGGGACGAATACCTGTCGTAAATGGCAGGTTCATCGCGCGTCGTGGGGGCTCCAGGTGATTCAGGAAGACTTGCGCCCGAATCTGATATTCCCTGCTCTTCGACGGTTGGAGACCGAAACAAATCTTGCAGGGAGTGGCTTCGGTGGCAGCGAAGCGTAAAAAGATTGAACTGAGCGAATTGTTTGTCGCCTTCGAGGACCTTGAAGATCCTCGCTCCTCGATTCACAGGCTCCAGCGTCGGCAACCCTGCAGGAAAGTACCGCGGTGGCCAAAAGCTTGGGCGCAGGTTTTTTGTTGGGGCGGCCACTGTTCTGGCGTGGCGTCGAATCTCCTTGCTGAATGCGAGGAAAGCTGCTTGAGTACCTATGCATGAGCCTCAGCGTTGACCTCGCTGGCGAACTGTTCAACGGCGTCGGCCGGAATATGTTTCACGGAATACTCGTTGAAAAGCTGTGCGACATGACGAACAAAGTCTAGTTCGCATTTTGGGGCGAACGTAGAGACACAATGAGCTGTGATTTCTGGTTATCATTCACACCATGCCTTTCGATCAGGTCGCCTCGAATCGCCAGATCCAGTGCCGCTTTGGCAGAGTTTCTCTCGAACAGATGAGGCTTCACAAGGTTGAGCACACCGTTCTGCCAGGCGTAAGGAACGGTGAATTCCTGGCCAAGAACCGGCAGGGTGGCTTCGTAATTCAGTGACGCTCGTCCTTCTGCAGCCAACCGAACGAACAAGGTCTGCAGTGTCTGGAACGCAGGGGGCTTTTCTGGCTCGGATTCGCGTGCTGCGTTTCCGCTGACAAGTTCCCTGAACAATCGGCTCAGCTCTGTTTCGGGCGATGAGACCTTTATTGGACGTGGCGGCGTCAGCTGCAGGGAGTTTCCCCGTGTTGCCACAAAGTGTTGCAGGTCATCGAGGTTCCTGAAGGAGTCGCGGTCCACCAATAATCGCTTTTCGATCGCCAGCCTGGCAGACTTCAAAGCGGCACGCGCCAGGTCAGCACGTCCAACGAGCTTCTCTGCACGTCGAGTACTCCGGCTGGTCAATGCCTTGAGAAACCCGCTGCCAGGACAAAACAGAATGACGCCCAGGTTGACCGCCTCCAGACGTGAGACGTCCGGACAGAACTGAATCAGGGAGTAGTAGCCTTTTTCAATAGTCATATTTCTACTCTCCTTTTGTTTCAGACTGCCGGTCAGGCCAACAGACCTGACCAACTGCTTCCAAAAGATATTCATTCAAAAACACAGCCCGGCGGCAAATCAGGTCCGCCAAGGCAACCTGGGCTGCCTGAGAAACATCCCATTCGGCAGGCAAATCATGGACGACTTCGTGCACCAGATCTTTGTCCAGCATCGACAGATCAGCAATTGCTGCTTCAATCTCTGGCCGTTCAATCCACGGTACAAAGCCGGGAAACAGTCCGTATACGCGATCATCCCTAACGCGGTCAATCTGGTTGACTCGGGTATCCAAATCGCGACCACAGCCAAAGCAGTGAGTGTGGTCCATCGCAATCAGCCGCAATTTCCCCGCTTCAACCCCAGTCAGCTCTTCAAGAAGGACATTATCGTAGTGTAGTGTCTCATTCAGATGGGACCTTAAGGCCCAGCGCCTGGCAAATCCGATGACTCGGACCGGAGCGTCGGATTTGGTGATACGCCACCCCAAATTTCAAACTCGCGCTACACGCTGGGCGTGTCGCAAGCCGGCAAAACCGCAAAAACACAAATCGC
>JBJTPZ010000123.1:0-10420 GCA_046075365.1 Planctomycetaceae bacterium
AACCTCGGCCCAGAACCCCTGAAATTCCCGGCTCAGCTGGTTCAAAATGCAACGATAATCCGATTGTATTGGCAGCCCCCCACTGCTAATCTGACTGGCAAGCACAGCCAACGCCCTCTGTCGTTCGCTCGCTGCCTGCTCTGCTCCCTCCCTGCCTTCGACCCTCCTTATGACTGCCAGCCTCGCACCCCCATTATTCCGCCGCGCGCCGCAACAGCTGGGTACTGCCCTGCTGAAGGGCAATGTCTGTCGGCTAATTTTTCGTAGCCTGTCGCCACTGGTTCTGTTTTGCGTTGCTGCCGTATCCGTCGCTGTGGCTGCTCCGCAGCAGCCAGACGAAAACGCTGCAGCACAAATCATCGATACTGCAGTCGACCAGCAAAATGCCACCGCTGGTATCACCGCGGCTCCTCAGGCAGACCCGGACACTCTGCTGCGTCGCACGACTCTGGACCTCGCAGGCCGGATCCCAACCAGCAAGGAACGCGACTGGTATCTGCAGCTGCCCCCCGAAACTCGCCAGCAGCAGCTTGTTGACCGCCTGATGCAGCTGCCCGACTTCGATTTTCATCTGCGCAATTCCCTCGACGAACTGCTGCTGCCCGAACGACCTAACGATGGTGAATTCCGCGAATATCTTCTGACTGCGGTGCAGGAGCGACGTCCGTGGAGTCGCATGTTTCGCGAAATGCTGCTGGCGGCCCCCGCCGAAGGTCCGGACAAGGGAGCCGCACAATTTGTCAGGTCCAGAGTTCGAGAGCTGGATGACCTGACCAATGACACTGCCGTGCTATTCTTCGGTGTCAACATCAGCTGTGCCAAGTGCCATGATCATCCACTTGTCGCAGACTGGAAGCAGGATCACTATTACGGCATGCAGGCCTTCTTTCACCGTACGTTTACGTCGAAAAAGAATCTGATCATGGAAAAACCCTTCGGCGGTGTGAAGTTTCGCACCACGGCGGGTGTCGATCGTGACGCAGCTTTAATGTTCCTCAACGGTGCCGTTACAGCGGACGCGACTCCTGCCTACACCGACGAAGAAAAAAAATCTGCGGAAGAACAGATTCGCAAGCTGGAACGTGAAGATGATGCGACTGCGGTACCCGTCTCATTCAGTCCGCGACAGGCTCTGATTGACGTCGCACTGGCAGACCAGCAACAGCAGTATCTGGCACGCAATATCGTCAATCGCACATGGGCTCGGCTGCTGGGAACCGGCATTGTTGACCCCCCGGACCAGATGCACTCTGGAAATCCTGCAAGTCACCCGGAACTGCTCAGGGCACTGGGTGAAGATCTGGTATCGCATGATTACGATCTGCGGCGACTGATCCGCAGCATAGTGCTCAGCCGCACTTATGCTCGTGCCAGCAGCCTGGCCGCTGAAGCTCAGTTGCCTGCAGCGCAAACTTTCGCCGTCGCCATGGCCCGCCCGCTGACGCCTCGACAGTTTGCCTCATCGCTGCTGATTGCCGCCAGATCAGCTGACACCTGGCCGACGGTGGAAGACACAGCAGCGAAACCTGAAGAATGGCGGCAGAAGCGAACAGATCTCGAAAATCAGGCTAATGGCTGGATGCGTGAGTTTGAGCAGCCGTCGCGGGACTTTCAGGTGGCGGTCGATGAAGCTTTATTTTTCAGCAACAACGATCGAGTCCAGAATGATCTGGTGCGTGACGGCACAGATCGTCTTGTGGGTGTGCTGAAATCCGCCGAGACGCCTCAGCTGGCTGCTCGGCAACTGTGGTCCGTGGTATGCAGTCGTGAACCGACGGAGTCAGAGACTCAGGCGGTCATCGACTGGTTCGCTCGCTCGCCCGAGCGTCGCGTCAGTGACGTGCAGGCGCTGGTCTGGGCAGTGCTGGCCGGGGCCGAGTTTCGTTTCAATCATTAGGACGTCCGAATCTTCGGGGACACACGAATGTCAAACAGACGATTAATTCCGGTTCCTTCGGATCAGCTCCTGCCTTCGTCCGTATCGCGTCGCGGTTTTCTTGGCGGGTCTGCCATTGGTGTGGGCGGGGCCCTCGCTGCCGACATGCGTGCGGTGAACGGCCTGCGGGCCGAGGAGATCGCCGGAGAATTGCGACGCGGAGAGAAGCATGTAATTCTGCTGTGGCTGGCGGGCGGTGCCAGTCAGCTGGAGACGTGGGACCCGAAGCCTGGAGTCAAAACCGGCGGGCCGTTCGCAGCCATCCCCACTAACGTCGCCGGTATTCAGGTCAGCGAACTGCTGCCGAAACTGGCTCAGCGGATGCAGCTGACAGCCGTCATCCGCTCGCTCAATACAAAGATTGCCGACCACGGACGTGGTGCGGATCTGGTTGAGCGGGGCCGTTTGGACGATCCTGGGCTTAGGTATCCGGATTTGGGCGCTGTTGTAGCGAAGGAACTGGGCCGACTGGAAAGCACGGTCCCTGATTATGTTTCGCTGTACACATCGACCGAGGGTCGTCGCAAGGGAACCAGTGGCTTTCTGGGGGCTCGCTACGCCCCGCTGTTTCTTGCCGAAAACATGGCTCCTCCAAACAGTGCTCTGCATGAAAAACTGACGGCGTCCGAGCACCAGGATCGAGCAGCACTGCGGGATCTGCTGTCAAAGCGTTTTACTGCCGAACATCGCGGCAGCACAGTGGGCAGTCTGAATTCAGCGTACCAGCGAGTACAGGGAATGATGGCCAGTGCCGGACTATTTAACGTTGAGCAGGAGCCGGCAGAGGTGCGCGCCCGCTACGGTCCCACGCAGTTTGGAGAACAGTGCCTGATCGCGCGGCGGCTGGTGGAAGCCGGAGTGCCTTTTGTCAAAGTGGCACGAGCCTGGTGGGACAGCCACGGACAGAACTTTGAAACGCATCTGGAGCTGTGTGCTGACCTTGATCACTGCATGTCGGTTCTGCTGGACGACCTGCAGGAACGCGGACTGCTTGAAAAAACGCTCGTGATCACTCTGGGCGAGTTTGGACGCACCCCGGGTATTAATGCCAGTCTGGGCCGCGACCACTTCGCCTCGGCCTGGAGCTGCAGTCTGTCGGGTATGGGTATTCGAGGCGGTGTGGTGCATGGTGCCACGGATGCCGAGGGCCACACTGTCGTGGACGGCGAGGCCTCAGCAGCTGACCTGTTCGCCACAATCCTGCAGGCCGTGGGAATCGATCATACTCACGAATACATGGTTGGCTCGCGACCAACGCCGCTGGCTGATTTTGGCAGCAAACCCATTCGTTCGGTGCTGGTCTGAAGGAGACTGATGATGAGCCTGACAGAAGAACCAGCAGTTCCGGCACCCGCTGAGACAGCCCCGTTTGTGCCTGCCAAAGTCACGATTGACCGCACAGTCCGACTCCCGTCCATCACATTTTGTCTGGCTCGGCTTCAGACCGGCAGCCGCGTATTCTGTGGCGGAGCAGACTTCGGACTGCATTCCTTTGACACGGCAGCGGAGAAGCCCGAAACAAAGCCCCTCAGTGAGACTCGCCACAGCAGCTACGTGACAGGAATCGTGAGTGCTGGTGGCATGCTGATTTCAGGCGGCTACGACAAATCGCTGATCTGGTGGCATGCTGAAACCGGACAGCAAATTCGCAGAATCGACGCTGCTCATGACCGCTGGATTCGCTCACTGGCGGTCAGTCCTGACGGCCTGCGTCTGGCGACCGTAGCGGACGATATGCGGACGAAAATCTGGGACGCTGTCAGTGGTCAGTGCCTGCTGACACTGGAGGGTTATGACCAGCTGACTCCGCACGGCTTTCCTTCAATGTTGTACGCCGTCTGCTTTTCAGCCGATGGAAAGCGGCTGGCGACGGGCAACAAAACCGGGAAAGTGCTGATTCGGGACACTGAGACCGGGACAATTCAGCAGACCCTGGAAGTGCCGGTGATGTATACGTGGGATCCCAAAGCGAGAAGGCATTCCATTGGTGGCATCCGTTCGCTGGCATTTTCAGGCGACGGCAGTTTCCTTGCAGTCGGCGGCATGGGCCAGGTTGGCAACATCGACCATCTTGAGGGCAAGTCGCGGATCGAGGTATTTCGGCTGCCCGCGGGTGAGCGGGTGCATGAGATCGAGGACAGCAAGTATAAGGGCCTTGTTGAGAAACTGCAGTTTAGTGGTGATTCAACGTGGCTGCTGGCTGCCGGGGGGGACAACGGCGGATTCCTGAGTGCGTGGTCAATGGAGACAGGCAAGCTGCTGGCTCAGGAGAAAGTCGGCAATCACCTGCACGCCTTTGAAATGCTGGATGATCGAAGGCTTGTTACCGTGGGCCACGATCAGGCTGCTCTGGTCACACTGTCAGCCGGCTGAAATCGGCGTTGTAACTCGCTCTGCCCGGCTTCTCTTAATCGCACAGGCAAGATGGTGAAGGCCTGTTTGGGCCAAACTGTCAATAACCCGTGGGCTCTTGACTGCAATTCGCCTCTGAGTTCACCGTTGTGACCAGATTCATTTGAAAACGCATCCCTGCCACGCGACAAACTCACCGAAAGAACCTTTCCTCCCGTTTTCCAGTTGCTCTGACGCTTGCCCCCAATTAAAAACATTCATCGGAAACGCCCGGCACCCTTCTTCGGCTCGGATGAAATGCTCCCGACCAACCAAAATCACCTTGATAGCCACCGAAACGGCTTCGGCCGTCGTTCGCATCCAGGCCGCATCAGATCGCTTGTGCTGTTGTTGTGCCTGTGCTGTCCCTTCAGTGCAGCCATCGCCCAAACATCCCCTGCCACACCCTCATTTCTTAACGACATCCTCCCTCTGCTCACTCGCTATGACTGCAATTCCGGCGGCTGCCACGGGAAACTGGCCGGTCAGAACGGCTTTCGTCTGTCGCTCCGCGGATTTGCCCCCGAGGCAGATTACGAATCACTCACCCGCGAATCTCGCGGTCGCCGAATCAATCCCGCCTCACCCGCAGCCAGTCTGCTTGTCGGTAAAGCCAACGGATCAATCGTGCATGCGGGCGGACGCCGCATCCAGCCCGGCAGCGAAGCCGAATTGCTGCTGCTGAACTGGATTCAAGCCGGACTGCCCGGTCCCGTCGCATCTGACCCGGTGCTGCAGCGTCTGGAAGTCAGTCCGAAGGCAGCCCGACTGCGACCTGGTGATCAGGTTCAGCTGACAGCACAGGCGTTCTACAGCGATGGCTCGCAACGCAACGTCACGGCACTCGCACGGTTCGCCTCGGGCGATACTTCTATTCTCGATGCAACCGCAACCGGCATGGTGCAGGCCCTGAGACATGGCGAACATGTGGTCCGAGTCTCTTATCAGAGCCAGGTCGAAGTTTCCACCTTCACCATGCCTCGGGACGAAACACCCAGTGCGGATCTTTACGCGGTTGGCAGCCAGCCAATTGATCAGCATGTTTTTGGTCGGCTGCAGGCACTGCGGATTCCGCCATCGCCGGCCATCGACGACGCCACCTTCCTCCGTCGCAGCATGCTCGACACCATCGGGACCCTGCCCACACCCGCTGAAGTTGAATCATTCAACTCAGATCCACGGCCTGACAAACGAACCAAAATGGTCGACAGCCTGCTGCAGCGACCGGAATTCTACGACTACTGGGCACTGCAGCTTGGTGACCTGCTGCAGAATCGTGTAGAACGGGATCACGATGTCCGCGGACGCAAAGGTGTTCGCAGCTTCCATCAGTGGATTCGGCAGCAGTTGGTTGACGGTCGCAGCTGGAAACAAATCACTGAAGACGTGCTGCTGGCGACCGGTACAACCAGCTCAAATCCGGCTGTCGGTTACTATATCGTTACCATCGGTGAAAAATCGGCCGAAGAATCGGACATCGCCGACTCGGTAGCTCAGGCCTTTATGGGCACTCGCATCGGTTGCGCCCGCTGCCACAATCATCCGCTCGAACGCTGCACTCAGGATGACTACTATCATTTTGTCGCCTTCTTTTCACGACTGGCGCTGCAGCGGAAGAATCCGGATGAAGGTGAAACCAGTCTGCATGTTGCTACCCGCCACGTGCTTAATCTGCAGCAGCAGTTGTCTGAACAGCAGGTGAAACTGCAGCAGACGACGGTGGCCGAAGAACAGGCCGGCATTGAGAAACGCATAGGAGAGCTGCAACAGGAAATCCGCCGCAGCCTCGAGGCCCCCGTGACCGTCAGACAGCCTCGAACCGGCACCATGCTGCCACCACAGCAACTGGATCGCAGCGCCGTACAGATTGCCCCTGGAGCCGACCCGCGTGCACATCTGACCTCATGGTTGACAACCCCCGGAAATCCCTGGTTTTCCGGTGCCATGGTCAACCGGCTGTGGAAGCATTTTCTGGGTACCGGACTGGTGGAACCCGTCGATGACCTCCGTGCGACCAATCCTCCTTCCAATCCCGAACTCTGGCACTACCTCAACGATCAGTTTGTGCAGTCGAATTATGACCTGAAGCACGTGATCCGCCTGATTCTGAATTCACAGACATGGCAGCGTTCAGCCAGCACACTGCCCCAGAATCAGTACGACCAGCGATTCTATTCTCATGCTCTGGCCCGACGACTGCCAGCTGAAGTGCTGCTGGATGCGATTACAGCAGCCACAGGGGACCCTGAACCCTTCGCTGGATATCCGCTGGGTATTCGAGCGATCCAGGTTCCTGATCCCGGAATCGACAGCTACTTTCTGACGCTGTTCGGTCGTTCCGAGCGAGTGACCGCCTGTGCCTGCGAAAGATCGGGGGACGTCACCCTGCCGCAGTTGCTGCATCTGCAGAACAGTGACAGCCTGCTGGCTCGGATTCAGTCGTCCGACGGACGCGTGCAGCGGCTGTTGAACAGCAATGTGCCTGACCAGCAGATTATTAACGAACTGTTCGCAGCAACGCTCAGTCGGCGCCCAACGGAATCGGAACTTGCCAGCGTGCAGGCACAACTGACAAACGCTGCGGATACAGAGCGTCCGGGTGTGTTTCAGGACCTGCTCTGGGCCCTGCTGAATTCTCGTGAATTTGCCTTCCAGCATTGAAAGCTGACGATGTTCAATCTTCATCTGTCACCAGCTTCCCGTCGCAGTTTCGTGCAGGTTGGCGGTCTGACTGCACTGGGACTGACTCAGGCCGACCTGCTGCGTGCCGCAGACCAGCAGTCGGCTGTCAGCAGTCGCAAAGCAAAGAGTGTGATCCTTGTTTACCTTGGGGGCGGCCTGTCCCACCATGACAGCTTTGACCTGAAACCGGATGCTGTGGCTGAGATCCGCGGCAAGTACTCCCCAATTGACACCTCAGTCCAGGGGCTGCAGATCTGCGAACTATTGCCAATGATGTCCCAGTGCATGGACAAAGTCTGTCTGCATCGCGGCGGAGCGCACAACAATGACCACCACGAGACAGCCACTAACTGGGTCATGTCCGGACGCTTTGGAACGCCGTTCGGCGACTGGCCGGCCATGGGAGCTGTGGCGGCTCACGAAAGTGGCTTTCCGGGAACACTCCCGCCATACGTTTCCATCCCTCGCAATCCATCATTCACCTGGGAGCTGGGCAAAAGCGCATTCCTCGGTGGCCGCTACGAATCCTTTAAGGCCGGTGACCCGAACGAACAGAATTATCGTGTCAGGGATGTCACGCGTGCCGAGCCTCTGCCGGACGTGCGAGTGCAGCGGCGACAGTCCCTGCTGGCCAGCGTCGACAGTCTGACCAGATCCATTGAAGCCAATGATCAGCTGGCAGCCTACGACCAGTTTCAGAAGCGAGCGGCCCAGATGGTGCTGTCCGGGGAAGCCCGTGACGCTTTTGCGATTGAAGCCGAAACCGCAGAACTGCGTGATCGTTACGGGCGCACGACGTTTGGACAAAGCTGCCTGTTGGCGCGACGACTGGTGGAACGGGGAGTCGGATTTGTTACAGTAAATTTCGGCGGCTGGGACCACCATGCAAAGATCTGGGAAGGTCTCGAAAAAAAGCTGCCTGATTTTGACCGAGGTTTTTCCGCACTTGTCAGCGACATGCACCAGCGCGGACTGGTTAATGACGTGCTGGTTGTGGCGATGGGTGAATTTGGACGAACCCCAAAGATCAACAAGGATGTGGGCCGCGATCACTGGGGACCGGCCGCATCGCTGCTGTTCTGCGGAGCCGGCGTTGTGCCGGGCCGTGTGCTGGGTCAAACCGATCGCGACGGCGGTCAGGTCGTGGATTCACCGATTGGCCCGGCCGATGTGGCCTTCACGATCTATAAAGCGCTGGGCATCGACCCGCAGAAGCACCTGTATACCCCCGACGGTCGACCGGTACCAATTTTAAACGAAGGTCAGTGCATTGAGGCCTTATATGCCTGATGGCACCACATGGCGAAGATCTTTGCAGATGCTGCTGACCGCCTGCTGCATCGTGTCCCTCTTGAATACCAGTAACGTCGCGCTGGGACAGGAAACGCCGCCTCCGAAACCGCCACGCATTGCACTCGTAAGCCCTTTATCCGTGCCGACAGGCCAGAAAACCCGCGTGGTCCTGCGCGGCTGGATGCTAAAGGACAGTGCGGCAGTGATGGCCGACCACGATGAAGTCCGGATTACCGTTGTTTCGCACGCGGCAGCCGCTGTCCCTGGTAAGCAGAAAGCCGAACAGATCGGCGACGAGCAGCTTGAACTGGATGTCGAGGTGCCGGCTGAACTCGCAGCATCGGAGGTCCGGCTACGCGTTCGCACCGCAGCCGGAGAATCGCCGGTTCACAGGCTGCCGCTTGACAGCTCATCAACTGTGGTGGCTGAAAAGGAACCCAACGATGGTTTTCGACAGCCGCAGCAGATCAGCGTACCGCAGTTGGTTGTTGGCAGTATTCACGCCGACAGTAATGTCGACGTGTTTGCCTTTGAGCTTTCTCAGCCAGCAAAACTCAGGCTGCACGTGGAAGCGGCCGCGCTGGGCTCGAACGTTGATTCTGTGCTGACACTCTGGACCACTGCCGGCACCATCGTCGCCAGCAATGACGATCGCATGCCGGGTGAATTGAGCGACCAGGTCACTGGCTTGCCTGTGAATGTGCGGCAGCGCGATTCCCTGCTGCAGCTTGAGCTGCCCGCCGGTCGTTACCTGCTGACCGTGCAGGATGCCTTTGACCGCGGCGGCCCGGCACATCCGTTTCGCCTGCACGTGCAACAGGTGCTCGACACCGGCATGATGCCAGACGCGAAGCCATAGCCTCGACTCGTTGCGTTCAGGCCAACTGATCCACTGTCCACTGGTCCGCAATGAACAGACCGCAGCTACGTCCGGCAGCATCACAGGCGCGCCGGGCATGGCAGTGTCCGAGTGTGTGGCAGGGATGTCGCCAGTCGCCATCTTTCACCTCCCTTCCCAACGTGGAACCCCATTCCAATCTGGAGCCCCATCCTGGTCTGGAGTCCGCCCCTTGAGCGCAGGGTCCCAAGTCTCGGTCATCCTGTCGGAACCTGCACCCTTGATCGCCCATCCACGGTTCGCCTCTCCGCCCGCTGTCCTGCCCCTCACACCGGAGAATGTTACGATTTAGATATCTGCACATAAGTTTAGTGTCCCCGGCATGGCGCTGTGTCCCCAGCATGATGGTGTGTCCCCAGCATGGTGCTGTGTCCCCGGCGTGATGCTGTGTGCCCGACGTGGTGCTGTGTCCCCGGCATGGTGCTGTGTCCCCGGCATGATGGTGTGTCCCCGGCATGATGGTGTGTCCCCGGCGTGGTGGTGTGTCCCCGGCGTGGTGGTGTGTCCCCAGCATTGCGGCGTGCCGTGGCGGTGGTGTGTCCCCGTGGCCGTGGCGTCCCCGTGGCGCCGGCATGATGGCGGTTCCCCGTGGCGGTTAAGCCAGGCTCTGCATTCCCGGGATCCGCCCCCCCCCAGTCCTGTGGCCTTTTTGCAACATTCCGCTAAATTCCGCGACACCGCCAAAATTCAATGTGCCCCAGCCGCGATTTCCCTTGCACTCCCGAAGGCGGCTGATCCAGCCATCCCAACGAGACGCTCTCATGAAACACCCATTTGTCTTGCTCGCCCTGCTGCTGGCGTCACTGCCTGTCTGCAGGCTCATGTCGGACGAAGACGGACCGGCCACAACGGAACGTGACGGGCATCCCAAATATTCCGCCCCCACAACAATCATTGAAGCTCGCAGCCGCCCACGACTGCTCTGGGAATTAGCCAACGGCAGCCTGCAGGTCATGCACCGCGACTTCTTTGATGAGGAAGACCACAAAGCAATTCCCTCAGTGGCCCTCGAAAGCATGAAATGGCTGAATGCCGGAACTGACGTTGTCAACACCGACCATCAGCCGGTCGGCGATTTCGAAAACAAGGCTGCGAAAGCAATCGCACGATTTACTCCGTTCATTGAGGACTACCAGCAGAATCAATACCAGCTTGCCGGAGCCATCCGCCTGCGATCACCGTGCCTGAAATGCCTCCTGCGAGGTCGAACCAGCACTGAC
>JBJTPZ010000124.1:0-9362 GCA_046075365.1 Planctomycetaceae bacterium
GCCGAAGAATCCCGCCAGTCGCTGGAAGGTGGAGCCCAGTGCCGACAGGCGGTCGTTGCCGTCACCGCCGTAGACCCGAAATCCACGTTCGAACGTAATGCCCGGAGAGATCACGGCCGAGTCATTGCCGGCGTCGAGGAACATCCACAGTCGGCCGGCCATTCTGGCACCGTCCGCCGATATGGCAAAGACTGCAGTGCCACCGTTGATGGTGGTACCTTCCAGGCCTTCCACGACGATCTGACTGCCGTCAGGTCGAACGCGGATCAGGTTGTCGGCACTGTCGCCTGTAACCACGGCGTGTCCGTCACTCAGTGTGACCTGCACGTTGCCTGCCAGCAGAGCCCGGGTTTCCAGAACTTCAGCGGCAGCCAGTCCCTGCTGTCTGCGAGCATTCCGGGTTCGCATCAGACCTGCCAGTCGGCCCCACATTGTTACGCTCCTTGTAACCCCGATCGATCACTGCAGCCAGGGCTCGATTCGCGCAGCATCTGCCAGTGACCTGCGCAAACCGGCCGGTGTCAAAATCGACAAAACCACCCCAGACTCCGCAGCCGGAATCCTTAACCCCCATGGTTTCCCGACCATCCTGCGGGCCTTCGGCAGAAATTGCCGGTGTGCCGGGCAGCCGGCGTGGCTGTTTTTCGCGGTGAATGGCGAGCGACTGCGCCTGAAACACGAGCAGACGCACATTTGGTTCAGGCTGTTTTGGTTTCTGCGGTGACTTTTTTGGCCTGAATCGTCGCTGAAGGTTGTTGTGAAATCTCGTTTGGGTAATCTGACCATTACTCAAGCCCCTGTTCACCCGGTTCTCCCTCCAGCCCGGTGACGTACTGTCCTTACCGAGAATGCTGATGAACCAGGCCGCTGCGATTTTCGGATATCTGGTGATGATTCTGCTGGCGTGGCTCATCAGCCTGAACCGGCGTCAGTTTCCGTGGCGGGTAGTGCTGTGGGGTACTGCACTGCAGGTCGGTTTTGCGACACTGATACTGAAGACTGTCCGGGGCAGGCAGTTCTTTGAGTCTGCCGGAAACGTGTTTGGCCGGCTGATTGAGTTTGGCAGTGAGGGCAGCCGATTTCTGTTTGGTGATGGTCTGGGAAATATCTTCGCATTCAGTGTGCTGCCGATCATTATTTTCTTCTCTGCCCTGACCTCGGTGCTGTATCACGCGGGTGTGATGCAGGTGGTCGTGCGGGGAATTGCCTGGGTGATGCAGCGCACGCTGGGGACATCGGGAGCAGAAAGTCTGTCGGCTGCAGCCAATATTTTTGTGGGCCAGACAGAAGCTCCGCTGGTCGTAAAGCCGTATGTATCGCGGATGACATCTTCTGAGCTGATGGCGATCATGGTCGGTGGCTTCGCCACGATTGCGGGCAGTGTGATGGCGATTTACGTCAGTTTTGGGATGGAACCCGGTCACCTGCTGACGGCTTCCGTCATTTCAGCTCCTGCCGGACTGCTGATTGCCAAGGTGCTGCAGCCGGAAACAGAAACGCCGGAGACAGGCGGATCGACCGGCCAGTCTTTGCCCAGGACAAGCGGCAACCTGATTGAGGCGATCAGCAGTGGTGCTTCGGACGGCCTGATGCTGATGCTGAATGTGGGCGCCATGCTGGTCGCTTTCACATCGCTGATCGCACTGGCTGATTTTTGTCTGACGGAGATTTCGGTGTGGGTGATGGCGAAGCTGAAAGTGGAATCTGAACCACTGACGATGTCGCGAATCCTGGGCATCCTGTTTGCTCCGCTGGCATGGCTGATGGGGATTCCGTGGCAGGAGTGCAGGGTATCGGGGCAGTTGCTGGGTGTGAAGATGGTCGCGACGGAGTTTGTGGCCTATCAGCAGCTGGGGGCGATGCTGAAGCAGTCGACGCCGGAAGTTTCAGGTCGCACTGCGGTGATCCTGACGTATGCCTTGTGCGGCTTTTCAAATTTTGCCTCGATCGGCATCCAGGTAGGCGGGATCGGGGCGTTGGCGCCCGAGCGTCGCGGCGATCTGACACGCCTGGCATTTCGGGCGATGCTGGGCGGCACGCTGGCCTGCTGCATGACGGGGTGCATCGCGGCGGTGCTGATTTAGGCTTATGAAGTCAACAAAAATCGGTCGCTTGCGTGGCGGAAGGGGCGTTGATTTTCCGCAGCACATCGTCAAATTCGACTTTTCCTGAAAAAACGGGGCGATTTTTCTGTAAACCGGCAGAAAAGACCGGTCTGGCACTGCCCGAGGTTTTGTGTCAGAATGCTGGTCGGTTCTGTCAGGATGGCAAGATCAGGGTCAAGGCTGACCTGGAGGCCCATGTGTTTTTGATTCGCAGCATCCGCAGAAGGCTGGTTCTGCTGTTTTCCGCAGCGTTGTGTCTGATCCTGCTGCTGGGCGGGGTCGGGCTGCAGGGCTTGTTGTGGCATCTGGAGGCGCTGGACGACCTCAACTTTTTGCTGCATGAAAGTCCTGATCAGGAACGGCTCAGCCGCACGGTGTCGCGGATTGGCGAATCGCTGCACACCCGCCTTGATCCTCGCAAGCCCGATGCAGCCGCGCAGCTGCAGCTAAGTTGTGCGGACTGCATCCAGAAGGCTCAGGAAGAGCTGTTTGAGTTTCGGCGGCGGATTGAGCATTTGCCGTTTCAGAACGAGCAGGATCTGCGGCAGCGTGAAATTGCGCTGGGGCGGCTGGACGCGGTATATGGCGAACTGTATCAGCTGCGTCAGTTGAATTCGCAGATCACGGCCCAGGCTGTAACGACTGATCTGGCGAATTTCAGAGACCTGCAGCATCGCTGTGGTCTGGCGATATCGCAAATTCAGCGAACACTGGAAACGCTGCCGGCATGGCAGACGAGGCACTGGCTGCAGCAGTCGCAGCAGCGCGAGCACAGCCGTTCGGCGACACTGCTGAAGATTGTGTCGTGGAGCACAGGGGCGGGGAGTGTGTTGTTTGTGGTGACACTGCTGGTGGCCTTGCGCTGGATTTCGGGTCCGCTGCGGGAAATTGCCAGAGGGTGTACTCGCATTGCCAACGGTGATACGTCTTATCGACTGGCGCAGATTTCGAAGGTGCAGGACGAATTTGCGGATGTGGTCGCCGGTGTGAACTGCATGGCCGACAGGTTTCAGCAGTCAGAGGAAGATTTGCAGCAGAAGGTGCGGGAGCGCAGTGATCAGCTGCTGCGCTCGCAGCGACTGGCGAATGTTGGATTTCTGGCTGCCGGTGTGGCTCACGAAATCAACAACCCGCTGAGCGCCATTTCGATGGCGGCGGAAGCAGTGGAGCTGCGATTGTGCCAGCGTGACGACACTGAGTCGCCGGACGCGAAAGAAATCCTGCGGCGGGTGGCGATGATCCGTCGCGAATCGCTGCGGTGCGGTGAGATTACGGCGCGGCTGCTGGATTTTTCGCGAGCAGATCGCGCAGTCCGCAGCTCAGTTGATTTGGCACAACTGATCCGTGAAGTGCTGGATATGGTGCGACATCTGGGACAGTTCAGTGATCGTATGATCGAGTTTGAGTGTGAGCGGGCGATAACGGCGGAGGTCAGTGAGGCGCAGATTCGTCAGGTCATTTTGAATCTTGTCGCGAACGGTCTGCAGGCAACTCAGGCGGGCGGGCGAGTCCGAGTGCGTCTGACGGAACAGGTGGATAACGTCGTGGTGGCAGTTGAGGACAATGGCTGCGGCATGGACGCAGAGACTCAGCAGCAGGTCTTTGACCCATTTTTCTCGAATCAGCAGTCCGGTCGTGGCACGGGTCTGGGCCTGAGCATTATTCATCGGATTGTAGAAGATCACGGGGGCACGGTAACACCGTTCAGTGCCGGGGCAGGGCAGGGCAGCACGTTTCATGTGCGACTGCCGCGACGATCGCGACGCAGCGCGGCCGCCTGAGCGGTGCGTCACAGCAAAATGGAGCTCGGGCTTTCCAGCCAAAGCACCCCCTTCTGCAAACACGGCATTTTTGCCCCCCGTTTGTGCCGACTCACAGCACAGCCAGCGGGCAGCCTCAGTCGTTTGGGAACATCCGATTTCAGGACCCGCCGTTTCCACCGGTTTGATGGTGTGCAGGCGTATGGAAGTCCGTCTGCTTTCCCTGCTGTTTGCCTGCGAAGAATTCAACTCCACTGAAATTCCTTCCGCCGAGTGCTTACGCGAATTTCATTCGTCAGCCCTGACGCCGTCGGAAACGACCCTGAACGTCCCGCCCGAGAACCTGCTCACCCGTCGGACCAGAACGTCGCGAAAGTGTCTGCTGACCGGACCCGTGCCTGCCCCCTGAAGGTCGCCCCCGAAGTGTGCTGCTTCACGAATCCCCCGAAACCGTCCGCTTTCAACTGGACCTCGCATTAATGAATGTTCATTTGATCAGATGTTTCTGATTATTTCGTGAAAACAAAAGTTGCAACTTCGAATTGAGTTGCAACTTTTGAATCAAAGTTGCATTTTTGTTTCATGAGTAATTTTCTCTTCGAAATTGCTGTTACAGATGTTCCCGGCATCCGCTTTGAAGCGATGCTCGGAGATATCTTCTTTCTTGTTCTTCGGGAACCAAGGGACGTCCGGCGATTGCGAGCGTCCTGTCTTGAGATCGCTCGATGTGCAGCCTGGAAAGATGGTTGCCAGGTCGTCCTGATTCTTCAGAATCCCGCGATCAGCCATTCCAGGCTTCAAACGGAATGGGACGGGCTGCGATCCACTCTGAAACCAGAAATCTTTGAACGTCTATCGGTCATAGTCACCAAAAAGCACGAGTTGCAAACAACTTTGGGTAACGTGCCCGCCGCAGCAAAAGAGAATTTACAGGACGTCATTGAGCATGCGTCAAATCGCTCATCCCGGCCTATAAGACGCACATCTGATGCTATCACCGACGTACTGCGTGTCCTCCTGATTCATTGGTTTCGTAAGTCCTTCCCAACAAGGCTCAAAGAACTCGGCGAGCAAACGGGCTACAGTTACCCCACAATCGCCAATGCTCTGCACCAAATGCGACCGTGGGTGCATCGATTTTCCGATCGCAGCGTTTCCCTGCGTTCGTTTCCTCAGGAAGAATGGTTCAAACTGTTGGCTCGAACTGAAAATGTACGGTCGACTCAGGGATTTGCCGTCACAAGCGGTCGTCCACGGCCCACTGAGTTGCTTCTGGAGAAGCTGCAAGATCTACGTCCATCCGGAGTTGCCGTTGGTGGAACTTTTGGAGCACGGCATTACTGTCCCGGGCTGGATCTGATCGGGAATCCTCGCCTGGATCTCATTGTGGATGTTCGCATGCAAAAGGACATCCCCGCAATCATTCGAAAGCTGGATCCTGGCCTCAAGCGGGTCGTTCGTGGTGAGCTTCCACAGGTAGCCGTCCATGTGCTCTTTCGCAGGCAACTGTTCTTCACCTCTCGTGACGCAGGGATGCCCTGGGCCGACGAAATAGAGTGCCTGCTTGATCTTCATGAGTCGCGACTGGAGTCCCAGGCCCTGGAGTTTCTGACATTTCTGAAAGAGCGGGCACAGGTATGAGCAATTTAACCCCATTTCAGGTCCTGAAAGCTGTTGCTGAGGCGGTGCCACGTGGCTGTCACCCCAATATCGTTATCATCGGCAGCCTTGCCGCCGGCTTCCACTTCTTCGGCAAGGACGCCAGCAAAGCGGTTCGCACTAAGGACATTGACTGTGTACTGGAACCGTTTCATGCGGCTGTAGGCACTGGCCAGAATCTCGCGGCTCAACTCCTGGCAGCAGGCTGGTCGCAGCAAGCAGGAGAGGCTGCGACTTCACCAGGAACGGCGGAAACTCCTGTCGACAAACTGCCTGTCGTCAGACTGTATCCTCCCGGCATTGCGCAGACGGCCGCCGAGGCCTGGTTTCTGGAACTGCTCACCGTCCCCAAGTCCAGCGAGGTGATGACTAAAGATTGGACTCGGCTGGAATTGCCTCAGGGCCATTTTGGATTGCCCACATTTCGATTTCTTTCAGTCACCGCTTATCAACCGCTTCCAGTGGCTGATCTTGGAATCCGGTATGCTCAGCCCATAAACATGGCGCTCGCAAACCTTTTGGAGCATCCTGTTATCAAAACAGATATGATGAGTTCGCTCTTCGCAGGTCGTGCAATCAAACGCAGTAACAAAGACCTCGGACGAGTTCTTGCGATCACTATCCTGGCAGACCTCGATGATTACAGCCCATTCACCAATGCCTGGCAGGCGGCTCTTGAGGCGTGCTTTCCGCAGGAATGGAAGGCGATTGCATCGAACGCCGGATCAGGCCTGCGAGCATTGTTGAACAGTGACGAAGACCTCGAGCAAGCCCAATATACCTGTGCGAACGGCCTGCTGGCCTCACAGCCCCCCACACTGGATGAACTAAAAACAGCGGGTGAGCGACTGCTTGGCGACGCCATCGAACCTCTGGAAATGGTCGCCAATTCCTGAGTGTGATCACGAACGAAGGACTCAGTCTCTGCGGCTTGTCTCGCAAAGACATCTTTGAACTCGACCTTCGCCGATTTCTGTGGTCATTTTTTTGCCCCGAGGACCATACGAACGCCCAGGTGTTGAAGCATTTCCTCGGGCTTCAAACAAGTCACACCAAACTGCCTGGCGACATCTGGAAGTTTGATTTTTGCCCTGGGTTCGGGGCTTAAAACCTCATACGAACAGTCCGACATTCCGTGTACCATTGCACAGGCAACCAACCAGCCGTCGGCACCACTTGCAAACTTCGCTGGAACAGCAGTCTGCAGATGCCCAGGACTCGCAACCCAATTCAAGATCGTTGAGCAGGTATTTGTCACCTTTTGGTCCGTCGATGCATGAAAGAAATCCTCGGGGACGGCATCCTTCACCGATGCACTCAGCGCATCTTTTCCCTTCAACAGCTCATTGCGAACTGGGACGATGCTTGAAGGCAACCCATGCCGGTAATGCTCCGGCAGACCATGCCAATAGGCCGGGCACAACGAGAATCTGTGATAATCCCCGTATGCCGTCATGAGAGTATCCGCATCGAGCAGGTACCGGTTTGCCCCTTTCATGGCTTGTCCAGCTTCTTCAGGAATTCCGCATATTTGTCAAATGCACTGCCGTACAGTCGGGTCAAGTCGCAGGCTTGTTGGCAGGACAATCGTCCCATTTCTGCAGCGGCCACGACCGCTCGACCAAAACGACTTTGATCAACTTCAGGTCCTTCGCTCGACGAGTGTTTTGCGAGCCTTACCGGGCGCCCTGCCGTCTGGCAGTGACTGTTGAGAAATCAGCAGGAGCATCAGGGTGACTGTCGCACCGCGCAGCTGTTTTGTGGCCGCGTAGAGCAGTTGCTCGACAGGCTGCGACCAGAGAGTCAACTGGTCGCCACCGCGATGACACCAGGAGCAGTACCACACGTTACGACGGAGATCGGCGGCAAAGCTGGCTCGGATTTGCAGTGGCTGCGCAGCAGGTCGGCGGGTACACAGCACACATGTCGGAATTCCGCAGGCGGCCAGATACGATTTGCCGACGATTTTCGGCAATACGACCATGGCATTCATGCCATAGCAGACAGGCGCGAGAAAGCAGAGTCGGCCAGTTCATCACGCGGGCCATCTCAGACTGGTGCGGTTCCCTTCGCGGATTCGCGTGAGACCAGCTGTCTGGTGGACACCGGCAGGGAAAAGCGAAAAAGATGGCTTTAACAATCGAGCCGGCACGATACTCCCACGGCGACCCAAACCCAAAGGGCAGATCTCGGGCTGGAAAGCCCGAGCTACAGAGAGGGCCATACGGAGCCAGCCAGCCATTCACACACGCCAGTTTCCGCTCCGTGCGTCTGTGGCTCTGTGAAAAACCCACACGCCAGCGAAAACACTCAGCAGCCCCAGGCATCAGCGAAGGGACCGCTGCTCTTCAGAGCCACCAGAACTCACACCCGCGGACTCCCGTCCGCAGCTCGCCATGGTGCGCACAGGGACGGGCCATCGTGCACGCAGGCACGGGCTATTGCACACGCTGGTGCGGGCCTTTGTGCCGGCAGGCGCAGCAGTGTGCGGGTCAGATTCCACCGCGGCGGCCGGGGACGGTCGGGGCTGGTTCAAACAGAACGTCCGAGCCGATGCCGAATTGTGCCGGCAGCGGAATAGAAGAAAGGTCTTTGCCGTCATCAAGCTGCAGCTGCCAGCGACCGGCAAGCGACAGCGTCTGCTGGCCGCAGCGAATTTCAACAGCGGCAGGCAGCAGCGTCCGGGATCCGCCCGGAGTCAGTTTCAGGACCAGCAGGTTGATGCCATCGGGGAGCACGGCGTCCGCTGGCAGTGCCAGCTCGGAGCCCGCTGCGGGGGTACCGGTCAGCGGTGCTCCATTCAGCCAGGCACTGGCCGTCGTGCCGGCGGGGATCTGCAGAGTTGCGGGGCCGCCGGCCAGCAGCGACTTTGACAGTTTCACAGTGCAGCGAAGCCAGACAGCGGTGTCCTGTGGCACGTCGCCAACTTCGGCGGGCAGCGAACCTGGCAGCGTGACTGCGGTCCACCAGCCATGACCGGGAGCGGCAATGGTGCTGACTGTTTCCGGCGTGATGACATCACGCCGGGTTCTCTGGTCATACTTTGAAACATGCGGCATGCCGCCAAGAATCTGATCGCTGGTGATGGTGGGACAAACGAAGCGTTCAACGTGCGAATTGATCAGATCATTGCCGGTGAAGTGATCTGTAAAAGGCCAGCGACGCGGGTTGTACATGCAGTCGGTCAGATCTCGCATCAGTACCACATTGAAACCTGAGCGGACCTGCTGTCTCAGGCCGAAGGGGCGTCCCAGCACGCACATATTGGTGTGGACGCCGACCAGGATCACATTTTCGATCTGTCGATGTTTGAGGATATTCCAGACTTCATCGCCGCGATCACTGATGAAATCGCGCTGCGGATCGATCGTGATCGCTTCGTTCTGGGCTTTCCATGGCAGTCCAGGGTTACGCCCTTCAGCGGCCAGAGTGGCGGCCCATTTGGCGTGTTCAGCGGGATCATCATCTTCGCCCCCATCGGACTGATCAATGGGGTACACAGCCTGCTCTTCAGTGGGGATGGCCGAGCACCAAAGTGCGATGTCGACCGGTTGTCCGGGAGCATCAGGAACCTGCAGTGCGCGAAGCCTTGCCGGGTGCTGCTCATAGGCTGGCATGCAGTCGCTGGGGGAGTGAATGATGGTGGCACCCTGGCTGCGACAGGTCGTGAGCAGCTCGTTCATGCGGGGCAGGAATTCGGTCATGCGTCGAACGGCGTTCAGGCAGTGATGTCGGTCCCAGACATCGCAGACGATGACGGCTGTTTTGCCCGGCAGCCATTTTTCGGAGCGTTCCTGACGCTGCCACGTGCGATTCTGGCGTGAGTCCGGCGGGCCTG
>JBJTPZ010000125.1:0-32750 GCA_046075365.1 Planctomycetaceae bacterium
GATTCCGACGCACGAGCCTTGAGTTTGGGACGACTGGAAATCAGGACCCCGGTACCGCGACCACCCCAGAAAAAGTCGGTCTCGAGCCCCAGTGCGCCCGGCGAATTGTCCCCGTGATTGCCAACATAGTCCGTGACCCACCCCCCAGGCACAAACTGCCAGCCGATCGGACAGCCACAGGAAGCCAGCACCACAGTCCTGATGTCGTCAGTCACCATCTTCGTGGCCGCTCGACGTTCGGGACAGGCAAATGCTGCAACGGCGGCCAGGCGTACAGACTTCGGCTGCAGACCATAGGGCTTGTAAAGATCCCACTGCTCAGCCAGTGCAGACTGCTCAAGATACGGCAGGATATGACCAACCCAGCTGGGTTCATCCAGCGCCGGCTCTTTCCCGTCCATGCTGCCAACATGCTTCTCACGATAGCTGATCAGTCTGGCAGGCGGAAATTTCTGATGAGCATCATGGAAATTGTGCAGTGCCAAAGCGATTTGCTTGAGATTATTGAGGCACTGCGTGCGGCGAGCAGCAGCGCGAGCCTGCTGGACGGCCGGCAGCAAAATCGCAATCAGCACCGCCACAATCGCAATGACCACCAGCAGTTCAATCAGCGTAAAACCACCCCGAAACCCCCTGTTTTCACCGACGGTTCGCGATCGCCTGAATCTGTTCATCTTTCCCGTCCACTACAGTTTACGCAGCCAATGTCCCTGGGAATTCTACGCCTTTTTCACGAAATCACACACTGCATTGATCCGTCTGCTCTTAGAATTCGTTGAATAATCGAGGCTCTGCTGACATTCTCTGCTCGGAAATCACCGGAATCTCGATGTTTTTGGCCGCCACACCCTCTGAATGGCTGCTGCTGATCAAATGTTTACTAAACAAATTCTGTTGACGGTTGTTCTGTGCTGTGCCTGCGTGACGCTGCGGGCTGACCAGTCTTCCGGGGCGGTCGCTGCTGTCGGTTCGCCGCCGGTCGGGCGATTTGTCACCTTGCCTTCTCCTTTGTCAGACGCCGGCATCAGTATGGTTGCAAAAGTCGCGGCGGCCCTGCAGCAGCAGGCTGTGCAGTCGGACTGCGGGGCGGTGCTGGTGCTGCAGATCACTCCGGGCACCAGTCGTTTTGGGGCAGTGCGGGACCTGTTGTCGGTCATGCAGGCACCGCAGTATGGACAGGTTCGATTTGTGGCATGGCTGCCGCAGTCTGTTTCCGGCAGTCAGCTGGCGGTGGCTTTGGGCTGTCACGAGATTGTGGCGGCGTCTGAGACTGAGCTGGGTTCACTGCAACAGGGGCTGACACTGGATCGCAGTGACCAGCAGTATCTTATTGAGCTGGCTGATCGCGGCCGGAATCCGGGGCTGTCTGCGGGTGTGATTCGTTCACTGCTGGACCCGGCGGTGGCTTTGCAGCGGGCTGTGATTCGTGATGCTGAGGGTCGTCAGCAGACTCGATTTGTCACCGATGAACAGCTGCGGGCATTGCAGTCTGAGCGACTTGAGATTCTCAGCGTGCAGGAAATTCGGGCTGCGGGAACGGCTGCCGTGTTTTCTGCGCAGCAGGCTCAGTCTGCCGGTTTTTTGGTTGCGCGTCTGGCAGCGGATCGTGCCGAGGTGGCTGAACAGCTGCGACTGTCGGCGGAATCGCTGCGTGAGCCTGCGTCAGTGGCCGGCGGTCAGGTGCGGCTGCTGGAGCTGCGGGGCGGGCTGGGACGTGCCGCCAGGGATTTTGCATCTCGTGAGATTCAGCGGGCCAAAGCAGACCGCGTGGAAACTCTGATCGTGCTGCTGGATTCGACCGGCGGGGACCTGTCAGTGTGCCAGGAGCTGGCCATGCTGCTGGGTGAAACTGATTCTGAGCAGCTGCATACGGTGGCGTGGATCCCGCGAACTGCCAAAGGTGCAGCGGCGCTGATTGCTGCGGGATGTGCTGAAATCGTGATGGCTCCTGAGGCGGTCTGGGGCGGTATTCCGGATGTCGGGCAGTCGGCAGCCGTCACTCAGTTTTTGACTTCGACTGCACGGCTGCGCAATCGATCTGAGGGCCTGTTACAGTCGCTCGTGGCCGGCAGCGAACCGGTGTTCCAGTGTACCACCACGAAGGATGGTCAGCGGGCGTGGATGACTGAGACACAGCGTCGTGCGCAGCCGGAGGAATGGCAGAGCGGGCAGTCACTGGCAGAGCAGCAGCAGCCGGGCGGCGTGGTCCTGACCGGACAGCGGGCCTTCGAGCTGGGTTTGACGCTTGAACCCTGTGAGGATCAGGATGCATTGCGGCAGCGTGTCGGGATTGGCGCCGAGCAGACCATTGCTCTGATCCGTCTGACCTGGGTGGACCGATTTGTGACGCTGCTGAATTCGGGCGGGGGAGCATTTGTGCTGATTTCCCTCGGCCTGATTTTTCTGTATATCGAGCTGCACGCACCATCAGCCATTTTTGGTATTGGCACAGTGCTCTGTTTTTCGCTGTTTTTCTGGAGTCGTTTTCTGGGCGGGACTGCGGGAGTGCTTGAGCTGATTCTGTTTTTGCTTGGCTTTGGTTTGCTGGCACTGGAGTTAATGGTGATCCCCGGGTTTGGAGTCTGTGGTGTCAGCGGCATCCTGCTGCTGGTGGCCTCACTGATAATGGCCAGTCAGACATTTTCCGGCCTGACAGCCGGTCAGTCTCTGGATCGAGCGGCGCGAGGATTCATGCCGATTGCGGGGGCGCTGGTGACGGTGATTGCCGCAGGTGTCGTTCTCAGTCGTTTTCTGCCCGCACTGCCGTGGCTGAATCGCATGATTCTGACACCGCCGGGTTATGTGGCTGAGGGTCCGCGACTGCGTCCGGAACTGCTGGAGACCGCAGCGGCTGGTGCAGCCAGAATCGGGGATGTTGGTCGTACGGTTTCACCCTTGCGGCCGGCCGGTAAGGTGCAGCTGGGCGAGCAGATGCTGGATGTGGTCAGCGAGGGTGGCTGGGTAGCTGTCGGTCAGACGGTGGAAGTGGTGCAGATTGAGGGCAATCGGGTGGTTGTGCGAGCGACATCAGTTTGATTCAGGGTATTGCAGTTTATGACGCAGGCAGAAAATACAGAGCAGTCGCCTGAAGGCAGTGGCTCCGGCGGCAGTGCCGACACCGCTCCGGAGGTCCGCGAACGTCTGCTGCAGCTGGTGGGCCGCAGTCAGAACGTGATGGCCCATGGCTGGATGATCAGAACCTTCATCAAGCACTGCGACGAGGTGGAAGATTTTCCTGAGCTGAACGAGATGGCTCGGACGATCTTCGACGTGTTCCGCGCCGTTGAGACGCAGGTGGAAGACCCTGCCAGTTATTTTCGTACGGTGCGAAAGAAGCTGGCGAAGCTGAAGTCAGCGGCCGAACAGTTTCAGAAGGATGCCTGGCACGCATCGACGCATACGAATTTCCAGCAGTGTGCGATTGCGGCCAGGTTTCTGGGGCAGCAGCTGGACGAATTATTGCAGCAGGCCGAGCTGCTGCTGCCGCGGCCGGCACCTCCGAAGTTTACTTTGCCCGGACGTTCGTCCGCACCTGACGCTGCCGGCTAAACAGCCTTGCCAGTGAGCCGTCCGCACGTCATGCTGCGGGATGACTGAATTCTGCCCAATGCAATTATTCTCTGATCAGGGTTCCCATGGACATCACAGTTGAAGCAACGGTTGCCGCACCCATCGAAAAGGTCTGGAACGCGTATACCTCGCCGGCTCACATTATTCACTGGAACGCCGCATCCGATGACTGGCACACGACGGCCTCGCTGGTGGATTTGCGCGTGGGTGGACAGTTTTCGTCGCGAATGGAGGCGAAGGATGGCAGTTTTGGTTTCGATTTTGCCGGGACGTACACTGCCGTAGAGCCGTACCGTCTGCTGGAGTATTCGTTTGGTGACCGCAAGGCGACAGTGCAGTTTTTGCAGCTTGACGCGGGCGTGGTGGTGCGGGTGACATTTGCAGCCGAGACGTCTCATTCGCCTGAGCAGCAGCGGGACGGCTGGCAGTCGATTCTGAACAATTTTGCGCGATATGCAGCGCAGTTTTCCTGACGTAAATTTTAGGTGGGGGTCTGACGTGCGGAACATTTCATGTCTGCCTGCGCTGTTGTTTTTGTTTATCTTCAGCGGTGGTCTGTCGGCAGACTTGCTGGCTGATGATACGGAAAGCACTGCAGCGGCATTGCCTGCTGTTACTCGAATTGACATCCCCGGTTCGCTGGACGGCAAGATGCAGCCGGTCCTCGCCTGGGCTCCGGACGCTGCAGCAGCGCAGGCCACACCTCTGTTTGTGTTTCTGCATTCGTGGAGTTCTGACTATACGCAGGACAACAGCAAATGGCTGCGGGCCTGTGCTGAGCGGGGCTGGATCTGGCTGCATCCGAATTTTCGCGGAATCAATCAGTCGCCGCAGGCCTGTGGTTCGCGGTTTGCAAGGCAGGACATACTCGATGCGATTGATCACGCCTGCACTCTGTGGCAGGTTGATCGTCAGCGGATTTATCTGGCGGGTGTTTCCGGTGGCGGGCACATGTCACTGCTGATGGCCGGCCATCATCCCGATCGTTTCAGTGCCATTTCATCGTGGGTGGGGCCCACAGATCTGGCAGAATGGCACCGCTTTCATACGCAGGACGGCAAGCCTGGCAAGTATGCGAAGATGATCGAAAAATCCCTGTTGGGAGCTCCGGGAACATCAGCCGAGATTGACGCCGATTACCGGGATCGTTCGCCGGTGTTTCATCTGCACAGAGCGGTTACATTGCCGGTTTCGATCTGGGCCGGTGTGGAGGACGGGCACACCGGATCGGTGCCGGTCAGTCATTCGCTGCGTGCTTTCAATGCGATCTGTCGCGGTCTGCAGCAGCCTGAGATCAGCGAGTCTGAGATCCAGCAGCTGGTGCAGCAGCGGCGGCTGCAGAAACCGACTGAGGCAGACGGGGCGGAGGATGCGGAACTGGGCCGTGAGATCTTTCTGCGTCGTCGTGCCGGGTCTTCGGTCGTGACAATCTTCGATGGCGGGCACGAAAGTCTGCCTGCTGCGGCACTGGCCTGGCTGAGTCGTCAGCAGCGATCTGCTGTAACGGGGAAGTAGTTTTCGGACGTCTGAGTTTGTCGGGGAGCCGGCGTATGTCTGATCTGGAACGCCGCGGTCGTCGGCTGTTTTTTGTGATCGCAGCCGTGCTGCTGCTGGATTCGCTGTCGCCACTGCTGCTGCAGTTTTGGCTGGGTTTCGCCAATGTGGCCTGGTTTCGACAGGTCATCCTGCCGCTGATTCGTGCCGCTGCAATTGTCTGGCTGTGGCAGGGCGAACGGTTCCTTGTGTGGCCTGTTGCGGGCGCTGCAGTTGTCAGCGGACTGGGCGATCTGATCATTGCGCTGAACCTTGGGGCCTTCTTCCTGATTCCTCTGCTGCAAGTCGGAGTGCCGGATGCAGCCGGTTTACTAAAATTTTTTTTTGGGGTCGAACTGTTTTATGTGGTCCGGGGACTGCTGAAAACTACGGCCGGCCTGCTGCTGCTGCTGTCGCCCAGCCTGAAGGCCTTCTTCAATGCGCGAAAGTTCAGCCTGTTGATGGCCGAGGCTGTGCGGAGGCTGGAAAGCGAGAAGGCGACCGCGGAACCGGTCCCTGCACAGCCCCGAAATGCGATGATCCGGCATCCCGAGGTGGATTTCGAGCACTGGAAGACCGTCTTTCCGATGGAAATGCTGATCAATACTTCAGGTCCGCAGAGGTTCGACACGACGGATCCCAGTGATCCGCTGGATTTATGGAAGGTTCATGGAACACCGATCACCAGTCCCGCTCAATTGTGCATGATTGAACTTGTGCGAAAGCAGTGTGCCGGTGCTGATCGTCGCGGCGCTGCAGCTTTGGGGCCGGCACTGCCTGTGGATCTGCTGTTGTGGAGCGTGGAACCGGCTCGGCGTCCCTGGCTGACAAGGCTGGGCGGAACGCCACACCGCGAGTCCACAAAGCCGTGGCCGACCCATGACGGCAGTCCCTGTACCTTTGTCTGTCAGTTTTGTTTTGTGGATTCAGCAGACATTGTACCCGAGCAGTTGCCGGGAAAGGTGATGCTGGTATTTCTGGCAGACGAGTACGGCTACTGGGATCCGGCAAAAGTGCATATCGAATTCAGCTCTGTCAAACTGCGATCGCCGATGACAGCCGAGCAGTGTCCGCGTCCGAGTTTTGTTGTGCCGCAGCTTTCCGGACACATTCATCGGACCTGCGAATATCCTCGCGGCGAACGTGTATTTTACAAAGCAGGGCACTGGATGCCGTGGTTTTTTTCCATGACTAGTTGCACCAAAATCGGAAGACGTTCATTTCATGTGGATGAACCGGGGCTGGTGCAGGGTGAGCAGGAGTGTCTGTGTGCGCTGCATTCCTTTGATTACGTGTACGGTCCGCTGCGGGGATTCTGGCCACTGATCGGACTGGAAACATTTCCGGAGGGATTTTCTGAGCCTTATCTCCACGACGCCTGGGGCAGGTTCAGCATGAAGCTGGGCGACGTGGGATGTCTGTATTTTCTGATTGACAAACAGGGCGCTGTAACCACCCATTTTTTCAGCCATTAAAGCGGCTTTGCGAGATGCCAGGAACGGTCACCGGGACCGCTCGCCGGATGGCAGCCCGGCGCAGTGCCCGACAACGGAACGACCGGCAGCCACTGGCGGCGTTTTCAAGTCAGCTCTCTCCATCGCCGGTTTCGTGGTGTGACTCCATTGAATTTCAGATCGGACAGCCTCTTGTCCGGGCTGTCAGGCAACCGAAGTGGCAATGACCGGTCATCCAGTGCTCGCTGTTTGCCACCCAGTTTGGGAATTGAGCAAAACCAGCCGTTAACACCCGCGACCAACCAGATCCATTTCACAATCGCCAGTAAGTAAGTGCAAATCTGCTGACGGACTCATCCGTGCGGGAAGTCACGCTGGAAGGTCGCACGGTTCTCTTCATCGAAAATCCACGCGCCACTGCGATGCAGCGACCAGTCTTTCTGACCACCAGTCCGTTGGCTGGCGAAAAGATCGTGAAACAGGCGAAGGTGGAATCACTGTGGCCGGCCTGTTGATGTTCGGGCAGATGGTCTCCATTCAGGACGAATTTCCAAACTACATGCTCGATTATCAGGAACGCCCGGACTCGAAAACGGAACTGCGATGGATTGATCGGCTTACGCTCGACGGAAAGTGGTCGGGGAATCTCTATGACTTCTACCGCCGCGTTTACCTCAAACTCACCGCAGACCTAAAGGTTCCATTTACTCTGGAAAAGGGCGAACGCAGGGATGACACGCCAGTGCATGAAGCGATTCGTGAAGCCCTCGCTAATACGCTCGTACACGCAGACTACTCGGATCGCGCTTCGGTATTGGTGGTCAAGCGGGCGGATATGTTCGGCTTTCGCAATCCAGGACGGATGCGAATCCCGCCTGACATAGCGATCCTGGGAGGCGAAAGTGACTGCCGGAATCGAACTCTGCACAAGATGCTAAGGCTGGTCGGTGTCGGTGAGCAGGCCGGGTCAGGGATTCCAAAGATTTACCGAGGCTGGGCAAGCCAGCACTGGTTCGCTCCAGCCTTGTCTGAACGGCTGGAGCCGTATCACCAAACGCTTCTCGAACTTCGAATGGTCGACTTGCTGCCGGCAGATTCGCTGGCAAGTCTGCGGACGGCTTTTGGGGCTCGTTTTGATGCCCTCGGACAAAATGAACGTCTCACCCTCGCAGCGGCGGCAGCAGAAAAAGTCGTGACCCACGCTCGAATCCGAGAGATGACGGCACTGCATCCATTCGACATTACACGGATGTTCCAAAACCTTGTCCGCAATGGATTTCTGGAGCCCCACAATCAAGGCCGCGGATCAGTGTATTGCCTCCCAGGGGCCGCGCTGCCCACACCTGAAGACGTGTTCGGAGACAGCTCCGCACATTTGGCCGGCCGCTCCGAATATTTGCCGGACGATACTCACGGCACGACGGAAACGCGGGATTCAACCGGGCGGCTCTTGTCGCCGCAACTGGACGCCCCCGTGATTGATTCTCTGGAATGCCTCGCCCCGGCACTCCGCGAGGAACTGGAATCGCTGGCCGCTGATCCGCGGGCCAAAGGGAAATTGCCAAAAGATGCGATGCAGTCGGTTATCCTTGATCTGTGCAGAGGCCACTACATTACCCTGAGTTGCCTTGCAAAACTGGTGAATCGGGACTCGGACGCATTTCGGCAGCAACACCTCAAACCGCTCGCCAAAGACAGCAAGCTCAAATTGGCCTTTCCCACCGCGCCGACGGACGCGCGGCAGGCGTATCGAACCGCAGATGCGGGTGATGCCGAAGGCCGAACGTGAGGACCGGCCGCTGCAGTCCCGGTATTCAAATCTGCCATTCTGAATTGCCGCTGAGATTATGTCATTTCATAAATTCGAAATGGAATTCCGGGGTTGGCAGCGCCCCGGTTCCGTGACATGAACTCTGGATCGGGGCGTTCATCGCCCATTTCGGCAGTTCTCCTGGACGCCCGTGACTCTGTCGCATTCACCGGCAGTCCTGTGTGTGCTGCGAGTTCACACCGGGCCAATCCTGGGTTACACTCGAGGCTCTGGAGCCGGACAGTTGTCCGATGGTTTCGCTTTCGCCTCGTCTCTGCACAGGGCATTTTCATGAATCAGTTTCTGTGGCTGCCGGTCGTTCTGATCACTCTGTCTGCTGCTCCGGTCACGGTGATTGCTCAGGGGCGTACTCTTGATAACGCTCCGGAGCTGGCCGATTTTTTTGAGTCCGAGGTTACGCAGCTGGAGCAGTCGAACGAGTTGACTCGGTATGAGACTCTGGCGGACTGGGAGCGTGCGAAGCCGGTGCTGCGACAGCAGCTGTTTGACATGCTGGGCCTGGATCCATTGCCGCAGCGACTGCCGCTGCAGCCGGTGATAACGGGCAAGGTGGAGCATCCGGAGTTTATTGTTGAGCGACTGCATTTTCAGTCGCTGCCGGGTTTGTACGTGACCGGCAATCTGTACCGGCCGGTGCAGCAGGACGGTCCGCTGCCGACAGTCCTGTATGTCTGCGGACATGGTCAGGTGAAGAAAGACGGCATCAGTTTTGGCAACAAGACTCATTACCAGCATCACGGTGCCTGGTTTGCTCGCAATGGCTACGTGTGTCTGACGATTGACACGCTGCAGCTTGGTGAGATTGAAGGAGTGCATCATGGGACGCATCGGCTGAATCGCTGGTGGTGGAATTCTCGCGGGTATACTCCAGCCGGAGTCGAGGCGTGGAACTGCATCCGGGCGCTGGACTATCTGGAGACTCGTCCGGAGGTCGATGCGTCTCGATTTGGCGTCACCGGGCGTTCGGGGGGTGGTGCTTACAGCTGGTGGATTGCGGCGCTGGATGATCGAATTCGCTGTGCGGTTCCGGTGGCCGGCATTACCAGTCTGCGGGATCATGTGGTGAATGGTTGTGTGGAGGGCCACTGTGACTGCATGTATTTCGTGAACACGTATCGCTGGGACTATGCAAAGCTGGCCGCCCTCGTGGCACCTCGTCCGCTGCTGATTTCCAACACCGACAAGGATCCGATTTTCCCGCTGGAGGGGGTTGTGGATATTCATCGTCAGGTGCGGCATATCTATCAGCTGTACAAGGCGGGTGACCAGCTGGGACTGCAAATCACCGAGGGGCCTCACGCGGATACTCAGGAACTGCACCTGCATGCTTTTCGCTGGTTCAATCGTCATTTTCGCAATGACCTGACGATGATTGAGAAGACGGCTGTGAAGTTTTTTGAGCCGCCGCAGCTGCGAGTATTTGCTGATCTGCCGCAGGACGAACGGAACACGAAAATTGATGAGCAGTTTGTCCCGGCAGCCCAGCCTTTGTCGGAGCAGCAGCTGAAGGCGCCGCTGCTGTTGGAAGACATGACGGCGAAGCTGCTGGACCGCTGTTTTCGAGCGTGGCCTGAAGCAGATGCGGTCAGTCGGGAAGTGCGAGTGGAGGCTGGCGGTACGGTGCAGGTGAACGGGGCAGAGCAGGCGGTGACTCGGCTGACCTTTGACAGCCAGCCGTTTGTTGAACTGCAAATGAATGTGCTGCATGGTGCTGCAGCTGAGCTGCGGAATCTGCAGCAGGTGGTACTGGTGATTGCGCCGGGTGGCCCGTTGCCGGATTCAGCGGCCGAGGGTCTTTCGGGGCCGGTGGCATTGCTCTCACTGCGGCCGGGTCTGTCCGGGCCGTGGCCGGGCAATGAGGCGAAGCAAATCCAGATTCAGCGGCGATTTCAGTTATTGGGGATGACGCTGGACGGGATGCGAGTCTGGGATATTCGACGAGGTTTGCAGGTCCTGCGGCAGCAGTGTCCGGAGCTGAAGTCGATTGAGATCCGCTGTACAGGCGGGGCTGAATCACTGGTACTGCTGGCTTCGCTCTATGAACCGCCGGTGACCAGTATAGTTGTGCCGTCGCTGCCGCTGGCAGAACCGGCGATTTTGAATTTTTCGCGTACGATGCCGCCGGCTTTGCTGCCGGATCTGGTCAGGCGTCGGACGAAGATTGTGGTGCTTTCGGCGGCTCGCTGATCTGAATGTGTTGATGTCTGCCACGGGAAACTGCTATGTCCGGATCCGGATACTATTCTTCGCCCCCCGCTGTGCCTCCTGCCATGACGGTAAACCGCGGGCGGCGGCGGCTGTTTATTGCGGCGATGCTGCTGCTGACCCTGGTGGCCTGTGACGTGCTGGCACGTGGCTATCTGCTGCTGGTGCTGCCATTTGGCACATTAGAGACTCTGACTGAGCATCAGCAGGCGGCGGCCACCGGAGCAGCGGTCAGTGAAGGTGCATCTGAAGTCATTCATCCGTACCTTGGCTGGGTGCACAATCCGCAGCTCAGCCGTACAGAAGAGATGGATAACCGAGAGGTGCGGACAAATTCGCTGGGATTTCGTGATGACGGTGAAGCGGTTCGTAAACGTTCGGCGGACGTTTTTCTGCTGGGGATCTGTGGTGGTTCGGTCGCTTGGAATTTCTCGTGGGAAGGTGAAGCGACTCTGCGGCAGCTGTTGTCTGAGCTGCCTCAGCTGCAGGGCCGCAGACTGCAGATCGTGCGACTGGCATTGCCAGGCTACAAGCAGCCGCAGCAGCTGATGGCTCTGAATTACGTGCTGTCACTGGGTGGCGAATTTGATGCGGTACTGAACATTGACGGCTTCAACGATGGTGCTCTCAGCATTCTCGAGAATGCGCGACAAAAGACCTCCATCGCCTATCCTCGTTCCTGGCATGCACGATCACTGGTGATGACGGATCCGCGAATTTCGGTAGAGGCACTGCGGCTGCTGACGCTGCGGGCTGAGCGGCAGCAGTCCGGCAGACAGGCACTAGAGTCGCCGCTGCGGTGGCTGGCGCTGTATCAGCTTTGGTGGCATTTGCGTGACGAGTCTGCGCGAGCAGAGCTGTCACGTCTGGGCATGCAGGTGTCGCAGTCGAATTCGAGCAGTTACCTGCATCATGGACCGCTGCCGGAGAAGGAATCAACTGAAGAACAGGCAGTGGCCGCTGCTGATCTCTGGATTCGCAGTTCGCAGCAAATGCAGGCAGTGTGCCGCGGCCTGGGAATTCCCTATCTGCATGTGCTGCAGCCGAATCAGTATGTGCCGGATTCCAAGCCATTTACGGAGTATGAACTGGAGCGTTGTGTGGCAGACGGCCAGGAACTGCAGACCGTTACGGCTGCGGCGTACGCAGAGCTGCGGGCTGCCGGTGCAAAGGCGAAGGAGCAGGGCCTGTCATTCAGTGATCAGACCGGGTTATTCCGTGAGGTGACGGATACGCTGTATGTGGATCCGTGGTGCCACTTCAATCGACTGGGAAATGAACTGCTGGCCAAAGCCGTGGCTGGTGAGCTGGCGAAAGTCGTGGCGGAAAAGTTTTGAAGTGGTGCAGTCAGTATGTTTTGCCACGCAGGCAAACCCCACCCGCAGCTCGGGCTTTCCAGCCCGAGATCTGCCCTTGCGATTTGCTACACCACTCATGAACGCTGATGAGCACCAATGGCCGAGCAATTTGCTCAGCCGCTCAGCCGCCTTCACGTAGCTCGGGCTTTCCAGCCCGAGATCTGCCCTCGCGATTTGCTACACCGCTCATGAACGCTGATGCACAACAAAGGCCGAGCATTCTGCTTGGCCGCTCAGCCACCTTCATGTAGCTCGGGCTTTCCAGCCCGAGATCTGTCCTTGCGATTTGCTACACCGCTCATGAACGCTGATGAGCACCAATGGCCGAGCAATTTGCTCAGCCGCTCAGCCACCCTCACGTAGCTCGGGCTTTCCAGCCCGAGATCTGTCCTTGCGATTGTCTACTCCGCATCGCGGAACAGCACGCGGCAGCTCGGCGGGAGCCTCGCTCTCCCAAGGTTGCGGACCGGCGATTCAGCGAGCCGCGACCGTGAGGGAGTCGGAAACAGCCAAACGGCCCCTGCCTTTCCGCCAAAGCGACAACGGGCGGGCGAAGCTCCTGCTGAGCCGCACGGCCGGGCTGATGCGTGCCTCAGAGCAGAACTCGGGCTGGAAAGCCCGAGCTACGATTCTGTCCCCCTGGCGTCTTTCCAGCCCGAGATCGGCCCGGGCGTTTTCCCTGAACCGCTCATGAACGCTCTTGAACACGAATGAAGTGGCAGCGGGCCGCGGACGCGACGACGCCAGTTTGCTCACTGCGAAAAACTGTACAGGGTGTTCCAGCTTCGCAGCAGCAGCTGGCCGCCGACGGCGACCGGGCTGGCGTCGAAGTTGCCATCGAGGTGGCTGGTGGCGACCACGTCGAACGGCGGCTTGTCCTGCAGCACAACGGTTGTGCCCTCACGACCGGTAATGTAGATATGACCGCCGGCGGCCAGTGGTGAGGCGTAGCAGTTACCGACGCCGCTGAGGCGTTTTTTCTGGGCGAGGGGTTTGCCGGAGTCGGCATCAAGCACCGTCAGAATATCACCGGTGTTGCCCGTGAAGTACAGGCGGTTGCCGCTGAGTGTGGGCGAGGGGACATAAGGAGTGCCCTCCGGAAAGCTCCAGCGGATCCTTTCAGTTCCGCTGACATCACCGGAGCTGTTCAGGGGAATGGCAAAAGATGCTGCACCTCGGTACCCGCTCATACAGATCGCCGTCTCTGCAAATTGCAGCGGGCTGGGGATGGCATTGGTGGTCTGGCCGCCGCATTCCCACAGTACTTGGCCATCAGCCACTAAGTACGCTCGGGCTTTGCCGGATCCGTTGACGACGGCAATGGTGCGACCAGCAGACTCGGTGATCAGCGGAGTGTTCCAGGAGGTCTTTTCTTCGGGGCGTTCCTGCCGCCAGACTTCCTCGCCTGTGTCTGATTTCAGTGCCGCAATGAATGAGCCTTCTTCGGCGTCCCAGTTGACGATCAGCAGGTCACCGGCCAGTGCCGGAGTGATCGCTTCACCCCAGCCGAAGCGAGTTCGCATGTCACCGAGATCCTTCTGCCAGATCAGTTCACCGTCCAGTGAGTAGCAGAACAGACCGCGCGAGCCGAAGGAAACGTACAGTCGTTTGCCGTCGGTTGTCGGTGAAGCGGCTGCGTAGGTGTGTGTGGTGTGTTTGCCCTCGTGCGGCACCTGTTCGATGGCGGTCTTCTGCCAGAGAATTTTCCCGGTCTGCCGATCGGCACTGGTAACGATGAATCGGTAGTAGCGATTCGGCGGCTGAGTTTTGGCGTCCGAATGAGGCTGTATCGGGGCTTCGGCCGGTCGGTCCGTGGGTTCAGCTGAGAGCACAAAAATCTGTTTTTGCCAGAGGATGGGAGTGGATGCGCCTTCTCCGGGCAGTGAAAGGGCCCAGTTTCCGGGGCGTTTGACATCCAGCTGGACCGGCGGAGCAGCCTCCGGAGCGGCCGAGCCGTTACTGAATGGGCCGCGCCACTGATGCCAGTTCTGCCGGGCGTCCTGGGGGCTCTGAGCGGTCGCGGACTGCGAGTCGATGACTGTGCCTAAAGCTGCCAGCAAAGTCAGCCACGCACTGCCTGCAGCGTGAAAAAACCCGCCGAATCCGTTTTTTCTGCCCATGATGGTCTGACCCCGCAAGTCGAAAGATCCCCACAAATCTGTCCTGTTCCGCGAGTTTTACCGGCCCGGCTGATTGAATTCCATGCCTGCGGGCCTATGTTCGGGGATGTCTTCCATGTTCCACAGTGCCGTTGAGTACCCGCCTGATGTCTGCCAGCCCTGAACCTGCCGCTGATGCTGTCATTCGCCGGGCAGGCGCGGGTCAGGCAGCAGTTGATGTGCAGGATCTGGTGAAGGAGTTTGCGACGGCCACGGGAACATTGCTGGCGGTCAATGGCGTGTCCATGCAGGTGTACCCCGGTGAGGTTTACGGGCTGCTGGGAGCCAACGGCGCGGGAAAGACAACGACATTGCGGATGATGCTGGGATTGCAGCGTCCAACGTCCGGTACAGTCCGGATTGCCGGATTTGATGCGGCAGCGGATCCGATTGAAGTGAAACGCAGCGTTTCTCTGGTGTCGTCCAGTTCCGGGTTGTATCAGTGGCTGACCCCTCGCGAAATCATGCTGTATCTGGCTGATTTGTACGGTGTTCCTGATGACCAGGCAGCAGCTCGGGCAGAAATGCTGGCCGATCTTTTTGACCTGCGGGGATTTATGGATCGGCGGTGTGCCGGAATGAGTACGGGGCAGCAGCAGCGCGTGAACCTGGCTCGCTCGCTGATGCACGATCCGCCGGTTGTGCTGATGGACGAGCCGACTCGCGGACTGGACATTGTCGGCAGTCGTCGCATTTTTGAATACACGGCTCATCTGCGTCAGCAGGGCAAGGCCGTCATCTTTTGTACTCATCGTCTGGATGAAGCACAGCGACTGTGCTGTCGCTTTGGCCTGATGTTTCGGGGCCAGTTGAAGCTTGAGGGAACGCTGGCAGAGTTGCAGCGGCAAACCGGTCGAGAACATTTAACAGACATGTTTCTGGACCTGATGCCGCCGGAAAATTCACTGGCCGAGCGGCAGCCGGTCTTTCCAGAAAGCGGTCAGCCATGAATTCCGGGCATTACCGCACATCAGAACCTGCCACACCTGCACTTCGCCGTCTGACCAGACTGGCTCGTAAAGAATGTCGTGAATCGCTGCGTGATCGTCGTACGCTGGCCACACTGCTGCTGATGCCGCTGATTGTCTATCCGCTGCTGGGCATGGTGGTGCAGCGGTTCGCCTTTTCCAGCGTGAATGCGGCGGTTCCAGAGGCCGCGGTCGTCATTGACAATCGCATCTCGCTGGATTACGCGCGGGAGATGCTGGTGGCGATTGAAGAGACGGGAAGTCCTTCTGAGCAGTTATCGGGGCGTCCCGCAGCAGCCTCTGAGTCCGGGGGCGTGCCAATGCCACTGCCGGGGCTTGAGCTGCCGTTGTTGAATCCTGGCACCGGGCGGGTGAAACCGCTGCTGCGTCTGGACTTTGACACGACTTATGACGTGGAACTGATCGAGCGAGGTTTGCGGGAAGGGGTGGTCGACGTGGCCGTCGTGCTGGGTCCGCGTGCGACTGATGCGGCGATGTCCCCCGTGACCGCAATTGAGGTGCTCTATCGCACGGGTGATCCGGTCAGTGAGGCGGCGGCTGAAGACGTGGCGTTTCGGCTTAGAGAAAATCGTGATGTGAAGATTCGCAAGGTGCTGAATCGCCAGCCGTCAGGGGGCGATCCGATGGTGATGGTGCGTGAGAAGGGCCTGCCGTCTGCGCGAAAAAGCGAGTCACCTCTGGCGGCCTTTGTGCCTCTGATGCTGGTACTGATGACGATGACAGGAGCTGTTTATCCGGCGATTGACCTGACAGCTGGTGAGCGTGAGCGGGGCACACTCGAGCTGCTGATGGCTGCTCCGGTGTCCCGGCGGCAGCTGCTGTCCGGAAAATTCTGTGCCGTGTTTCTGGTTGCTGTAATGACGGCCGTGATTAATTTGACAGCAATGATGGTAACGCTGGCAGCGACGGGGTTTGACCGCGTCCTGCTTCCGCAGGGCATTGGCGTACAGATGCTGCTGCAGGTGCTGCTGCTGCTGATTGTGTTTGCTTCGTTTTTTTCTTCCGTTCTGCTGTCCATCACCAGTTTTGCTCGCAGCTTCCGTGAGGCTCAGGCGTGGCTGATTCCGCTGATGCTGGTATCGCTGGCACCGGGGATTTTAAGCCTGATGCCGGGTGTGCGTCTGACCGCATGGCTCTCGCTGGTACCACTGGTGAATATTGTGCTGCTGGGTCGCGAGCTGTTTCAGGGGATTGCCCCGACAGGGCTGTTTCTGCTGACTCTGGCGGCCACGGCCGGATATTCCGCTGCGGCACTGCGACTGGCGGCGGGAATTTTCGGCAGCGACGCGGTGCTGTTCGCAGCGGATCGGCGAGAACAGCAGCGTGCTCCCGCTCAGCTGCTGGATTTTGTACCGCAGCGGATCATGCTTGGCACGCTGCTGGCGCTGCTGCCATTGTTCGCGGTGCTGGCCGGTCTGCGCGGGCGACTGATTGCTCCGGAAAATACCAGTGGCCAGCTGCTGCTTTCAGCAGCGGTATTGCTGGGGCTATTTGTGTTGCTGCCGATGGCAGCGATGCGCATGGGACGAGTGAGCATGGTGACCGGTTTTCAACTGTCTGGATTTCGTCCGGCGGCTGTGCCCGCAGCCCTGCTGCTGGGGTGCACTGCGTGGACCGCTGTGTACGAACTGCTGTTGCTGGCTGGCAGCGGCGATACTCTGCAGAAGATCATGGACAATCCGGCCCTGCGGCAGATGGTGGATCGGCTGACCAGCAATACTTCGCTGCCGCTGCAGCTGCTGTGTCTGGCAGTGGCCCCCGCGATCTGTGAGGAACTGTTCTTTCGAGGATTTCTATGGAACGGTTTGCAGAGCATACTGCCAGGGAAATTTCGACCGCTGCTGATCAGTACGGCGGTGTTTGCTGCCGCACACGTCGTGACCGATGCCTCGCTCACTGTAGAGAGACTTCCGGGGACGTTTATGCTGGGCCTGCTGCTGGGACTGTTGCGGCTGCAGACGGGCAGTGTGGTGCCGGGGATGCTGCTGCACTTCTGCAATAACGCCGTGCTGCTAAGTCTGGAACGACTGGCTCCGGCGCTGCTGGCAGCCGGTATTGCTCTGGATGTGAGGAATCAGCAGCATCTGCCCGGACGCCTGCTGCTGATTGCTGCTGTCGTGGCAGCGACTGGTGCGCTGCTGCTGGTTTTCGCTGCTGCGAAAGATCGCCGGGTCAGCCGCGTCTGACTGGTCGGCCTGATTCCCGCGGGTCCCGAAACGGCCGTTTGTCAGCCTGAGTTGCTGCGACGGTTTTGCGTCTGGCGTCGGTAATCGGCAAAGGTTTTACCGGCTGCGGCGAGGGCATCAGCAGAGAGTTCATCGATGCGGCTGCGAAAAAACGCCAGCCCAGCGATGCAGGGAATGGCGACTGCCAGTCCCTGCAGCGTCGTGACGAGCGCTTTGTAGATGCCGGGGGCCAGCTCAGAGATCTGCGGATTCGCTTTGACTTCGAATTCCATAAAAGCGACGATCATGCCCCAAACGGTCCCCATCAGTCCCAGCATCGGGGCCAGCGTGCTGATGACCGACAGGTGCTCAATGCGACGCCCGCCTCGAACAAGTTGCTCGGCGGCAGCGTCTTCCAGTGCCTTCTCAACGGGCGGCCAATGTCCTCCGGGAACTTCTTCCAGTCCGGCCAGCAGGATCTGACTGAGTGGTCCGGGTGCACGCAGGCAGATCGAGCGTGCTTCGGTCAGTTTGCGTTCAGTCAGCAGTCGCTGAATCTCTTCGGCAAGTCCTGGGGGAATGAACTGTTTGCGGCGAAGTGTAATTGCGGCGTCAGCGATGAGTGCGACCATCACGAAACTGAGCAGCATGATCACGTAACCGATGGCTCCGCCGGCCGCCAGAAATTCGCGGACTGTCAGGAACGAGGCCTGCGCAGCGGCGGTTTCCGGCTGGGTTGCGGCGGCGTCCTGGGGGACTGCCTGCGCGGCCGGCAGCAGGGCCAGCAGGAGCACAGCAACGATGCCAGTTTGGACTGCGCGAATGATCCACAGCGAACGCATACCAGAGATCCTCTGAAAAAACCGATACCACCGCTGCATTCTAATCGCATTTCGGGGAAACGGACAGATCACCCGTGCTCAGTTGCTGCCTGGCTGCTCGCTGCTGACGGCTGACGGCTGAAGATTCGGTTCGAGCTGTGTTTCCGCGAAGATCTGGATCCTTGTGACAGCAGTGGTGGCTCAGAAAACGCCGTTTTTGGGGGTTTTCTCGGCCAGTGAGTCGCGACACGGCAATTCCGGGGTTCTGGCCGGCAACAATTTTCTGTGGTGTCGGGAAACCGTGCTGGCGGGGCCGGAGCCATTTGATTGAGCGGGTGTCCGCAGTGTATTCTTTTTGGTGCCGAAAATTTTCCCCGGGACCTGCTGAGCTGAAATATGTCTGTTTTGCTGCAATTGACGGATGCTGTGAAAAGTTACGGAGATCAGATGCTGCTGGATGAGGCCAGCGTGACTCTGTACGAAAACGTTAAGGTTGGCTTTGTGGGCCGCAATGGTGCCGGCAAGTCGACATTGCTGCGGGTGCTGCTGGGTGACGAAGAGCTGGACAGCGGGACGGTGTCTCGGTCGCCGAATTTACGAGTCGGTTATTTGCGGCAGCATGATCCGTTTCAGGCTGACGAATCGGCCATGGATTTTCTGATGCGTGACAGTGGCGCGCCGGACTGGAAGTGCGGTGAGGTGGCTGCTGAATTTGAGTTGAAGGGCGAGTATCTGACCGGGCCGGTCAGGCGATTGTCGGGTGGCTGGCAGACGCGAGTGAAGCTGGCGGCCTTGCTGCTGCACGATCCGAATCTGCTGATGCTGGACGAACCAACCAACTTTCTCGACCTTAGAACTCAGATTCTGCTTGAGCATTTTCTGCGACATTTCCCGGCAGCCTGTCTGGTCGTGTCGCACGACCGTGAGTTTCTGACCTCCACGTGTACTCATACGCTTGAGCTGAATCGTGGCCGACTGACGATGTTTCCGGGTGTGATTGGATCCTACCTTGAGCATCTTGAGGCAGAGAAGCTGCGTGCTGAGCGGACGAATGCGGCGGTACAGGCGAAGCAAAAGCAGCTGCAGCGATTCATTGACAAAAACCGGGCGAAGCCCACGGGAGCCAGTCAGGCGCGTTCGAAGCAGAAGCAACTGGATCGTTTGTCTTTGGAAGAGATTGAGGCAGATCTGCCGACAGTGCATATTCGTCCGCCGCAGATTGAGCCTCGGCAGGGCCCCTGTGTGCGCTGTCAGGATCTGGCCATTGGCTATGGCGGGACCGCAGTAGTCTCGGGCATCGATCTGGAAATCGAGCATCAGCAGCGTGCGGCAATTGTGGGTGACAACGGTCAGGGCAAGACCACTTTGCTGCGGACCCTCGTGGATTCTCTGAAGCCTGTCGATGGTCGGATCAAATGGGGTTACGGCTGTGAGATTGGCGTGTATGCCCAGCATGTATACACCAATCTGCCGCAGGATAAGACAGTGCTGGAGTATCTGGAGTACAAGGCGAAGCCCGGCACGACGACTCAGGAGTGTCTGGCGGTGGCGGGTTCGCTGCTGTTTCGGGACGGACATACGAAAAAGCCGGTGCGAGTCTTATCCGGGGGAGAGCGGGCGCGGCTGTGCATGGCTGGCCTGCTGCTGGGAACCTACAACATTCTGGTGCTGGACGAACCCGGCAACCATCTGGACGTCGAAACGGTCGAATCTTTGGCTGATGCCCTGCTGACCTACAAGGGCACTGTGCTGTTCACCAGCCACGACCGCCATTTTGTGCGTCGAGTGGCCACGAATATTATCGAAGTTCGTGATGGCCGCGTGCGGAACTACTCGGGTTCCTACGACGACTACCTGTACTACGTGAACAAGGAAATTGAGGATGGCGAGCGGGAGCGGGCCTCGGGGCGGATGGCAGCGCCGCCGGCCAGCAAGCTGAATTCCGGCAAGGGTGACAAAGGTGGTGGCGGCAAGGATCAGCATCAGCAGCGCAAGACGCTGAGGAATCTCGAAAAAACCATCTCGCGGCTGGATGACGAAAAGAAGGCGCTGACGGCCGAGATGATGCAGACGTCCGATCCAAAGAAGGCCATGGAACTGCACAAGAAGATTGCTGCGGTATCGGCTGAGCTGGAAGAAGCAGAACAGCGCTGGTGTGAACTGCAGCAGGAACTGGGGGAATGGTGATGACAGAGCACGTGCTGTTTTTTGATATTGACGGCACGATGCTCAGTACGGGCGGCGCCGGGCAGCGGGCCATGGAGCTGGCATTATCTGAGGAATTTCGGATCGCAGATCCGTTTCAGCAGATTTTGACTGCCGGTCGGACGGATCGCGGGATCGAGGACGAGATTTTTGCGCGGTACGGGATCCCGGCAACCGCTGCTTCCCGTCAGCGTTTCATGCGGGCGTACCTGGACCGGCTGCCGGATTGTCTGAGGCAGTTGCCGGGAGGGTTATTGCCAGGTGTGCTGCCGTTGCTGCAGTTGTTAAGTCAGCGTGCGGATGTGCATCTGAGCCTGCTGACCGGCAACTACTTTGAGGGCGCGGTGATCAAGCTGCAGCATTTCGGGATTGATCATTTTTTTGAGCAGTCCGGCGGATTTGGTGATCATCATGCCGACCGCAATGATGTGGCGCGTGTGGCTCTGTCGGCGGTGCGTGAGCGACTGCAGCGGCAGATTCCGGGCCATGACACCGTTGTGATCGGGGACACACCGGCCGACGTCCGCTGTGCTCGTGCCATCGGCGCACGTGCTGTCGCCGTCGCAACGGGGGTGTATTCGTGTGAACAGCTGCAACCGTCGGATCCCGATCATCTGTTTGCGACTCTTGAATCGACGGACGATGTGCTTGGAAAATTGCTGACGCGGTTGTCTTAGACTGCTGTCACTGCGCACTCAGAGCTGCGACATTTTCCGACAGGTGTTGACCATTTCGCGACACTCGCTAAGCTTTTGCGGCGTCATCACGATGGCGCAATGCTGGAAAAGTTGAGTTGTTGACGCAGGTGGGAGGCGCGTGGAAGTGGCAGCGACGGAATGGATTACGGCGTCTGAGACTGCTTTGTTGTCACCGAGTTCTGCGAGCGGTCAGTTGTTGCAGCTGACGGGCAAGCTGTTGTCGGACGCATTGCGCGCGGCGAGTCCGGAAAGTTTTCTGAAGTCGGCTCTGGCGGACATTTGTTCCGAGCTGGCGGTGCAGTGGGCGGGTGTGATTCGGCGTGTGCCGGGTCCGGCCTGGGAAGTGGCGTTTGAGCATGGTCAGGCGGGTGGGGTTCGGCCGTCGGTGTTGTGGGAGGACGCGGTTGATCGTGAGGCCGCGGGTGTATTGCGTTCTGAGCAGGGTCGAGTGTTTGCGGCGTTTCCGCTGACCCGAGAGACTCCGGGGGGCCACTTACTGGCGACGGCCGGTCGTCATGCGGACCGAGAGCTGGCGGACGGTGGAATTCTGCTGGCGCGAACATTGTCACTGTGCCTGACACTGACAGATCACGAACAGCGTTCGAAGCGGCAGATGGATCGTCTGCGTTCGACGCTGGAGATCGCTTCGCGGCTGTCTCAGGCGGAGGATGCGGCACCGCTGCTGGAACTGATTGCTCAGGAAGCAACTCGCCTGCTGCACTGTGATCGCAGCAGCATATTTTTGTGGAATCGCGAGCGTAATGAGGTGGAGGCCCGTCCGGCGCTGGGGATTCGCGGCGCTTCGCTGCGTTTGCCGGCTGGCGAGGGGATTGTAGGTGAGACATTAAAGACGGGCCGTTCGATTTTGGTGGAAGACGCCTATGACGATGCTCGATTCAATCAGGAAGTGGACCGTCGCAGCGGCTACAGGACTCGCAGCCTGATCTGTGTTCCATTGCGAGATGCCGATGGCAAGGTGATTGGCGCTTTTCAGGGAATCAACCGTCATGGCGGGCTGGTGTTTACGACGGAAGACGAGGAGTGTCTGACCTTGCTGGGGATTCAGGCTGCTGTAGCGCTGCGGAATCTGCAGGAAAAAGATCTGCTGCATCGCAGTCACAGTCAGCTGGCTGAACGGGCTGCGAAGGGCATTATGATCATTGGTGAGAGTGCGGCGATGACTGCCCTGCGGGACACGATTCGTCGTTTGTCATCGACGGATTTGCCGGTGCTGGTGCTGGGTGAAAGTGGTACGGGCAAAGAGGTGGTAGCGCAGTCGCTGCATTACGAGGGCAGTCGTGCGGGCTGCCCGTTTGTGGCTGTGAACTGTGCAGCGCTGACGGAATCGCTGCTGGAGAGTGAGCTGTTTGGCCATGAGCGAGGTGCCTTCACGGATGCTCGTGAAATGCGTCAGGGCAAGTTTGAGCTGGCGGACGGCGGCACGTTGTTTTTGGATGAGATTGGCGACATGAGTCCGGGCGGTCAGGCGAAGCTGCTGCGGGTACTTGAGCAGAAGGTGATTACTCGTGTTGGCGGTTCGCAGCAGATTCCTGTGGACGTGCGGATTGTGGCGGCGACGAATGCGAATTTGAGTGAGGCGGTGCGAGCGAAGAAATTTCGGGAGGATTTGTACTATCGTCTGGGTGTGGTGACCCTGGATCTGCCGCCACTGCGAGAGCGGCCTGAGGACATCTTGTTGCTGGCGGAATTCTTCCTCAAAAAGTTTGCGACTCAGGCCCGTCGCCCGCCTTTGCAGCTGTCTCAGGAGGCGCGTCGGCGTCTGCAGGCTCATCCGTGGCCCGGCAATGTGCGTGAACTTCGCAATTTGATGGAACGACTGGCGTTTTTGTGCGCGCGTGAGCGTGTGGAGTCGGATGATCTGGCATTTATGCTGAGTCCTGACAGTGATTCCGGCAGCCTGCCGGCGCTCGATCTGGGTCTCGAAAATGCGACTCGCGTCTTCCAGCGAGATTACATCCGTCGAGTGATTCGTCAGGCCGGCGGCAATGTGACGGACGCGGCTGAGGCCCTGCAACTGCATCGTTCGAATCTGTATCGCAAGATGAAGCAGCTGGATATGACTGAGGCGGGAGGCACTGAGTGAGTGAGCAGCATGCTGAATCCGACAGCCTGCCGGTGGTGCCTTTCAAAATGACCGCCAGACACGGCCGTCTGATGGCGGCAGTGCAGGCAGCGCAGGTGATGACTGTGGCAATACCGATGGTCGGTTATCTGGCACGAGGAGATTCCGGGGCAGGTTCGATAGTGGCAGCATTGCTGTTTCTGATCCCGGTGCTGATCGTGCAGGTAAGGGCTGTTTTTCGTCCTGCAACAGTGGATTGCAATGAGCATCATCTGCTGCTTAATGCTTTCGCTCAGATGACGACGCAGCGGGAAAATGTTGAGCATCTGTTCTTCAATGATGGTGCTGGAGTTGTTTTCCGCGATGTTGAGAGTGTCAGTCTGGCTGGTACAGGCCTGTCTGACAGACGGCAGCAGAATTTTCGATCTGCACTGAAGGGATCTTTTCGGAAGACCGGAACGCACGTCAGACTGCAGGGCTTCAGCATGGATGAGGTTGAAAGTCTGCGGGAACGCCTTGGAATGGCGCCGCCGGAGCCTGGGAGTGAGGTGCATATTCTTGAGCAGTACCATCGCAGTCTGATTGAAAGAACTCCGGTCGTCTGGATATCACCGCTGCTGATCGGGCTGAATATCGGCATGTTTGTTGTTGTCGCGGCAGCCAGCGGCAGTCTGCTGTCAATCACCATTCCGGCGATGATTGCCTGGGGCGCTGATTATGGTCCATTGACTTTAGCTGGCGACTGGTGGCGACTGGTGGCGACTGGTGGCGACTGGTGTCCTGCACGTTTTTGCACTGGGGGGTTCTTCCATCTGCTTTGCAACCTCTGGGGACTGCATCAGGGTGGTCGTGTCATGGAGCGACTGGCGGGCAATTTTGGCTTTCTGGTGCTGTACCTATTCAGCGGCATTGCCGGCAGTCTGCTCGGCATACGCTGGTCTCCTGATGCCGTTTGTGCGGGTGCATCGGGAGCCGTTTTTGGCATCTGCGGGGCTCTTGGGGCCTGGCACTTTCGGCGGCGTCAGGACATTCCTGATCGAATTGTCAGGGAGGTCCGCAGCAGTACGATACCGTTCCTTGGTTTCAATTTGTTAATTGGCCTGGGAGTTCCGGGGATTGACCAGGCAGCGCACATTGGGGGGATTGTGGCCGGCATTCTCAGTGGGCTGATCCTTGCTGGTTCGCGATCGACGGACCTGCAGGCCGGTCGGCAGCTGCGTCTGCTGGGGCTGTCGATCCTGGCGCTGTGCATCACTGTGGCTGGTGTTCTGCGGCTGCCCGCACTTAACGAAATGCCGGGGCTGGCGGGAGAAGTTCAGCGTGTGGCGGAGCTGGAGGAACGTGTACTTTCGCTGTATGTGTCTGCAACTGAGAAGCTCGGGTCCGGACGGATGTCGAACGAAGATTTCGTGAAGCTGCTGCAAAGTGAGATTCTGCCGGAATGGAATCAGAGTCTCGAACGCCTGCGGTCTGCCAGTGGTGGTCAGCCCCAAAATCCGGCGATTATCCAGTTTATGCAGTATCTCCAGCTGCGAGCTGACGCGTGGAAACTGATTGCTCAGGCTGTGGAATCTGACAACGGTGAATTGATGTCCGAGGGGACACAGAAGTGGGCAGAGGCTGACCAGATTGCGAAGCAGTTATCAGAGAACCAGCAGTAATCCTGTTGCCAGGTCTGGCGATCAGCAATCTTGCACTGTCTGCAGCTGAATTTGTCCTGCATGGATTGTCAGGCGACTGTGAACCAGTGGCAGCTGAGTATTGGCTGGTTCATCGGATAATTCAAAGGCATTCAGGATCTGCCGTCGAACGGAATCCGGCTGGTGGCTGTAGATCCGCACGAGGGGTTGCCCGACTGTGATTTGATCACCGATGCGTACCAGCATTTCGATCCCGGCGGAGTGGTCAATTTTGTCGTCTGCGCGCTGTCTTCCTCCGCCCAGCGCGATCACGGCATACCCGAGCTGTTCGGCGTGTATGTGTCGAATGAAGCCCGCGCGAGGGGCTGTCAGGTCAGTTGCAGGCGCGGTTTTCAGGGGCAGACGGGGATCCCCGTGCTGTGCAGCCACCATTCGCAGAAAACGTTCATAGACGGCTCCGGACTGCAGCAGCTTTTCACAGCGAGTGAAGGCACTGCTGCGACTGGTCTCGGCTTTGCAGTCCACAAGCACCTCGGCGGCCAGCAGCAGCGACAATTGCCTGACATCCGGCGGCCCGTGATTCTGCATCACCATGACAGCTTCCATAACTTCGAGGGCATTGCCGCACATGGCCCCCAGCGGCTGATTCATGTCTGTCAGCAGTGCGCTGACAGTGACGTTCATGGAGTGTCCTGTACTGACAAGTGATTTTGCCAGCATTGCGGCCTCGACTGCCGTCTTCATGAAGGCGCCTGAACCGTATTTGACATCAAGCACCAGTGCCTGAGGAGACTCAGCCAGCTTCTTGCTCATGATGCTGCCGGTGATCAGCGGAATGGAGGGTACGGTGGCGGTGACATCACGAAGTGCGTAGAGCCTTCTATCGGCCGGGGCCAGCTCAGCCGTGGTTCCGGTGATGACACAGCCCAGTTCCAGCACCTGTTGCTGCAGTTCGGCAATGCTGAGGTCCGTGCGGAAACCGGGAATGGACTCGAGTTTGTCGAGTGTGCCGCCGGTGGGACCCAGTCCGCGTCCGGACAGCATAGGTACCAGGACTCCGCATTCAGCCAGCAGCGGGGCAATGATCAGCGAGGTTTTGTCTCCAAGTCCGCCGGTCGAGTGTTTATCGACGACTGGACGACCGTCTGATGGCCACGAAAGGCGAGTTCCGGAATGCAGCATGGCTTTCGTCAAAGCGGCTGTTTCCCCTGGCGACATTCCCCGCAGGAAAATGGCCATCAGCATGGCAGTGGCCTGATAATCGGGAATCTGTCCGCTGGAAACACCGCTGATGAAACTGTCGATCTGCGTATCGGACAGCTCAAGTCCATCTCGTTTGACGGCTATCAGAGAGGCGGGCTGCATGGAGTTCTTTGGGCTGAGCGGCAGGATAAAAAAAGACGAGAGACACTGGTCTCTCGTCTGTGATGCAGCGAAATCAGGCCGCAGCGGCTGACTGGGCCCTGGTTCAGCGAGCAGACAGTTCGAAGTTCAATTCCGTGCTGCCGCCGGATGGAACTGTGACCTTCAGGCCGGAAGTTTTCGCAACGCCGTATTTACGTGGCACCAGGTAGATAGTTTCCGGTTCCTTTTTGCCGCTCTTGTCGTCAGCGGCAGGAATATCACTAAGAGACATGGAGGGATCAGTTCCAGCCGGAGCAGAGGCGCCTTCACCGGTGATTTTGATGATGGCAACAAAATGGTCCCCGACTGGAGCACCATCATCCTTCTCGACACTGGTGATGCGATAGATGCCCTCAGCATCGGTCATACCGGAACAGGGCCGACCACCGGCAACAGGCTCAAAACTGACACTGGCACCTTCAACCGGAATACCGTCCAGAGTGACTTTACCGGAAGCGGGTGCCAGTGGAGGACCATCGCCGCGATTGCAGCCGGAGGTCAGAGTTGCGGTCAGCAGCAGGCAGGTTGCCAGCAGAAAATTGCGCATGGAGAAAGCTTCTTGAAATGCAGGATATCGAAGGATTCAAAGAATGACAGTTGCAGGATACGCAAAACGCCCCTGATCGATCGGGCGATCAGGGGCGAAGATTCCGTAAGCCGTGTGACCGGCATCAGTCACCTGGAACAGTGACAACCATACCGTCGTTCTTGGCGCCAAGTCGGTTGTACGTGGTGTGGTCGATGTTTTCAGAAATGAAGCGAACGGCGCCGTCGCCCAGCAGGAACTGAGCACCACCGGTGTGGCGAGAACGGAAGGCGAACTCATCGACCCAGTTGTTGACCCAGTTGCAGCCCGACGTGCTGTCTTCATTGCAGGTGTTCAGGTTGATTGGGTACAGAGTCGAGGCCATGCCCTGTCCGTTGTTGGACTGCAGCCAGCCCTGACGCATGTGGTTGCTGCACTCAGGTCGCACTTCACCCATGTAAATGGTGTTTGACAAACCATCAACACAGTTCTTCATGCCGTCACTGCAGTTGTTGCGATAGAACGGTCCGGGAACACGGCTGCCACCCTGTCCGTGACCCATAATGAACCCGAGGTACTTGTCGGGGCAGGTCGGAGACACGTTCGGGTTGCCGCCAGTTGGACTGCCGGCATTCGTGGCACCTTTGCTGCCAGCATAATTCTGAATGGTACTTACACCGTTGAAGTTACCAGTGACCGTGTCAGAGGGGCAGCGGAAGGCCGGTACCACAAAGACAGTTCGCATCAGCCGCCCGTCAGGCAGTGTTGCATCGTTCACATTGAGTGATGCGGCCGGGGGATTGTTGAAAGGAATCTGATTGAACATGTTGGCCTGTTCAACGAACGGCAGCAGGTGAGTCAGCAGGCTGCCCTGCTGATACGTACGACCGGCGTTGGCGTTGTTCCAGAATGCACCGGGAGGGAACAGGTTGTGAGTGTCATGGTAATTGTGCAGAGCAATCCCGAGCTGGTGCAGGTTGTTCTTGCACTGTGTGCGACGAGCAGCTTCACGAGCCTGCTGGACGGCAGGCAGCAGCAGTGCCACAAGAATGGCAATAATCGCGATGACAACGAGCAGTTCGATCAGCGTAAACGCTGACCGCCGCAACTTTTGAGCAGGCATGTGCACCTCTTGAAAAAACAAGATGAAAGGCAGAAAACAAAAGTTTAGCATACCTCGGCCACCAGCCAGGTGTCAACTTTTTCGGCGAATATGCACGTTTTGGGGCAATCCCAACGCATTTTGGTGGGGATTTGCACCCTGTAAATGATAATTCCGCTGCCAAATCCTCTGCCCTGAAACCACCCAACCGACCCCTGACGACGCCGTTGGCTGCCAGAAAGGTTCGTTGACGCAGCCCAACAAGCACAAGACTTACCACCGCGAGCCGCCGGAAACTGTACGCCTGTATTGAATTCTGCAGTGAGCCTCAGAGTCTCGGAAATGCAGCCAAAAGATTCAGGAACCCGAGATACCACGCTGCCTGCCGCCCAATTGTCGCTCTTGCAAAGTCGCAGTGCCCAACCGCGCGAAATGGACGCCGCCGGCCGCAAGAGCCCGCAAAATACACATCCATCCCCCACCAATATTCGTGTCCATTTGTGGTTCAAGTCCTCTGGATCTGCATATGGACCAGTCCCCTCACCGGACTCGTACTCAGTCCGCCCTGGCGGACGGTGCTCGTACTCGTACTCGGACTCGAATGTCGCTGACACCGCCAGCACGGGCAGAACGCTGCAGAGAATTCAAAATCGATTACGATTACGATTACGAGCACGATTACGAGCACGAGCACGAGCACCACGAACCACGAACCACCAACAACGAACAACGAACAACGAACCGCATTGGTACTCATCAGCGTCCATCAGCGGTTCAAAACCGCCGGCTGATCCATGCCGCGAAACACTGCGGGACGCGATGCGTCCGCGAGAACCGAAACCCTGATTCACACTTCCCGCAACAGGCTGCTCAGCCTTGCCGCGTCCGCAGGTACAGATCCAAAGCACGACGGTTGGATTCAAATGCCATGCGGTTGAGTTCCCGGCGGCCGGGCTGGCAGAATTTCCAGCCTTCGATTTCCCCGTCCACTGCTCGCATGTCGGCAAACGATTCAACCTCCACCACAAAAAATACATCCGTGACTGGCAGGATAAAGCCGTTCCAGACGTACTCGTTGGGGTAGCTGGCAAGGTACTGCTGAGATCGGACTGTCAGACCGATTTCTTCCAGCACTTCGCGTTTCAGAGCGTCTTCGATGGTTTCCCCTGCATCCACGAAGCCGCCAGGCAGACCGTACAGGCCTTTGCCCGGATCTTTGGCACGCACCAGCAGCAGGACCTGACCGGCCGGATCGGTCAGGATCGAACCTACGGCGGCGACGGGCGCGAAGTAGTGTGAGAATCCGCAATCGCTGCAGCGGAATGGCTGGCGGCCGGTGCGGGCCACCGCCGTGCCGCAGCGGGGACAGAATTTCCAGGCGCGGCGAATGGGTTTGGGAGCAGCCATGGGGGTTTGTCAGAAAGGCAATGGGGGTTGGAGTGAACTTTCGCGGTCGAGTTTCTAGACTATCGGCAGTTCGTCCGCAACTGCCAGTGCTGCAGCGGGCGCAGGTATCCCTTGAGATCCGTGTATTTTCAGCCAGGGTGCTGTTTTATGAGTTTGTCACTGCCAGAGATTTTGCCGGAAGAACTAAACCGTCTGCCCAGTCCGCAGCTGGTGATTTTCCGGGACCGCCTGCTGTCCAATCTGGATTCGATGCTGAAGGTGGCGAAATCACCGGCTCGGCTGCGTCCCCACTGCAAGACTCATAAGATGCACCGCATCATCCGGTTGTGGGTTGAGCGGGGTGTGTACAAACACAAGGCGGCAACGATTGCTGAGTGTGAGATGTGTGCGTCGGCGGGTGCGACGGACGTGCTGTATGCCTATAACCCGGTCGGACCGAACATTGCGCGGCTGGTATCGCTGGCCGGTGCCTATCCGCAGTGTCGTTTTCGGGCGACGACGGACCATGAGCTGCCGTTGCGACAGCTGTCAGCAGCTGCGGCGGCGGCCGGCGTAACGATCGGAGTGATGCTGGATGTGAACGTGGGCATGGATCGCACCGGAATTACTCCGGAAACCCCCGGCGCGGCGGCTCTGTATGATCTGGTACGGCAGCTGCCGGGGCTGGAACCGTCTGGTTTTCAGGTGTATGACGGGCATCAGCGGCAGGGGGATTTGATGCAGCGGCGCGTGGCGGTGGCCGAGCAGTGGCCGCGAGTGCTGCAGCTGCGGGCCGAAGTCGAGGCATTGGGTTCGTCGGTGCCGGCCTTCGCCTGCGGCGGAACTCCTACGTTTCCCTGTTACGCATCCATGTCAGACCCGGCGATTGAAACCTGTCCCGGCACCTCGGTGCTCAGTGATTCCGGCTACGGCAATGCGTTTCCGGATCTGCCGTTTGCTCCGGCGGCAGCCCTGGTGACTCGCGTGGTCAGTCGTCCGGCGGCCAACCGCGTGACGCTGGATCTGGGCAACAAGGCAGTCGCGGCTGATCCCCCGAAGGGGGCTCGAGTGCTGATCCCGGAATTGCCGGATGCGGTGCAGGACATTCACAGCGAAGAGCATCTGGTACTGGTGACTCCTGAAGCTGCCCGCTATCAGCCGGGAGACGTGCTGCTGGCGATTCCGGTGCATGTATGTCCGACCAGTGCGCTGTATGACCGGGCGGTGGTGGTGGAAGGCGGTCGGGTGGTGGATTCGTGGGAAGTGACCAGTCGCAATCGGCGGATCACGTGGTAGTGGCAGCAACAGGTGAAAGGGCAACAGGCATGAGTGATTTAACGGGGACCTGCCCGCTGTCGCGGGAGCAGATCGTGGGTCAGTATTTTCTTGAGCATCGTGCGCGGCTGCTGGATATTGCGGCATTTCTGGACCGTCTGGACCGATCTGTCGCGGGCGGGCAGCCTGATTTTCGTGAGCAGGCGCTGGTGCAGGCGTTGCGTCTGGTGGCGGACGGTGGTCCGCAGCGAACGGCGCGAGTATTGAATCTGTTCAGTGACATGTCACAGCAGCTGCCGCAGTCGGCGCACGGCATGAAGGGTGCGCTGGGAGCGGTGAAGCCGGCGGAAGCAGCGGGCACAGCGGGAGCATCAGCATGAAGTACATCGATCCTCATATTCACATGGTGTCGCGGACAACGGACGATTATCAGCGAATGGCGCAGTCTGGCTGCATCGCGGTGACGGAGCCCGCATTTTGGGCCGGTTTTGATCGCTCTTCGGCACAGGGATTTGCAGATTATTTCCGGCAGCTGACGGAATATGAGCCGCGACGTGCGGCACTGTTCGGAATCCGCCATTTTACGTGGCTGTGCATTAATCCGAAGGAGGCCGATGATCCGGCCTTTGCGCGGGACGTCGTGGCTTTGATCCCGCAGTTTCTGAAGTGTGACACGGTGCTGGGGATTGGCGAGATCGGGCTGAACAAGAATACGAAGAACGAGCTGATTATCCTGGAGGAGCAGATACGGCTGGCTGAGGAGCACAATCAGCTGATTCTGGTGCATACGCCGCATCTGGAGGACAAGCGGAAGGGGACGCGTCTGATCATGGATGCCCTCAGTGCCAGCACGATTGATCCGGGACGCATCCTGATTGATCACGTGGAAGAGCATACGGTGGCGGACGTGCTGGATCGTGGTTTTTGGGCCGGCATGACGCTGTATCCCGACACCAAGATGACTCCGCAGCGAGCGACCGATGTGATTGAGATGTATGGATCGGAGCGGATCTGGATGAATTCGGCGGGCGACTGGGGCTGCAGTGATCCGCTGGCGGTACCAAAGGCGCGGCTGGAAATGCAGCGGCGGGGCCATTCCGCGCAGCTGATCGATCGAGTCACTCTGGACAATCCGCGCACATTTCTGAGTCAGTCGCCAAAATTTCGACTGGGTGCGGAGTCTGTGTGATGAGCAGACCGGCCGGCAATGTGCGTTACGACAACAGTGGTCGCGTGGTGCTGGTGACAGGCGGAGCGAGCGGGATTGGCCGATCGATCTGTGAGCATTGGCAGCAGAGCGGGGCAACCGTAGTGTGTCTGGACGTGGACGAGCAGTCTGGGGCAACCTTGCCGGCCGGTATCTTGTTTGTGCGGGGCGACACGTCAGAGCGGGCTGACTGTGAGCGAGCCGTGTCGATTGCGGTTGAGCGGTGTGGTGGACTGGACGTACTGATCAACAATGCGGCGATCCAGCCGCGGGCTTCCTATGTGGGTCAGCATGAATTCCCGTCTGAGCTGTGGGATCGGCTGGTAGCGGTGAATCTGACGGGTTATGCACAGATGGCTGGCAGTGCTTTGCGAGTGATGTTGGCGCAGGGCAGTGGAGTGGTGTGTAACATTGGCAGTGCTCAGGCGTATCGAACTGCCCGTCAGGTGGCGGCGTATGGTCCGATCAAGGCGGCCAATCTGCTGCAGGCTCGTCAGTGGGGCGTGGAGTATGCTCGGGCCGGCATCCGCTGTGTCTCGATCTCCCCGGGTGCGATCTTAACACCGCTGGTGCAGGCGACGTTGTCTGAGCAGGGTGGTGCAGCGGCGCTGGCGAACCGAGCCCCGCTGGGGCGTCTGGGTCATCCGGACGAGATTGCGGCGGCAACATTATGGATGTGCAGTTCAGCGGCATCGTTTGTGACGGCCACGGACCTGCTGGTGGACGGTGGCATTGACGCCTTTGCGGCGTTTGCAGACCCCTATGCACCGGTCTCGCCTCCGCCCCCGTCTGCGTTCATTTCCCCCTCCGCCTCCTCAACGTAGCTCGGGCTTTCCAGCCCGAGCACTGTTCCTTAAGCACCTGGCACCCCTCGCCCCTGGAAGGGGAGAGGGGACGGGGGTGAGGGGTATAATCAACGCTGCCCAGTGGCCGCAGCAGCATTCGGCGATTGTTTGTCTCACGCGAAGCCGCGAAGCCGCGAAGGGAATCGCAAAGTACTGGGCGTGACGTGGCGGCATCCATGCCGCACACCCGGGCACTGCCGTACCCGGCTGGCCTGAATGCACACCCCTCCGGCCCGCCTCCGCCCGAGCACTGCGGCTCAGCAGGAGCTTCGCCCGCCCGGAGGCATGCTTTGG
>JBJTPZ010000126.1:0-3165 GCA_046075365.1 Planctomycetaceae bacterium
GGGACGGAATTCTTTGTCTGAGCCGCGCAGTTCTGTGCGAACTGATTTGTCTTCTGAGGTGGCCGGGGAGGCTTCTGTGGTCCAGAACACCTGGACGTCTGCGTTGCCTTTAAACCGGGCGCTGAGGGTCAGGCGATGATGGCCGGCGCGACCTTTGACGGGCGAGGCAAAGTAAGGGTCGTTGCCTTTGGCTTTCAATTGCAGGTGACCGTCGCTGACAGACAGCTGCACCTGATCATTTCCGGTCCAGCCGGCATCGGTCTGATCGAAATCCCAGCGAAAGATCTCGTCGGCAATCGCTGGTAACCAGGGAGTCACGAAGGCCACAGCCAGAGTGGCAGCTTTCACAACCTGAGCAAAAATGGACATAGTACACAGCCCTGACATCGAAACAGACTGCAGATTTCGGGAACCACCATCTCGGGAAGGCAGCGAGTGCTCCTGAAACTACCGGAATGGTCTCTACAGTGTGACAAAGTGTGATCTGGCGTGCAACCTTTGATGACGATGGCGAAGGTCGGTGTGGCGACAGGACAGGCAGTTTTTCGACTGTGCGATCCAGGTAGGCGGGAAAGGTCCAGAGATACGAACGCGAAAAAAGAGAAGAGCCTGGTCCGAAACGGCCAGGCTCGTGTGTTCAGCAGGTTAAAATTGAAATCGCGAACGCTGGTGTCACGCCTGGCGTTTGGCCGCTCGGCGTTTCAGAGCTTGACGAACGCCCATTCCGACAACACCGACCATGATAGCCCAGGACGATGGTTCAGGAACCGTACGCTGCAGAGTGAGATTTTCCGTGGCAAAGGACGATTCGATAATCGCGTAAGACCCCTGCTGCGGCAAGGCTGACGACGAGAGAATTGCTTCGATATTCGCCTGTGAAGCAAAGCCGGAATTATCTGCCGGAGTTCCATTGATTGAAAGACTGAACGAGCTGCGGCCTGTTCCGCGATTGCCAGGCACCGATGCCGGATCAAAATTTGCGGAGATCTGCAGTTGTGTGGGAGTCACCATTGTAAGTCCGCTGACCACGGGCGGTACGCTGAGCAGGTTGTTGGCTGTCAGCACATTCCAGGTTTCGTTACCAAGCTTGAATGTGGCCGCTGTAAGCAGTGCTGTCGCGGCTCCTGGTGCCGGTGTGTAGACAGCATCCAGGGTCCATAGCTTCCCGATGAAGGAGCTGCCAGCCACATTGGAAGAAACGACCACTCCGTAAAGGAACACCTGCGCTGCATTGACGGACTGAGCCGTGCACAGAATCGTGGCGAACGCAATCGCGATCAGACGCGAAATGGACGCTTTGCCTTGCAACAAAGACATTTCAGAACTCCCTGTTTCAACAAGTCATCCCCGCCCGGCATTGACATAGCCGCAGGCACCCGATGCGCCGAGAATTAGGTTCGGGGGATTTGTGACGATCAGGAAGTTTTGGGGAGAGGCGAGACCATTTGCAACAGGGAAGGAAACAGGTTGCTGCAAAAAGGCAACGTGTCAGTGTGACGGAATGCGCGATCGTTACAACCGGCACAGTTTAACAGTCAGCAAACGATTCCAGAGTGCAAAATAAAAAAACCGGTCGTTGTGACGACCGGTTTCTGTGGCTTTCAACTGATTAGGCGTTCATGCCTTCGAATCTGCAGTGTTGCGTCGACGCAAATAGCGTCGGCCCACAACCATGCCGATACCAGCCAGCAACCCCCAGGTCGATGGTTCTGGAACCGCATTCAGAGTCCCCACGAGTTCGAAGTCGGTATCAGGCAGAGAACCCTGACCGTTCGCGAAAAAAGCACCGGTGATCGAGTTGGCGTTCGCAATGAGGAAGTCAATGTTGGCCTGCGAGGCGACATTCGAGGCGATGTTCTTGGTGCTGACGATGGTCAGGTTCAATTCGCTGGTACTGGTTCCGATGGTTGCGCCAACGTCGCCGGACCAGTTCACATTCACCAGCAGAGTATTCAGGTTTTGCACTCGCAGACGGTTCTTTGACGCGCCCAGACCACCCTTGATGTCCGTAAAGTTCGCAGTCGGTGCCCCGGCCATGCTTAGGGCAAAAACAGCGGAATTCACAGCCGCATTCTGCCCGGCACTCGCAGTGTATGCCAAATTCGACAGTACAAAACTGCCACCAACCGCTGTTGGAAGATTTGCCGTCAGTGCAGAACCCTGAAAATACAGCGGGTTGGCGTTCACCACGCCACACACCGCCATCGCTACCATCGCAGCAGCAATTTTTGCAAATCGCATCACACTACCCCCTAAATCGTGTAACAGAGACAAAACCCATCAGACGGTGACCCGTTCGATCAGGTTTTGATACAGGCGTGACAGAACTGTTTAGAGTTCTTGACGGCCCGATTGTCACAAATGGGGGAGTTTACGCAAGTGTCAAAAACTGACTTTCCTGAAAAATGCGAAAATCATTCCACCGAGTCAGCAGGCCACCGCTGATCGGCGACGCCGCGTCAGATAACGACGAGTGGCGAAAACGGACGCTGCTGCCAGCACCGCCAGACTTCCTGGCTCAGGTACCGCCTGGGGAATTCCCACCAGTGCCTGCTCGCTCTCACCAAATGGTGCAAACGGATCAAACTCGAAATTCCCCGTAATATTCGTCGCGGTGCTGACCAGCTGCTCCACATTCTGCTTGCTGGCGATCTGCAGTGGAACTACTCCCGGACTGACAACAGTCAAAATCAAAGAACTGATATTCGTTCCAAGAATCCCGGACTGTTCGCCTGTCCAGTTAAGACGGACTCGCAAGGTATTGCGGTTCGACAGCACGGACACTGTGTTTGTCTTTCCGGCGTCGATGTTTGACCACGTCCAGGTACCTCCGCCAGCGCGATTAACGGTCATCGTCGCCTGAGTGACCGCGGCGACCAGTGTTGCCGACGGCGTGTACTGCATCATTAGGACCCAGCTGGAGCCGGCATCGGACCCCAGACCGGCCCCCTCCAGAGTGCCCATAAAGTAGAGTTGTTCGCCACGCACCGAAGCGAAACCAGCAGTCAAAGCCAGCACAATTCCCAACGCAGGTCTCATGACGACATCCCTTCTGTTACCACCGACAAGTTATTTCAGTTGCTGCCCACAGCGGGCTTCGCAGTGTTTTGCTTCTGCAACTCCTCGACAATAGCTCGATGAATTGCCGCCTTCTGAGGATTTCCT
>JBJTPZ010000127.1:0-4646 GCA_046075365.1 Planctomycetaceae bacterium
GAATAGTTCGTTGTTTCAGCGCGGGACAAGCATTCCCCGTTCTTAAGGGCTGGTCGCGAGACGATTACGTGTGCGCAATCAGAAGAATCGGTATAGTCGATATTGAAGAGGGTGCTGATACGGGCGGCTGAAGGGTCGTGCAGTCTCTGAGCCTGGCAGGACGATCGCCGTATCCCGCTGCAGTGACGCGCTGGCTGCAGGTAATTTCGGCGGTTGTCGGGGCGTGTTAGAAGTGCAGTCGGTGCACTGTAGTCCAGCGCCCGTGGGCGCGGCCAGCGTCTATCTGCCAGGCTCCCAGGGGCAAAGTCAGCCCCACGGCCCGCTGCTGGCTGCCTCCGCCAGGGCTCCAGTGTACGGCATCTCAATCTCAGGAAAAAAAAGACCTCCGTGTCGGCGCCAGCAGGCAATTTCAGTCGTGGGTTAGCAGGGAGGGGAATTATGCGTCGCCCTCCCCATAACGGTGCTTCCCCCTGGACAGCCTTCTGTCCAGGATCTGATCAAGTGTTCAGTTTTGCCCCATCGTCTGACCCGCAAATTCCCTGCCGACAGTCGCCCAAGCCGTAAATCGCGATCATCGGATGCAACCACCAGCTACCAGAGTCTCCGTAATCGCCCCGGCCGACCCCGCACACTTTTTCCCCGCTTCCGGTTGCATTTCTTGCCGCAGATGGGTAACACCAATCACAGCCTTTCCTGTCCCGATCTTCACCACCCTGCAGTATGCCCGAATCCGCTCGGATTCTGGTTTAGCAGAGTGACAGGTTCACTGCATGTCCGCAGATTTTTTCAACCAGCCAATTCTTAATTCTCCATATCTGCCGCCAGGCAGGCACTGGGAACTGGATGCCTCCGGTCAGCCCACGCAGCGGGTCGTGTACCACCGCCGCTCGGCCGATTTCATCACACCTATCCCCAAACCCCGCAAACGCAAAAGTCGCCAGGCCGTGCTGGCCCTGCAGGACGACGAATCATTCACTCAGGATAACACCCAATACGCTCTGTCGCAGTTGATCAACGAATTGCGAACGGTCGTCAGTGACTGGCGGTCACTGACGGAACCCGGCACGTGGAAGGTCAGCCCGGAAACTGCTCGGCTGCTGCAGTACTGGCGGACCCACGATTATCAGGGGGTGCGGCCGTTCTTCTGCCAGCTGGAAGCTGTCGAAACCGCTATCTGGCTCGCCGAAGTTGCCCCCAAATCAGGTCGAATCGGCAAACGATTTCTCGAATACCTGCATAACGCCAATCAAAACTGCAACCCCGGGCTCAGTCGACTGGCCCTGAAACTGGCCACGGGAGCCGGCAAAACGACAGTGATGGCCATGCTGATCGCATGGCAGACGGTCAATGCTGTCCGCCACCCCGGCAGCCGACTGTTTACCTCCGGCTTCCTCATCATTACTCCAGGCATCACCATCCGCGATCGTCTGCGGGTTCTGAAACCCAATGACCCGGACAGCTACTTCCGTACCCGCGAACTGGTACCTGGCGACATGCTGCCGGATCTGGGACGAGCGCAGATCGTCATCACCAACTTCCATGCCTTCAAGCACCGCACGCGAGTCGAACTTTCAGCCGGCGGACGAGCACTGCTGCAGGGGCGAGGCGGAGAACTTAACACCCTGGAAACACCCGGTCAGATGCTGCAGCGTGTCATGCCGGAACTGATGGGGCTGAAAAATGTCTGCGTGATCAATGACGAAGCCCACCACTGCTATCGCGAAAAACCGCAAACCGCCGATCTGGACGACGCTCCCGAAAGCCTGAAAGGGGAAGAACGCGCCGAAGCCGAACAGAACAATGCTGCCGCAAGACTGTGGATCTCGGGCATTGAATCCGTCACAAAACAACTGGGCTCCCGCCACGTCTATGATCTCTCGGCCACCCCGTTCTTTCTCAGCGGGTCGGGTTACAACGAAGGGACACTATTCCCGTGGACCATGAGCGATTTTTCGCTGATGGATGCGATCGAATGCGGGATTGTGAAACTGCCGCGAGTCCCCGTGGCGGACAATATTCCCGGCGAAGAAATGCCCCGTTTCCGAAAACTGTGGGACAACATCCGCGATCGGATGCCCAGACGCGGTCGCGGCAGCTCCGGCCAGCTGGACCCGCTCAGCATCCCCGTCGAACTGCAGACGGCTCTGGATGCCCTTTACGGACACTACGTCAAAACTTTTGAACTGTGGCGGGACGCGGGCGTCCGAGTTCCCCCCTGCTTTATCATCGTCTGCAACAACACCTCCACGTCCAAACTGGTTTACGACTTCATCTCGGGTTTCCTGCAAAATGACAAAGTCGTTCACCCCGGACGCCTGGAACTGTTCCGCAATTTCGACGAATACGGCCAGCCACTGGCCCGGCCTCGGACACTGCTGATCGACAGTCAGCAGCTGGAATCCGGCGAAGCCCTCGATCCTCGCTTCCGTGAGCTAGCCGCCGATGAACTGGAACGATTCCGCCGCGAAATAATCGAACGCACCGGTGACCGGCGTGCCGCCGAGCAGATTGACGATGCCAGCGTGCTGAGGGAAGTCATGAACACTGTCGGCAAGGAAGGGCGACTGGGCGAATCGATCCGCTGCGTCGTTTCCGTCTCAATGCTGACCGAAGGCTGGGACGCCAATACCGTCACCCACATCCTGGGTGTGCGTGCCTTCGGTACACAGCTGCTGTGCGAACAGGTGGTTGGTCGAGCGCTCCGCCGGTCCTCGTATGACCTCAACGAACAGGGATTGTTCAACGCCGAATACGCCGACGTCCTTGGGATCCCGTTTGACTTCAACTCCCGTCCCGTCGTTGCCCGGCCGCAGCCTGCCCGCGAAACCATTCACGTCAAAGCCATCCGTCCGCAGCGCGATGCCAGCGAAATTCGGTTTCCACGAGTGCAGGGGTATCGTGTTGAGCTGCCGAATGACGAACTGGAGGCGACGTTCAACAATGATTCTGTTTTTGAATTGACGCCGGAAATCGTCGGTCCCACCGTGACGCAGAATTCGGCGATCATCGGCGAAAACGTGGATCTCCGGCTGGATCATCTGGACAGCATTCGCCATTCGAGCATCGTTTACAAACTGACCGAGCGGCTGATCTCCACCCGGTTTCGGAATGCAGACGGTGAACCTGAAATGCATCTGTTCGGCAATCTGAAACGTATCACACGACGCTGGCTGAAGGATTGTCTGGTTTGTAAAGGCGGTACATTCGTCGGACAACTGCTGTACCAGGAACTTAGTGACATGGCCTGTCAGAAGATCATTGCCGGCATTAATCGGCATTATGTGGGTGAACGGCCCGTTCGAGCGATCCTGGATCCGTACAACCCTGTCGGCAGCTCGGCCTACGTCAGTTTCAACAGCAGCAAAACGGATCGCTGGGAGCCGCGAGCCGACCGCTGCCATGTCAACTGGGCCATCATGGACAGTGACTGGGAGGCCGAGTTTTGCCGGGTGGTGGAGAATCATCCGCGAGTGCTGTCGTACGTAAAAAACCACGGGCTGAATTTTGAGGTGCCGTGGCTGCAGGGGGGCGTGACGCGGCGGTACCGGCCCGACTTTATTGTCCGGCTGGATGACGGGCGCGGCCCGGACGATCCGCTGTACCTGATTGTCGAGATCAAGGGTTATCGCGGCGAGGACGCGAAAGCCAAGAAGGAAACGATGGATGTGTACTGGATCCCCGGTGTGAACCGGCTGGGGTGTTTTGGCCGCTGGGCGTTTGCCGAGTTTGGTGATGTGTTTGCCATGGAAGCCGATTTTCGGCAACGGGTGGATGCGGAGGTGGCGGCGATGATCGATCGACAACTGGCAGTGGCCATGCGCTGACTGACGCGGGGCGAGGGCCGAAAGAATTCAACGGGACCGGGAATCATGGCGAAGAAGGCGGCTAAGAAAGCCAGCAGTACGGCTCGCAGTGTTGAGGCCATCACTCATACGACGGAGCGTCGGACCAATATTCCGACGGCGGAGCTGGAGTCTGTGGTGCGTCCGGAGGACAAACGTGCGCGCGAGGTCCGTTATCCGCGGAATGCGGATCTGGACCCGCAGCTGATGTGGCGTGGCAAGGACGAGCAGAACTGGTCGGATCTGGTGGTGAATGCGCCGCCCCTGTATATCCAGGAAAAGGTGCATCCGAAAGCTTTGATTGATGATCTGCAGCGGCAGATGCAGTCGCAGCAGCCGCCGCGGCCGCAGCAGATGTCTCTGTTCAGCGATTTCAACGGCGTGCCGGAGGGAGTGGACAAGACGGAGTTTTATCAGCATGATCAGAACTGGACCAACCGGATGATTCTGGGGGACAGTCTGCAGGTGATGGCCAGTCTGGCCGAGCGTGAGGGCCTGCGCGGCAAGGTGCAGTGCATCTACTTCGACCCGCCCTACGGCATCAAATTCAACAGCAACTTCCAATGGAGCACCACGAGCCGTGACGTAAAGGACGGCAAGGCCGACCATATCACCCGCGAACCCGAAATGGTGAAGGCGTTCCGCGATACGTGGCGGGATGGCATCCACAGTTACCTGACGTATCTGCGGGATCGGCTGACGGTTGCGCGAGACCTGCTGACGGAGTCAGGGTCGATCTTTGTGCAGATCAGCGATGAGAACGTGCACCGCGTGCGGGATGTTTTGGACGAGGTTTTCGGTGAG
>JBJTPZ010000128.1:0-4630 GCA_046075365.1 Planctomycetaceae bacterium
CGCTGCTCCGCCCGCGACAACTCATCCAGTGGAACACGCGCCGGCGGCGCATGAAATTCACCGCCGGTGCCCGCCACCGACGGCTGCAGCATCGCCTCAGCAAAAATCCGCCGTGGACCGGCGGCGACAGTCACCGCAGGCTGCGAGACGCTGCGCACGGGCGGCACCAGTGCCGGAACAGCCTCCGGGGCACACGCCTCACGCTCCAGCTGCACCGCCACCTGCTGCAGACCGTCCACGCCACCAGCCACGTGTTCTGCCAGAGCAGTAAATTTCTGCGCCAGCGTGAGGTATTGCTGGGCCAGCGCTGCATGATGAATGGATGCTGACACAGCCTCTTCGGAACGTCTGCGGAGCAGTTCCGGGCAGCAATCGGGGCGAGCAGCGACTGTCTCATGAGCCATGGCGGGAGTGCACCAATTGTGGAAGACTATTAATCTTCACATGGGGTGATTCGTATCACCCTACAATAGTGCAAACAAAAACGACCTGGCGCTTAGGTGGCGAGGAAATGATCGAGGAATTTCTGAGCGACGGGGGGATTGGATCAACCCTGCGGATTACAGCGATCCTGCCGATCCGCAAATCAGTGAGCGGCGGTGTCCGGTACCCCAAAGCCGGATTCAAACAATGACACAATCCCGGCCGCCGCTGCCGCAGCATCCGCCCCGCTGGCCTCCACCGTCAACACCGCCCCGCACTCCGCACCCAGCAGCATCAGGTCAAAAGCAGACTTCGCATCCGCACGCTTGCCGTTGTGCAGCAGACTGACAGAACCAGCAAATGACTGAGCGCAGCGGACAATGTGAGAAATCGGGTGCAAATGCAGCCCGTTCTCAAGCTTCAGCGTCACCTCGCGGCGCACAGTTTGCACAAGCTCTGCCATCTATGGCTTTCAGTCAGAACTCAAGTTCACAGACAGCATCAGGATTCCCGCTCTGAATCGTCACGCTCGACCAGCAGGTCCCAAATGTCCACAGTGTTCGATGACTGACGCAAAAACTTGCAGAAGTCGGGACTGCGCAGATGACGCGAAATGTTCTCCAGTCCACGCAGATGATCGCCCGGACGGTCCGGCGGAGATACCACCATGAACAGAATAAACACGTCCTCGCCGTCCAGACTGGCGAAGTCCACGCCACCCTGAGAAATCGCGACCGTTGCCGACAGCTTCTCAACCGATGCATGCTTCGTATGCGGAACCGCCACACCGTTGCCAATGCCCGTCGAACCCAGCTCTTCCCGCTTCAGAATCGCCGCAATCACAGCCTCTTCATGCTCAGCTGCAATCGTACCAGACGCCTTCAGACTGGCCACCATCTCACGAATGACCGCCTCTTTGCTGGTCGCCTTGAGATTGGGCAGAATCGCTTCCTTAATGACAAACTCAGTCAGTTTCATGATCGTGTTGTTCCAGAGATAAACGCAAACCCGACCGGAAAAACGGCCGAGAAATAAAATCAAAGACGGCTGCTAAGCCAGCCCAAAAAATGACACCCTGATCAGGCCGCCACGGCAGCCTGATTCAGCCAGCAGGTTCAGCCTTCTCTTCCGCCGCACGAGCTGCGTCAGAGACGGATGTTGCATGGCGACGATCCCGATGCTTCTCTTTGTACTTGTGCACCTGATGCTCCATCTTGTGCAAAGCCTTGTCGAAGGTCGCACGAGAATCCTCGCCCTCAACATGCGTCACTATGCTGTGGTAACCCTCAATCTCCACCAGCATCTCAACGTCCACACGAGAACCCTCGAACTCCAAAGTCACATCAATTTCGCTGACAGTATCCAGATACCGCAGCAGCTTTTCTGACTTCTGAGTAATGTAGTCGCGCAGATCCTGACGGATCTGACCGTGTCGACAGGTGATGGAAACCTGCATTGCTGATTCCTTGAATGCCGGGGAAATTCCGGAGCAGAAGCTGGGGATTCTACAGGGCTGAGCCTGTCAGGAAAAGACTGCGTTTGCCTGTGTGCTGAATTCGGAAGGATTACTCAACCGTCCAGTAGTCAAACACAAATGGCTCCTCCAGCTTGCCACCCAGCAATTCCACAAACTTCTTGTGCGCAGGGTGCGGCAAATACGCATCCCGGTCCGCCTCTGAACCAAAGGTAATCAAATAACCGTGAGTAAAGCCCTTCGACAGACCCTCCGGACTGTTGTTGATCCCACGCTCAAAATCCCGCACCTCAGGAATCTGCCGCCGCAAATCCTGAAAAGCCCGGTTGATCTCGTCCAGCTGAGCCGCCGTCAGGTCCGGCTTGTAACGGAACAACACCACATGCCGCAAAACTCGCTTTTTCGCAGCAACCTCGCCAACACCCTCCAGCATCCGCACCGACACAAAACGATTGCCCGATTCATTCAGATGCACACCGTCAGTCGTCAATACGCCCTGCTCAGCATTCGCCGTATTGTACTCACGCAAATAACCCAGAAAAGCAGCCCGCAGGTCCAGCAGCGTCGATTCAGTCTCAGCAGCAACCTTCCGGCTGATCCCGCAATACTCGTCCAGCAGACCGTCCAGCTCGTTCCTGCCGTCCGTCTTCTCGCCAATCACACTGGGAGTACACAGGACAACTCGAGCACCTCCGGCACGACAGCGCTGCACCAGTTCACGCAAACCCGACTCATACGCGTCAGCCGGAGTCCCCCGGCCGTTCTTCGAATGCCACACATCGTTGATGCCAATGTAAATCACCACCACAGACGGCTTGTGAGACAACACATCGCGATCCAGCCGCTGCTGCAGGTCCGGTACCCGATTGCCACTGATCCCGGCACCAATCACTCGAATGCCGGAATCCGGTCGAGTCGCTTCAAGGGTCCGGCGAAACAGAGTCACATAGCCCGTCTCGCCAGCGCCCGCCTGAGTAATCGAATCACCCAGAAACACCACCGTCTCGCCGTTCTTCAGCTCTGCCTGCACCGCACCACCCCGCAACAATCCGGCCATCGCCAGCAATACCACAGTCACCGCTTGAAATCGCATCAGACACTCCCTCCCCACCACACACACACCAAAAACACTCCACACACCGCCGGCAGCAAGGCCCGGAATGTGCCTTTTACACGTCAGGAAAACTCAACACCCCTGCAGCCTTGCAAACCAGGGCAAGACAGTCAACCGAAGCGATTTCCCACAACACCGAATTTCTGCACAATGATCCCAACACATCGAATTCTCGGGAAAACATGCCCCACACAGAAATCGGACCTTGAAATCCAGTTTTATTTAACCGATCTTGATGGCAGGGTTACCGGTTTCAACCGCTGAGCATTCCCATGACCGATCGCAGAATACTGTGCCTGCTGTGTTGCCTGCTGTGCGCCGCACCAGGTCCCCTGCCGGGACAGGAAGACTTCGAAGGCCCGCCGATCGAATACAGCCGATCAACCCCGGACAATGCCGTTAGTCAGCTGCAGCAGCGACTGCAGACCCGGCAGACACAACTGACGTGGGAACCTGAATTTGGTTATCTCAGATCCCTGCTGACTGAACTGCAGGTTCCGGTCCAGTCACAGGCCCTGGTGTTCTCCAAAACCAGTCTGCAGCTGCGCCGCATCTCACCTCGAACTCCCCGTGCCCTGTACTTCAGCGATGACGTCTACGTGGGATTCTGCCAGCAGGGCGATGTTCTCGAACTGTCGGCCGTCGATTCTCAGCTGGGTACCGTCTTCTACACACTCAGCCAGCAGGATTCCGGCCCCGCCCCGGCTTTTGTCCGGCACACCGACAACTGCCTCGTCTGCCACAGCTCGTCGCGGACGGACGGAGTCCCCGGGCACCTCGCCCGCTCGCTGCTGACCGATCGCAGCGGCCAGCCCCTGCTCTCTGCCGGCAGCCGCAATGTCAACCACACGACAGCCATTCCCGATCGCTGGGGCGGCTGGTATGTCACCGGGACACACGGCGATCAGAAGCATCTGGGCAACCTGATCGTCACAGAAGCCGAAGCCAGCAGCCAGGTGGACAACAGCAAAGGACTGAACCGCACGACACTCAACGATCTGTTTCCCGTCGATCGCTATCTCAGCGGTCACAGCGATATTGTGGCACTCATGATCCTCGAACATCAGATTCTGGTGCACAACCGAATTGCTCGCGCCAGCTTCGCCGTCCGCGAAGCTCTGCATTACGAAACCACCATGAACGCCGCCCTGCAAAACCCCGCCGGGACTCGCCTGGAAAGCACCACACGCCGCATTAACAGTGCCGCCGACAAACTGCTGGAAGCACTGCTGCTGTGCGATGAAGCTCCGCTGACCGCCGCCATCACCGGGACCTCAGGATTCGCCCGGCACTTTGCCGCCAACGGCCCCCGCGACAGCCAGGGACGCTCCCTCAAAGAACTCGATATGCAGACTCGCATGTTCCGCTACCCCTGCAGCTTTCTGATCCTTTCACCCGCATTTCACTCGCTGCATCCGGAAATGAAATCCGCCGTGCTGACCAAACTTCAGAACGTACTGACCGGCACCGACAACAACCCCCGCTTCGCACACCTGTCAGCCACGGACCGCAGCAACATTCGCGAAATTCTCAGTGAACTGCTGCCAGAAATGGCCGCGGCAAAAACGGACGAAACTGCCACTCCGCAATAACCCGGAACCGCTCGCCCGCGACACCAC
>JBJTPZ010000129.1:0-5191 GCA_046075365.1 Planctomycetaceae bacterium
ACTATGACACCCCTCATGGTGCGCGCGGTCAAACCGGTGGAAGTGCGGGTCTTGAGAGCGGTGTTCCCAACTCATCCCTTCCCGGTCGGAGCACACGCACACCCTTGGTTTTCGCAACGTAAGTCATTACCCACTAACGAATTGAGTACGAAGAATGCCACGTGACCTCTGAACCTGCAGAATCACTGTTCGAATTTCGAACATTTAAGTCAAGACCTTGCATTTGAGATTCGATAGTGTAACAATGGATCAGAAGAACGGAGGAACATCTACCCCGGTACGGCCGGACCAGAATTCGCGGCCACAACAGGGAGAAACGCCATGAACATCAATCAAATGACCCTGGCGGCCAGGTTAAAGGACGCACGAACTGCAGCGAGTTTGACTCAAGAGCAAGTTGCCAGGGCCTTGGAACTCCCTCGAACTGCCGTTGTCCAGTTCGAATCAGGTAATCGAGCCATTAGCACTTTAGAACTCGCCAGACTCGCTCAGTTCTACGGACGCCCCATCGCCAGCTTCTTTGAATCAGAACCGCGATCTGAGGAAGAGGATGTCCTGATTGCCCTGTTTCGTGCTGCCCAGGTTGAAGGGCAGGACATGCCATGGCAGTCGGAGGTGTCGCGGTATTTGGGAATTTGCCGCGCAGGCGTCGAACTTGAGAAGCTTCTCGACCGACCTCCTCACGTCGGCCCACCTTCCTGCGACCTGCCTCAGCCCCGAAACGTCATGGACGCTGTTGAGCAGGGGAACTTCGTTGCGGAACAGGAACGTCGCCGCCTTTCGCTCGGGCACAATCCTATTCCTGACATGTCCGACCTGATCAACACCCAGAACATCTGGGCATCGGGGGTTGTATTGCCCGATGACATGTCCGGGCTTTTTCTCCAGCACTCATCGATTGGCTTATTCATTTTGGTGAACTTTGGACATCCGCGGGCAAGGAAGCGTTTCTCGTATGCGCACGAATACGCGCACGCCTTACTTGACCGCAAAGACCCAGCAACCGTTTCTCGCGAGGACAATCGCCGTAATCTCTCTGAGGTCCGAGCGAATGCGTTCGCTGCGGCATTCCTGCTTCCGCGCACAGGAGTCTGGGCCTTTCTCAATTCTCGTTTCAAGGCTGGCCCAAGCCTCATCGAACAAACCGTCTACGACCCCACGGCTGAACAAAACTCTGAGGAAGTGAAGGCCTCTCGCAGGGCCGCACCTCGATCGCAGGTCTTGACGTATGAAGACACTGCCGCCATCGCTCACCATTTTGGCGTCAGCTATCAGGCCGCACTTTTCCGTTTGAAAAGTTTGTCCATCGTCAACGAGGGCGAGTTCACCGAACTTCGCGACAAGGAACACTTCGGTAAGCAATATCTCGAACTATTGGAGGTCCTCGTTGACCTGGAAGGTCACGACAAACGAAAGCCGGATCGTGAGATCGTCAGCCAGGTTCTGCACCTGGCATTGGAAGCCTACCGTCGAGAAGAAATTTCACAGGGCAAGTTGCGTGACCTCAGCACGCTACTGGATTTTTCGGCAACAGACCTACTGACGCTGGCAGAGGCCGCCTGAAGTCGGCCCTCCATCACGGATGGAACTCGATGTGCAAAACTGTAGTCATCACGGACACAAGTGTCCTGATCAACTTTCTCGTGCTTGACAGGGCGTGCTTACTCAAATGTGTGCCGACTCATCGTTTCGTTGTCACCGACCACGTTCGTTCGGAGGTCACAGCACATTATCACGAACAACTGCAGCGTCTGGAGCAGGCTTTCTCCGCACAGATACTTGAAGAAATCACCGTTTCAGACCTGGCTGAGGTGCAACTCTTCGCGAGGCTCACCGCAACGGGGCTTGGTATCGGCGAGTGTTCGGCAATAGCGGTCGCTGTACATCGCCAGCTCATACTGGCAATTGACGACAAACGGGCAACAAAAAAAGTTGCCAGTCTTGGCCTTGATCTGACCATTCTTACGACTGAATCCCTTATGGTGCTTCTCATCCAGCACGGAGCACTTTCCGTTGATGAAGCTGATGCCCTCAAACTCGATTGGGAGCAAAACCACCGCTTTAGGCTGCCGTTCGGGAGTTTTGCCGATCGCCTCGGTCCCTGATCGGGGCACTCCATTCTTTGCTGGCAGTAATGCCGGGTGTTCAGAACTCCTCTTCGCCGCAAATGATTCGGTCCCTTCCTCGGAAGCCCGAGGAGTTTCACTTCGTTCCTCTTCCGGGAAGGCCAGATGCAACTGGATTTTCGACCGCCTTTCGTTCATCTGCACTTTCGGACATCTCGGTAACAGAATGAGCAGCACAGCCGTCGGGGGAAATTGGTCGACGCAGCCACGGGGGTCCTCGGTAAGAATTGTTTTACCACGAACAGTTCTCGCCCCGAAGGAGCACCCCGATGGCTGCATGGACGCTGCCCGCAATAATAGCTGATTGGTGTGAGATTCTCACCAGCCTTCTGGATCGAAGAAGCCGGAAATATTTTTTCACGATCATTCTGGGAATGCTGCTGGGATGTGGCCGCAGAACTGTGTCCTGCTGGTTCCGCGCTGCCGGTGTTTCGGATGACTGGCAGGATCACTACTACTTTCTGCAGACACTGGGCCGCAAGGCAAAGCACGTCGCCAAACAATTGTTGCATGTGGCTGTCCGACAGATTCCGGTCAGTCATGTTGGTGAGTTCATCAAGCTCGCTCTGGATGACTCGCCGACAAAGCGGTACGGACCGAAGGTGCAACTGGCTGGCATGCACCACAATCCGACACCCGGTCGATTCGGTTCCGAATTCCTGTACGGCCATGTCTGGGTGACCATCAGTTGGCTCGTGAAGCATCCGAATTGGGGCTGCAGAGCCTCGCATTTGAGGAAACCGGGCGAGGGGCACCACAAGCAGATCTGGGAGCCAGGCTATCGCAAGGCTCTCTAACAAAATTCATTTTTTGGTCTAGACAACGGGGTCCACCTCACCTGGCGAATTCAATCGGGCAGACGTGAAAAAATGGGATGAAGTTGCGAAGATTCAGAGTTTGCTGCTTCAGCTTGATTCCGGCCCGAAGTTCCGCCGAGTTTTTTATCTTCACATGTTGAGTGCGACTCGCTGATGAATTATGCTGCCATCGAGATTGACGTTCTCAATAAAATGGGCATAGCTCACCCTGCCGACACGACCCGGTGATCTTATGAACGCGGAGAATGCAAATTGTCCTCAATGTGGTTCAAAGGACCTGTTGTTCAGTCGGAGGCGAAATGCGTACGTTTGCGAACACTGCCGCCATGAATTCGCCGCCCCAACAACATCCGAGCCGCTGAGAATCTTTCTGAGTTACGGTCACGATGGTAACGAAGAACTTGTGCGGCGCATCAGAAGAGATTTGGAGAAGCGCGGCCACGACGTCTGGTTCGACAAGAGTGACGTGAAGGATCGAGGAATCGTTGCGGGTGACGACTGGCGGCGTGCCATTACCGACGGCATTCTGAAAAGCAATCGTGTCCTCTCGTTTCTTTCCAGGTATTCCACGCGTGACCCTGGCGTCTGCCGCGACGAGATTGCCATTGCAATCGGTGTGAAGGGAGGCAACATCCAGACCATTCTTGTCGAGAGTGAGCAGGAGGTGCAGCCACCGGTCAACGTGGGTTACATTCAATGGCTCGACATGCATGACTGGAAAGAGAGGCACGGTGTGCTGCGTTCAGACAAGGACGAGCGCGGTAACGTCTACACCGTTGGTGACGCGGAATGGGAGCAATGGTACCAGGCCAAGTTTGACGAGATCATCCGGGTCGTTGAAAGCGACGAAAGCCGCCGTTTTGCGGGTGAGATCGAAATGCTCAGCGGCCATCTCAAACCGATCAAATCTGAGGCTCGCATCGGTCGACTGTTGAGTAAAGGTTTTTACGGACGCCAATGGCTGTTTGAGGCTGTGGAAAAATGGCGGCAGGATACGGAGCGGAACTCCCGTCTCTTCTGGATCATGGGGACGCCCGGCGTCGGCAAGAGCAGTTTTGCCGCCCAACTGACCCATACACGGGGCGACACGGTCATTGCAGCCCAATTCTGTGATTGGAACATGGCGGATCACCGCGATGCGCGACGAATCATTCGTAGCCTCGCCTTCCAGATGGCCACCCGCCTTCCCGATTATCGTAAGCTCTTGCTGACACTGCCGGAGATTGCCGACGTGGACCGGAAGGACACAGCAGAACTATTTGATTATCTCATCGCCAATCCGCTCCGCTCTGTCATTGATGGGGGACGGCATCGATTTCTGATTGTCATTGATGCACTCGATGAAGCAGGCGATGGCGGTCGCAACCCGCTCGTGGAGATACTTGCGAGGAACGCGGAGCATCTGCCTGACTGGCTGGGATTCGTCGTAACGAGCCGGCCGGAGAGCGATGTCATCACACCTCTGCAAGGCCTGAACCCGTTTGTGTTCGATACCATAAGTGAATCAAACCGCCGCGATATCCGCGACTATGTACATCTCGAACTGGTGTCGCAACTCCAGGACCGCACGGATGCCGACCTCCTTATCGAAGAAGTCCTTCAGAAAAGCGAAGGCGTGTTTCTCTACGCCGAACGCTTCTGCGACGATATCCAGCATGGGAGTCTCTCGCTTGATCACCCAGAACAATTCCCCCAGGGATTGGGCGGAATCTTCTGCCAGTATTTTCAGCGGCAGTTCACCGACCTCGCAAGATTCAGCGAATTCGTGCTCCCTGCGCTGCGCGTGATCCTTGCCGCCCGCGAACCAATGCCCATGGAACTTCTCCAACGGATCTTTAACTGGCGGTCGGAAGAACGTATTGACTTGACCCGCACTCTTGGTTCGCTCTTCCCGGTTACTACCGATGCTGGTTTCGAAGTCATACAGACGTACCATAGGTCACTCTCAGATTGGCTGGTGGACAAGGATTTGGCTCGATCCTATGCTGTCGATGTCGCCAAAGGGCACGCAGACCTGGTCGTGTGGCTGTGGCCTCATCGCCACCTTCCGCCACTGACGTCCTCCGCAGCCGCCTACAGTATCAAGCATTTGCCGATGCATTTGCTGAAGTCCGGTGACGGGAAAGGACTGCACCGACTGCTGAACGAAGACCTGCAGTCCTGGCTGCATTACTGGGTTGAACAAGGAGGTACTGCCGACGGAAATGACTGCATTGAGTATCTTCTGAAGCATCTTCACCAGAGCCG
>JBJTPZ010000130.1:0-15427 GCA_046075365.1 Planctomycetaceae bacterium
TTGCCATTTGCAGCTCACGCACGGAAAGCACTCGCACCGTCGCCAGCCGCTGGAGTCGCGCCGCCGCCGGCATATCTCCAAAATCCTCCAGCCGCAACGGCTCGCCCATCACATGAAACGGCACTGCATTCTGAATCTCGGCCGGCAGCACGCTGCTGGAACACAACCGACCCGGTGCCACACGTCTGAACACCGATCCCCCACGGCCACCGGATTCCCAACCCAGCAGTGCTCCCGGGAACCAGCGATTCCGAGCGCGAAGACAGTCTTCCCGGGTCCGCAGCTCTTCGATCAACTCCGCCGGTCGCCGGGCTGCCGCACGCCGCAGGGCTGCTGCAAACTCACCGCACGACCGATAACGCTGAACTGGTTCAGGATGCAGCGCATGCAGCAGGACACCACGCAAGGCCTGCCCCGCGTTCAGCTCCCCCGGAAGCTGCCCCTTGTCATCCGGAATCACACCGCACAGCACATGCACCAGCAACGCCGCCAGGGCCCACACCTCTGTCTGCACAGTAGCGATGCGAGTCACTTGCAGTTCCGGCGCCACAAAACCGGGAGTCCAGCGATCCAGCTGCACACACGGGCCCCGGCCCGCATTGCCATAATCCAGCAGCGTTAAGAAATCAAAGGCAGGCGACCACAGCACATTGCGCGGCGAGATGTCGCCGTGCAGATATCCCCGCGTATGCACCAGTTGCAAATCCTCCGCCAGAGCCGCAAAGTGCAGGACCGCATTCCGATACAGCGGATCACTCGAATCCCCCGCAACCGCCCCTGCCTCTGTGCCCGGAATCCACGACATCACCAGGTACCATTGCTGACGAGCTGGGCACATGGCAAATCGCTGCACTCGAGGCACAGCGCGAATTGCCCCGGCGGCACCAGCAGCACTGCTCAACTCTTCCTGAATCCCCCCCTCCCCCGGCTGAACGGTCATATTGGGCGACCACACTTTTACAGCATTCAGCTGACGCAGTGATTTCGGACGAACCTTTAACAGCAGCGGATACTTTCCGGGTTTGGAAACCACGGCGAGTACCGAATACTCCCCGCGCAGACTGGGCGGCAGCAGATCCCTCAGCGAATCGTCCTCCGCTTCGTCAGCATGGCAACACTGCGGCACCGGAAGATTTTCGGTGGCGACTCGCAAGGGCACCGCTCGCGTTTCCTGAAACGGAATCTCGTCGTCAGACGGCGTGTGGTGATACTCCATGGAAATTCCCATCCCAATTCGAGTCTGAAAACAACTTCAATTTGACGCCCAGTCCGCAAATTCCGGCACCGGCTGATCCCTGCACAAAACTCATCACCGGCCCGCTGCAACAAAAGCTTTCAGGAACTGATCTCAGCTATTCCTGCTCTACAATGTTAAAGGCAGGGCAAATTCAAGTGCGGGGTTGCAAAACCAAAAAAATTGACCAGCCGGCGGAAGTTTTTTTGGAAATTTTCGAAGGCAGCCAAACGAGGTCGCAGGAACTCAGCCGCTGGCTGCCTTTAAGATCACAGTTACGCTTTGCTGATTCCCGCGAGGCTCACCGGCATGGACGACACAGGCGACACCAGCTCACTCGACGATGAACTGGCCCGAAAACTGCTGCTGCAGCTAGTCTGCCAACTGCGGTTTGATCGCAGGCTCAAAGAGGCCGAATTACTGCTGAAACGCAATCCCCACCTGCTGCCAGATTACATGCTCTGGATTCAGCAGGATCTGACCACCGCCACAGAACACGCCGACGCGGCGCTGCAGGAACTCAACGAAAACAAACCGGATCTCGCCGCCTTCCATCTCAACAACTCACAGGAAATCAGCTGCGACCTCGTCTGGAACGATCCGCATCTGCAGCCCCTGCAAGGCCTTCTGACGTCTGCCGTACAATCCGAAAAGACCCGCATCCCGTCGCCTGTTCTGCTGGTACTGGCGATGTCTTCTGTCGCTCTGCTGGTCTGGAGCATCAGCCGCTTCTGGCAACCGACTGTCGAGCAGTCCTTTGCCAGCCTGACGGCAGCCGCTGACGCCTGCAATGCCACTCTGGCTCACCGGCACCTCGCCGAAATTCAATCGCAGGCGATCTCGTCACGACACCTTTGCCAGCGTCTGGTCGCTCATGGTCGGCAACGAGCTCAGCAGGCCTTCGAACTGCAGCGAAGCACTCAAAAGTCCGCCGCTTCACTCGAACTGCGGTTGCGGCAGGCAGAGCTTTGTTTCGACCTCGCTGTCACTGCCGGTGACTTCGTGCAGCATCTGGAACGAGGCATCGTCCGCACAGAACTGGGACTGCTTTTGCGACAGCAAAACCCACAGCCAGCGGAAGCTGCCCAGATGCTGCGACTCGCCGTCCAGGATTTTCAAAAACTTTTGCAGGACTCCCGGATTTCATCACCTGATCTGCCCCCGGACAGCCTTTGGTTGCAGGTACGAGACGCCAGTCGCAGCCGTCTGCTGCGACTGCAGCGCATCGCCCCCGAATCCTTCACACGCTGACATTGCAAAGGAAAACCCGCCAATGCTGACACTGCTGGAAAAGTATATGCCCATCGTCGGCGCATTCCTCTTCACGCTGATCACCGTTTTGGGAGTGCTCGCATGGCTGCAGCACCGATACATTTTTGGAAAATGGCAGAAACTCGTCGCCCGTGAAACGACCGGACTCGGTAACAGAGCGGATTATCTGCTGGAATTACTCGATGGTCAGCTGCATGCCAGTATGATCACCGCTGCCCTGCGTAGTCTGACTCAGCTGTCGCCAATCGCTGCACTCGCTCTGACTGCCTTCACCTATCGCAACCTGCAACTGGCCCAGCTGCAGGCTTCGCAGCTCACCCTCGGCGATGTGTTTGCCGCAATGCAGCCTGTCTACCTGCCAATGTCGGTCCTCGCCTGCGTGACGGGCTACAGCATGCTGGTGACCGCAGTGCTGAGAAATCAGACCGACCGCATCGTGAGCCGAGCCCGCGGGGAAGCAGCACTCAGCCGAAACCCGCTTGAACAGCCACTGGAGCACATCCGGGAATTGCTGAACGACATGGCTCGCGAAATGCAGACCAGTCTCAGCGCCATCGCTGAAGTCATGGAAAACTGCCGCAGGAATTTTGAGTCCCTGCCGGAACTTTCAAAAGGCACTGTGCAGCAGGTTCAGGCCATCGTCGACGCCATCCCCAACCAGCTGGAAACCATCACGAATCCCCTGCTGCAGACAGCTCGCCAGACCCAGTCCGGACTGGCCGGCCTCAACTCAGCCGTTGGCGGTATCTGCCAGAACCTGCAGGCAGCCGGAGACACTCTGACTCGTGCTTTGGAGGGATCGGCTGTTGCGTTTAGTGAGGCCAGCACACTGCTGGCCGGGCAACAGTCACGTCTGCAGCACACCCAACACGATCTGCTTGCACAGGCCAGCAATGCCACACGGCAAGTGCAGCAGTTCAGTCAATCCCTGCTGGAACAGGGAATTGAACCGCTCCTGAACGAATTGAAGGATGTACCTGGCAGAATTGCCGAGGACCTGCACAGTACCGTAATTGACACAGTCAAGGCTGAGTTCGCATCCCAAATCCAGCGAAGGCAGGCTGCAGCCGAATCCGCCCGCAGGGAACAACAACGCAAGGCCGGCACCCGGAATGGCTCGAACGGCACAGCCTCCGCTGCACACAAAACACCCATCCCCGAAAAATCCCAGGCTGAAGGACCACCAGCCATCGCCCCCGGAAGACTACTTCGAGGTTTTAACAGATTTTTCCGAAAAGATGCCGACGAGGGCGACAACTGAACTGCCTTTGATGAACTGAACAGGATTACTAACCAGCAACAGTACCAACTTTAGAGGATCTGAACCATGCGCAGTCGTCACCATGAACACTGTGGCACAGTCAGCGGCTGGATCGGCACGTCCGAGCTGCTGCTGCTGTCCGCCGCCACCCTCTGCCTGCTGTGCGGCGCAATGGCCGTCGGGCAGCAAGACACCCGCAACGAACTCACCATTTCAACGACAGACCGCAATAACCTCGAACAGGAATACCTCAGCCTCCAGCAACGCCACAGCCAGCTGGAGGCAGACCTGAAGAAACATCAGCTCGAGCTGCAAACACAGCAGCAGGAAACAAAACGGCTGGCCACCGCACTGGCAGATGAACAGCAGCTGACCACCCGCCAGGCCACTGAACTGCAAAAGCAGACAGCACGACTGGAACTCGAACAGCAGCGGCTTGAGCAGGCCCGTGAACAGCTGACGCTCAGCCAGGCGGCCCTGCTGGCTCTGAAACAGCAGCTGCAAACCGAGCAGAACGCCGCGAAACAGGCTTCGGCCGATCTGGCTCGAGCGCAAAATCAACTGACCGCAGCCCGGCATGACGCCGAAACGCTGCAGCAGAAACTGACAGCCTCCGAACAGGCCCTTCGCGAATCCCGTACACTGCTCGCCGCAAAGACCACCGAAAACCAGCAGTTGCGACAAGAGAACGCAGCCCTGAAAAAGAAACTTGAAGAATGGGGTCGCGCCACAAACTCACTGGTCGCACTCCGCGGCCCGCTTCGCAAAGTCGTGTTTATCTACGACACCAGTGGCAGCATGTCCGAGGGCGACCGTTTTGAATCCTCAAGGCAGCTGTTGAAACAGTGGATCAGCAATCTGCAGATGGAGCAGTTCGCTGTCATTGACTTCGACAGTGAAGCGGTCCGCTGGAAACCAGCATTTGAACCCGCCACTGATGCCAACCGCGCAGATGCCAACACGTTTCTCGACAAAGCTGTCGCCGCAGGAAACACTCGCACGGACCTCGCACTGGAAACGGCATTCAGCAGTTTCCCCGATGTCGACACAATCGTGTTATTGACGGACGGGCGCATGACAGGCTCGGGTGGAACGACTGTTCCCGAAGCACAGCTGGTGCAGTTACGAAGTCGTCTTAAGCAACAGCATCCCGGCGTCGTCATCAACACGATCGGCATCGGAAACTACTTCTCAGCCGAACCGGATGACAAAACCGACACCACGAATCAATCATTCGGCCACTTCCTCATGATGATGGCTGTGGAACACAACGGCGTCTTCATCGGCCTCGGCGAGAAGAATTAAGGAGCGTTACAAATGCCGAATATCAGGATACATGCGTGGCCAGGACTGTTTCCCCTCGTGGCCATCTCAGACACTGGCCCCAGCCTGCAATTCCTGCCTGTGACGAAATTGCAGTTTACACGCACACTGCCGGAATGGGGCCGGCCACCTGAGCAACTGATTCAGACCGGGGTCTCGCACGCCGAGGCCAGCAACTGGGTGCGCAATATTTCGACCGAAGCCACACTGCCCACGGAACAGGTATGGCAGGAATTTGCCGTCATGGCAGCTCAGATTCCTTTCACAAATGGGCTCAAAAGCCAGTTGCAGCACGTTGGCCTGACAGCCGATGCAGCCATTCAGCTGGATCACCTGCTGGATATGGCAAAGCCACGGACACTCGCTCAGGCGATGCTGCTGGAACACGGCACTCTTGAATGGGTCACACGATCCATCGGGCAGCCACTCGGTGTCATGGGTTCACCGCGTCAGGAATTCTTCGGCCACACAAGGGTAGCCGGGTCGCCTGCATGCGAGGTTGCCTGCGACGCCGCATCCTCGGTGATCGGCTTTCGGCCGATGGTCCGTCTCCCCGTCCGTGATTTTCCAATCTGACACTCACACTGGCAGAAAATGAGCAGTTCAATGAGCGACAGCAACAGCAGCAACGTTTCCGAGCCGATGCCATCGACGATCCCAATCGTTCAGGGATATTTCGGTACGCTGCGCAGCGCAGAATCACGCACTGGCTCCGGCGGTTTCCAGCACTTCGGCACCGCGATGCTGTCACCCGTGCTGCTGCGAGAAATTGAGCCTTTGCTGATTCCGCTGCCCGGCACCCTGAGTACCGTCGAAAAGCCCGTCCTGCTCTTCACCAGACTGTCAAACACTCACTTTCTGCTGGTAAAAACAACCGTCTGCCTTGATGAAACAGACGATTATGGACGCCCACGCGGCTTCCTGTCCACGTTCTGTCTTGTGAAGCCTGATGACTTCACGGGAACTTTGCAGGGACAGCCATTTGCCCTGTTTAATGATCGCCGTTTGTGGCCTGAGAGCTACCGGGAAGTGCTCTCGATCATCAATCTGCCGCCCGCGTCCGCAGATGTTCTGCACTCGCTGCAGGCATTCTCAAAAGGCATTCCACTGACTGCTCCGCAGGACTCCACCCACTGTCTCGAAGACCTTCGTGACCAGGAACAGCAGTTAATCGAGCTGGGAAGCGATTCAGTTCGCGGAACGCTGCCCCGACTCACGCTGACCGCGGACGCATACCTCCCGTCACGGCTGGAAAAACTGCTGAGCCTTGCTCCCGTCGATCTGCGTCCCAGCCTGTCCTTCGATACCGGGGCAGTCGGCACCGGCGGCAGACGCAGACAGACGTCGATTCGCTGCCTTATCGAAGGCTCGCGCGATTCCGGATCAGCCGCATCATTGCAGTCCGGGACGCTCCCGAACTGCCTCGTGCAGTACTGTCACTGGAGTCGGCAGCAGCCCGTGGACCGCGCCCAGTTTCTCTCTGAAGATCATTGCCTGTTCAGAAGCAATATGTTCCGGGCGTTCCGCCACATGGGAGGACTTCCCGCAGCTCCATTACTGCTCGGCTCGCCCGCTCAGCAGCTGCTCGCATGGGAAACTGTTCTGCACACGGCAGCGAATGAACTTCGCACCAGCATCAGCCACGCTCTGCAGTCCCATTCTGTACCCGGCGGCGAAGCTGACATTCTCGCCAGACGCTACATCGAACTGCTGCCGCAGCAAAACCCAGATCCCGCGCTGCTGCAGCCAGGCAGGCTTCAAATTAACCTGCTCTGCCAGTTGCTCAGACAATCCTCCCGGCCCTCCGATCCGGAATGGTACCGCTGGGATGTCAATACCGTCGCAGTCTGCGTCAAACAGAACCACGACTGGACACGGAATCCGCAGGAGTTCATCACAAAACTATCACACGATCGCCGCTACATGCTGGGCATCCTGCTGATCCTCAAACAGCAGTGGACAGAATTGACCGTACTGCTCACCATGCTGGAACCTGACGACCTGACAGAATTGCTGACCTGGAGCATCAGCTATTTCAATCCGCGACTGTCGTATCTGCCGCCAATTATGGAGCGATTCCTCGTCTGGCTGGGATTGCGAGTCATCACACCCGGACCTTACGATGAACAGTACCGCCGCTTCGTGCGGGTTGTCGCAGATGTCGGCTGTGGCGAACTGTTCACCAGATTGCTGACGGCACATGAATGTCGACGATCGGCAAAACTGCCGGATACGCCTGCCCAACGCCATTCTGGCAAAGCCATCCTGCCAATGGCCACCTCGACGGCCCCCCGGGGCAACGCAGCGAACTCACAGATCCGCCCGGACCGAACCTGGATCCTGCTGGTGCGCGGCGGACAGGTCGAAATCACCCTGGGTTCCGAAGGCAGCCACGCCCAAATTCCCAAACTGATCAGCCAGCAACTGCTGCGAGCAGCAAAACAACCTCAGGCGGGACAAATTGTTGTGCGTGCCCTTGACGAAGTCTGGGCCATGGAACTGATTCCATGTGAAGCCGGTCTCCAGGTTGTCGCTGTCAGCACCGACGCCAGACAACACCATGACCTGCAGCAGCATCCGCTTGATCTGCTCCGCGGAACCTTCCCCGGACTTGTCAAACAGCCGGGCCTGCCTTTACGCGATCGCCAGACTGCCAAAATCGGTCGCCGTGTCGTCCTCACGACGCTGCTGGCCATTGCCACTGGACAGGCAGTCGAAATTGCAGGTGCAGAAACATGCCGGGCACACGCCTACTTCGCCTTCTGCCAAAATACCCCTTTGGCACTGCGCGAACACATCAGCCTGCAGCTGACACCCGACCAATTGCTGCTGGCCCCCCGGACCACCTCCGCTGACAATCATTCATTGCCAGTCTTTCACGTTCACTGCGACCGCCCCGGAAACTTCGACGACACTGAAAAAAACCTGTTTTCCCGACTCGTGCTGGCCACAATCGATGCCGATCTGCCCACACCGCTGCAGCCGGATGAGAGTCGGCAGCTTGCAGATCTGTACAGCATTTCAGCGATGCTGGAAAATCGCATCGCCGGATCTCCTGCAGTCTCCATCACCACATCGATGCAGCAACTGCTGCCGCGAGTTCGAGCCACTGCACCGCAGGAATTGCAACAGGCGCTGCTGTCGCGATTGCAGGCCAGCCTCGGCAACGAACTGGGACAGCTGCTGGCGGAAACGGTCCTGCCACACCTGCAGGACGACCACACACTACAGGTACTGGCCAGGGGATTCAACCTGCTTTGGCTGGCCGAACTGGCTACCGAAAAACTACAGCAGCTGACATACACTCAGCTCACTGAGCCACTCCGCAAACAACTTCACAAATTGCTGAATTCAGACGAACTGAACTACCCCGCAGGAACGCCCTGTCGCCTTGTCATCGCCATGCTGCTGGACGACCCGCAGACACTGCCCATACTGCTGCACCCCCTGTCGACTTCGCCGGAACGCAGCGACCTGCTGCAGTTGCTGGAGCAGCAGGTGCAGTTTCGCTACCGGGCTGTCGTGCTGCCCTCGACACAGCCCAACGCAGATCTCATGACTAAAATCACATCGAAACACGCCGCTCCCTGCGCTGCCTTCTGGCAGGCCGCCCACAACGCCCGCCAGGCAAATTTACTGACAGCCCTGATGAATCTGCTCCTGCACGCCGACAACTCATTCACCTAACCAGGGATTCACCAGCATGCCACTTCCATTGCCAGAAAATGATGATGTCCTGACAAACAACGATCGCGTTCCCGCTGAACCGGCCGGATTCACGACACCGCAGCTATCCCCCAATGGCCAAATTGCGCCAGAGGATGTCGTGCAAAACATGCAGCTCAAAGTCGCATGCCCCAACTGTCAGCGCTTTAGCCTGTTCGTCAACCCGCTCGATGCCCGGATCCCCGCTGCACTGACCTGCCAAAACTGCAATCTCGAAGTGGAGGGCAGTTATGTACGGCACCGGCTGCGAATGTCAGCTGCCAGCCTCTATGTATCAATTCAGCTGAGCGGCCATCGCGGACACGGAAAATCCCATTTGATTCGCGCCTGGCTGACAAAATTCTACAAGCAACTGCCACGCGCAGACAAAAGTCCTTACAAGGTCACGTCGATCTCCAGCGTCACAGAATACAGTCGCACCATGGTGGAACAACTGCTCGCAGAAAACCAGGCAGGCGCAACGCAGCTGCCCACTGCCGGCCACGAACCCGCACTGCTGCAGGAATTCAGCAATCTGCCTGATTGTGATGATCTGACTGTTGGCCTGCTGGATTACAGTGGAGAATACTTTACCGCCCAGGCCGCTGCAAACCATGTGCTGGCAAGGAACTTCTACCAGCCTGACAACCAGCTTTACGTCTTCGTCATCAGCCCCAACGACCTGATCGCCGCTGCCAATCAGCAGGAAGTTCTGCCCGAAAACGCCCTGCTTCGAGTCATCGACACACTGGAAGAACACGGTGAAAAGTCGGCCGAGAAGTCATTGCTGGTGATCATCAGCAAAGGTGACCAACTGCTCACTCAGGAAATGCGGTTGCCCGACGCCGCCCGAAACGCACTGCAGCACAGCGATGATGGACTGAAGCCCGCTCAGCTTCTGGAAACATCTCAGGCACTGCAGAAATGGACCACCGACGGTCCTGTTCGACATGTCCTCGGAAACTTTACCGCTACCGCCCGCAACCGTTTCAAACGAGTCGAATTCACCATTGTTTCAGCCACCGGTGCCAACGCCGCCGCGAACGCCGCCCCCATGGCCGGTCAGCCCGCAAATATCCTCGGAATGTACATGCTCCTCAATATGATGCTCCGCCCCGCAGTACAACTTGTCTTGGCAAACACCAATTCCATTTATTGCAGCCTTTCGAAAGCATTCAGAGTCGCCAACGCCATCGGCACACAGGGACGCACGATCAAGGACCGCAGCCGCGTTACCCTGCAACTGGCCCCTGGATCACATCCCCTGCTCTTGCCGGAAACAGGCAGAATCTCAGGCGATATGCTGGTTCAGGGAGACCGTGTCGATAACACCACTGTGGAATTGCATCAGGCCGGTCCGCTAAAAATCCACGGGGTTGTCAGGTTCCACAATCTGACAATTCTCTGCAAGTCTGCGACTGCTTTCGAGATCGCCCGCCATCAGTCACTCGAACTCGAAAACTGCCGGCTGATTCCGCTCGATCAGAACAGTAAAACACCCATTCGCATCGAATCCAGCGGATCACTGAATCTGAAGAAGATGTCGCAGATTGCCGCTTATCCACTGGCCATCGTTGCCAGGCACGGCGACGTCAACATCAGAGCATGCACCCTGCAGGCATCAGCAGGTAACCCTCTGCTGCACCTGACGGATAAATCAAAGGCCGTCGTGGAAGACTCTGTGCTGTCCGCAGCCGACGGCCCGCGCACAAATATCATTCAGCTGCACAACGAAGCATCCGTCACCCTGACAGACTGCCAGTTCACACAGCATCGCCTGGCGGACGAGGTTCGCTCGGCCCCGGCACATACCGCTCTGCACGCTGCAAATTCCACTCAATGTCACCTCCACAACTGCCGATTCCAGGGCCTCGAAACCGCTGCCCTCGCACAGGACGACGCAGAAGTGACCTTCTCCAGCGGCTGCATTCGCACCTGTCAGACAGGTGTCAAACTGCTCAATCACAGTGAAGCAAAACTGACAATGGTTGACCTGCATGAAATCACGACCGCCGTGCGCTGCCTTGATGAATCAGCCTGCACACTGAACGCCTGCACATTTGCCACCGTCGGTCGAGTATTCCATGACAATCGCAGACTTCGCATCAGACTCCGAAACTGGCTCAGACAGCTCCTCCGCAACTTCTGAATTCTTAACATTTTTTCCTCACCCAAACTCCTCTCGGCCTGCCTTTTGTCATTTGGGACACGTACTTGAAACATGACACCGCAGGAGCACGCACATGGCAACCGCAACCGATGCCCCGGCACTGACCAACGCAGAAATCGTCGCTGCGTTTCGCGCAACCCATGAACGCCGAGCCCCTCAGATCAATGAGTGGACCGCCGCACAGCGACTTTCACAGCTGCAGCAGGACAGGGCCTGGGAAACCACCGGGCAGCTCAATTTTACTGCACTCACTCGCTCCTGCGGGTATTCCGGCAATCGCGCCGCCCAGATGGTGCAGGTCTGGCAGGCATGGAGCAATATCGATGCGCCCCTGCTGCAGAAAGCAATCAAAACCATCAGCTTCCGCAAAGCCAGCCACCTCGTTCCACTGCTCGCAGAAAATGACCTGCCCCGCTGGCTGGATTCCGCAGTCCAGCTGTCGCTGAAAGAACTGATGGACTCCGTACAGCAACACCTCAGTCAACAGGCGACAAAGCCAAAGCACTTCCCGGCAGCAACTCCTGCAGGCGCCAAAAACTGGCAGATGCCATGCCCCGATGACAAATTCTTCGTCCACCCCGAACACTGGCGACAGCTGTGCTTCGCCGGTGTCCACGGGCAAAATGCTCTGCTCATCGGACACTCAGGCAGCGGCAAGACCGAACTCCTCGACCTCGCCGCCACCGCACTCAACAGACCCTGCTTCGTCATCAATTTCGGCGCTACCAGCGAACCACGCTCCGCTCTCCTCGGCGCAACACACTTCAACACCAACACCGGAACCTGGTTCGCTGAATCCGCCTTTCTCCGCGCTGTCCAGACACCCAATACTCTCGTCATCCTCGATGAACTGTCACGCTGCCGCCCCGAAGCCTATAACATCATCCTCCCGCTGCTCGATGGGCAGCGCACTGTCGCCGTCGATGAACGCTCCGACAGCCCAGTCCTCGAACTGGCTGCAGGAGTCTCCTTTATGGCCACCGCCAACATCGGACTGCAGTACTCCGGCACCGAAACGCTCGACCACGCACTGCTCGACCGCTTCGCCGTCGTACTCGAAATCGGATTCCCCCCAGCTCCCCGCGAACAGCAACTCCTCATCACCCGCACCGGAGTCCCCCCCAAACTCGCCGAAGTGCTCGTCAAACTGGCACACGATCAGCGGTCCATGACCGCCGAAGGCACTTTCCTCTCACCACTCTCAACACGAACACTGCTGGCCACCGCCTTCCAGGCCGCTCGCGGGATCCCAATCCGCGAAGCCGTCAATGCCTGCATGACCGCACGCTTCTCCTCAGAAGGCGGCACCGCCTCAGAACGCAGCCAGTTCCTCGTCCTCACACAAAAATACCTCGGCACCGGCTGAAGACCCCGCATCTCAGTGACCACAACTCCAAAGGCACTCCCCATGTCCGCCGCAAGCTGGGTCGATGACGAAATCCTGCGGCTGCAGGCAGAAGATCTGTACCTGCAGCCACTGCTCACCTGCAAAGGCCGCCTGATCAGAAACTCCGAAGAACGACTCAGTTCCATGCAGCGAATGCTGCCCCGACTGCTGCAGATCCAAAGATGCCTGCGACTGCCGCCAGCCTGCCGCCTCGAACCCGCCACAGAACTGCAGAATGCCTGCGGCTGCGCCGGATTCGAAGACGCCCCACGCTCATTCCTTAAGCCGTGGATTCGCATCGATCAGAAAGGTTTCAATCTGTGCAACAGCACTCAGGTCCCCACATTCTACTCAGGACTGATGGTGCACGAATGCGGACACATCCTGTTCAGCCGAAAACTCTACAACGAACGAGCCTCCCGAAACGGTAAAAACAGACTGCGCGCCGTGATCCTCAACTTCCTCGAAGACAGCCGCATCGAAGATCTGCTCAGACTGGCTGCACCCGGCTTCACGTCCGCACTGCACGCACTCCGCTGCTTCGTTGATTACCCCACCGTTCACGAACACGAACCACTCTTCCACGAACTCCCGGACGGCGACAAACTGCACCTGCTGCTGTTCACCGTAATCCAGGCACCACACCTCGCGACGCCCCGCATGCAGGATTGGACCGCGCTCGACGGATCCTGCGTCTGGCAACAGCTCAAACACATACTCAGCCAGCCCCCCGACAGCGAAGATTCCGTCATCTGCCTCGCACAGCAGCTCGATAAATACATCCGCTCCTTCGATAAACTCATCCCGCCCACACCCGTCGCCCCGGCCAGTCTGCTGACCGACGAACCCGACATACGCAACCGCAAACTGCGGCAGATCGAAGCCAACTTCGAAGATGCGGCACTGCAAGACCCCCAAACCGCCGCCGCCGAACTGCTCTCCGCCGCAGCCACACTCTCACAATGGCCCCTGCCAGAAGCACACCAGTCCGCCGAACGACTGCTGCTCCTCGCAGAACGACTCGAACAAGGCACCACCCCCCGCGAACTCCAGGAAAAACGTCGCTTTAGCCTGAGCCAGATCGAACAAAAACAGTCCCTCGGAACCAATGTCGTACTCCCCTTCTCGGACGACTCCGCCGCACGACTCAACGCCGATATCGCCGCTGAACTCGAATGTCTCCTGCGAGATGTCCTGACAGCCGGGCCGGCCGATCGCGAAGGAGTCACCTGGGACTGGGGCAGCGATCGACGCACCATCATCGAAACCGTGCAGTCCGACAAAACTCACGCCGCACAATGGCAAACACTGCTCAACCGCATCACAAACCAGATCGCTGCCACACGCGCTGTCTTCAGAATTCGCGCAGGCAGCGAAAAACCAGCCACACTCCGCGAAAAACTGCACGGACAGCTCGACCGCCGCAAGCTCGCCAAAGCCTGCTTCCAAAAACGCATCTTCTGCCAAAAAATTGTCCGACCCGGACCACGACCACTCGCCCTCGGACTGCTCCTCGACGAATCCGGCTCCATGTGCCGCAACAACAAAAAAAATGTCGCACTCGAAGCCGCTGCACTCCTCGCCGAAAGCGCCCGAGCACTCCCCGGAATACAAACCGAAGTCTTCTCACACACCTCAACCGGAAACAACAATCAAAACTGCCTCGTCAGACGACTCTACGGACACGCTCAGCCAAATATCCACGGACTGCTGAACTACGGAAATGACATGCGCGAAAATTACGACCACCAGGCACTCCTCACCGCCGCCGATCTGCTCAAAAAATCAGCTCCCCAAAACGCCTCCAGACTGCTCATCGTCATCAGCGACGGCATGCCCTACGGATACAATTACGAAGGCAAAAAAGCTGTCGCTGCCGCCCACGACGCCGCCTGCTCCATCCGCAAATCAGGCACACAGCTGCTCGCCATCGCCATCGAAGACTTCGCCGCCGAACAAATCTACAAACCACAATTCACCCTCAAATGGACCAAACTCGCAGACTTCCCCACTCTCTTCCGCGCACTCCTCACACAGCTCCTCCGCCACTCCGCCACCACCGGCTGATCCACCCCAGTCACCAACAAAACCAAATTCCCCGAACTCCAGCTCAATTACAAACACCAGCACCAGCACCAGCACCACGAACGACTCAAATCTGCCCCCAACACCCCCACCCCCACCCCCCTCCCACTCATCAACGTCCATCCGCGGTTCAAAAACGCCACCTGCTCCCTGCCGCAAAACAATGCTCTCTGCCATTCCGCCTTCGCGGCTTCGCGGCTTCGCGGCTTCGCGTGAAACCCAACTGCCCTGAAGCTCACTGGCAACTGGCAACTCTTCCTCCCCTCGCCCCCGTGAAACGGGGGAGAGGTATCGGGGGTGACAGGGGCCACTCCCCCTGAATCCGCCGCCCGCCCAGTCCCGGCATCAGCGCTCATCAGCGGTGCAGAAAATCGCAAGCAACAGATCTCGGGCTGGAAAGCCCGAGCTACTGAAAGCGCCACCACGCGAGCCGGGTACTGCAGTACCAGGGTATGCGGCAGGGAGGCCGCCAGTTACCGCCCTCACCCCGTGCGTTCCCCTTCACGGCTTCGCTTGAGACCAACCGTCCGCAAAGCACCACTGCGGCGTCAGTTCAGGGAGCGTCACCCCTCACCCCCGTCCCCTCTCCCCTTCCAGGGGCGAGCGGTGCTATTGCGCTTTCCACAACTCAAAAAACACAAAATCCTCCCCTCGCCCCCGTGAAACGGGGGAGAGGGGTCGGGGGTGAGGGGGCCACTCCCCCCGGATCCGCTGCCCACCCAGTCCCGGCATCAGCGGTTCATCAGCGGTGCAAAGAATCGCCGTTCATCAGCGGTTGACGAAAAACGTCGTGCTCGTGCTCGTGCTCGTGCTCGTGCTCGTGCTCGTGCTCGAAAACACACCCGCCGCAACCCGAATCGCACACCCGCGGACTCCCGTCCGCGGCTCGCCTGTGCGAGCTCCCCTGTGGGCCACGGAATTGGCGCTCATCAGCGGTGCAAAGAATCGCAAGTAACAGATCTCGGGCTGGAAAGCCCGAGCTACAGAAAG
>JBJTPZ010000131.1:0-7958 GCA_046075365.1 Planctomycetaceae bacterium
GCACCGACCTTGGCCAGTCCATCGGCGGCCCGCTGCTGACACGCTGGCAGAACCGCTGGGTGGTCGCAGGACGCAGCACCCACGAGGGTACTGGCCCTCGCACCTCCTTCTGGTGGCTGCAGGACGACAAGCTGGTCCCCATGGCCGAATTGCCCAGTGGCGGCGACAATTCCTACCCTGGCCTTGTGCAACTGCCCGACGGCCGCGCCCTGATTTCGTGGTACTCAAGTCATGAACAGGACGACCAGGGCCAGAAGATTACGGCGATTTACCTTGCTGAGCTGGCGACGATCTGAGCGGGCTGGTTAACGGCAACCCCACATTCGATTCCGTGACATCGAGCCGAGACTGCAGGGCAGATACCCGCGGGTCTTCCTGTGCCAGTCGGGCGGCGCGATCGAGAGTTTCCTGTGCCTTAGGCAGTTCGCTCAGCACCAGATGCAGTTCAGCTTTCGTCAACAGCAGAGAGAGGTCGTCAGGACTCTGAAGCAACGCCCGATCGATCAGTCGCATGGCTTCGGCGAATCGGCCTGGCTCGGCAGTCCGCAACAGCGCCAATGCGAGGTCCCCGCGAAATTCTGCAGCCGCATCACCGGACATCCGCAGTCCCGATTCCAGCCATGAAACAGCGGCTGCAGTCTGGCCCGCATCGAGCGCCAGACGCCCGAGCAGCAGCAGGCACGTGCCGTCCACTGCAGAATTGCCTCGTGACAGTGCGAGGAAGTTGTCTGCTGTTGCCTGCAGCTCCGGATTTCGGTTCCAAACGGCAAACAGCCTTTGCATGGCCTGTGGTTGCAACTGCGCGATGCCTGCCGCTCGATTCAGCAAAGGCAACAATTGCGAGAGCTCAGTCCCTGCTTCGGTGAGCCAAAACGGAAGCTGCCTCGATAACTCCCCAGGAAACCCGCTTCGCTCATCAAACTCCCGCAGATCCAGCTCCGCCAGCAAGATTTCTGTTTCCAGCCCCGTTCTACCAATGCAGCGACTGCGAGCCTCCTGCAGCAATCCCGCCGAGGTCTCCACTTGTACCTGCCGACGAAGGCGTTCTCTGGCGAGCAGGGAAGCCTGATTTTGCAGTTGCTGCAACACCCCGTTCATACGATCTATTGCTTCAGCCTGCCTTCCGGAACGACGCAGCTCCCGAATAACAAAGCACTGTTCCAGGACCGAAAGCTCTGCACCCGCAGTCTCTGCCTGCACCAGTTGCTGCTGCCCCAGCTGATCTTCACCACTTAGCACACTGTACCACGCAGCCCGGCGCAGGTCGGCAGCTCGAACAGCACTTGAATCCGATACCAGCGACAACTGGTTCCGTAACTCCTTCGACAGTCGCAATCCGTGTTTTAAAGCCAGCTCGACAGTCGTCTCCAGCACTACAGCAAGATCGGGGGCCAGCAGCAATGCTTTTTCCAGATCTGCAGTGACCGCAGGCAACAAAAGACATGTGGGGCTGGCCAGACAGCGGCGGACCTTCAATGCTCGCATTTCCGACTCAAGACGGCGCAGCTGCTGTGGCTCGAATTGCTGCTGATCTGTCGCAAACTCACGAAAAGCAGCATCACTCCGTCCCAGCAGAACCTGCATTAAACGCAGGCCGCGAAGATTGCGAAATTCGGCTGCCGGTACGTTCAGTTGTAGTCTGAACGTATCCATAGCCCTTGAGTACCGTAGTGGCTCAGCCTGCGGTAATCCATACTGAACCTCAAGTTGCAACTGGTCTACGATTCGCAGAGGATCAGCCTGAGCCGCTCTGGCAAAGAATGCCTGCGCCTCGGCAAGGTTACCATCCCGCAGGGAGAGTTTCGCCAGCAGCACTGCCGCCTCTGCGGCTGCCTGATCCGTCTCGGGAATCTGCTGCAGCAGCGTTCGGACCTCATCTGCAGTCAGAGACAAACAGCGATCATCTGACAACCAATTCTTGCCTACCCAAAGACTCACAGTCGCGCTGGGTGGATGGCTGGTAGCAGTCTCAATCTCCAAAAGCTCGCGAGCACGATCCGGTCGGTCGGTCTCCAGCAGCAGATCTGCCAGTTCGAGCCGATAGGCAGCCTCTCCGGTCCGTAAAGACATCAGCGTCAGCAACGCATGCTCCACCTGCTGCAACTGACCCTCACGGCGCATAGCCTCGATCCGATTCCGCATAACAGAAACTGCAGTATCCGGATGGCGACTACTGGTGAAATATGACTGCAAAACAGCAGCCAGCAAGGCCAGCAAAATCAGGCCCGGAGCCAACCCAGGAAGATTGCGTGATTGTCGCCACGCGACAAACGCTTCGCGGAACAGCACAGTAAAATTCAGCGGCTTCAATGGCTCGAGCGGACGACTATCCGCTGCGTTCCAGCCGCTGACTCGACGGTTCCAAAATGCCGCAAGGGGGTTCTGCTGAGGACTGTCACCGCGAGCAGCATCTTCAATTGGTGCCGTGAGCCAGAACACTGAATAATCGAAGCCCAAAATGCCAATCACCGCAATCACAAATCCACCCGCCCAAAACAACAGCGGATATTCAGTCAGCGCGGAATTCGTGGCAACAGACTGAGCAGCAAACGCGACTGCCACAATCGTTACCAACACTGTTGCTCCGGCCGCACCCAGCATCACAAGAACCGACTGAATCAGCGTCGTACGCCGCCACGCCTGCAGCATCCAGCAAAAAGTCAACTGGCCCAAAAGGCCCCAGGGACCTGCACAGAAAAACTGCACATCGAAATCTCGTCCCGAGGACATCAGGCCAGTGCCCTGCAACCAGACCAGGCCCCCGGCACCAACACCCTGAATCACCGCAAACCGATTCAGCCCCTGTAACACCGAAGTCCAGACAACATCACTCAACTCAGGCGGCAGACCGGCCAACAGCAGCCATACGAGACTGATCGTCAGCGGCAACGGCCCGCCACGACGATTTCGAGCTGCTGCGTTCATGGATGCTGCAAGCAGCCAGATCCCAATCAAAGACAACCAGGGAGCACTTCGCAGCACAGCCAGCGGTACCAGCCCCATGCCCAGCGACAGCAGCCAACGACTCATCATCGAGGGCACGGCAACACCTCGACTGCCACGCAAGTGCAAATACACCCACATCAACAGGCCCGTGAAAACCGGCCACCAGAACGGCTGCGGCAATCGTGACAACAAAAGAGGAGCAGCGATCACTAAGTGACACAGACAGAACAGACGCGGCAGCCAGGCTTTTAGCCCACCCGCCAGTAACTCCAAATTCATGCTCAGCCTGCAGACGAAATTCCCCGCAAATTCCAGCGTGACATCGACGGCGTCACGGCCACGGCTGAATATCGCCCGAACAGCCTGCAAATTTCGTCAACAAAGAACTGCAACCAGCAAAATGACGGACTGCGCCAGCCGGACACGCTCGGTATTAAAGGATTACCCCCAGAGACACTCCGGCCGGCAGAGAAAACTGATTCAGTGAGGCTTAAATGATTTCGGCAGACCAGGCGGACAGGAAGTCACCTGAATCATTGGAAAATCCTGAGAATTTATCAGACTGCCGGACGCTCTGATACAGGTCGACATTGAACCCTTCCCCTGCCTCTGCCTCTGCCCGCGGGCAAGCCGGGACTGTGGGAGGGATACCGCCGGCCACGCGCAGCACACACACCCGCGGACTCCCGTCCGCGGCTCGCCCACCGCATACCGAACACCGCATACCGAACACCGACCTTGTGCGTTTACCCTTCGCGGCTTCGCGGCTTCGCGTGAGACAAACCGCACGCAACGCAACCACCACAGTGCCGAGGTCTGCGGATGTAGCAAACGCAGAGGACTGTGCTCGGGCTGGAAAGCCCGAGCTACGGAATCGCCGCAGGCGAACCGAAAACCGACCACAGCCTTTTGCGTCTTCCTTCGCGGCTTCGCGGCTTCGCGTGAGACAAACCGCCTGCAACGCAACCGCCACAGTGCGGAGGTCTACGGACGCAGCAAACGCAGAAGACAGCACTCGGGCTGGAAAGCCCGAGCTGCGGAAAACGGCACGCCCGTGAGCTCCCGCCCACGGCTCGCCTCACTGACCACTGATCACTGATCACTGACTTACTCAGGACGGACGTAGACCTCATCCCGCCCTTCCACCACCTGTACCGTGACTCCGGATGTCAGTTGCTGCAGCTGCTGCACTCCTCCCGCCGGCCACTCCACCCGCAATGACGATACGCCGGTCTCAGACCCCAGCCCAAAATGCAGCGTCCGCTCATTCGTGCACTGATATCCGTCGCCCGCCGATACGAACTGCCAGACACTGCGTTCGCCAGTGGTCAGCTGCGCCGCAGCAGCCGAAGCGTCGCGGGCCGAGCGGGTGCCGTGCAGCTGCACTCGCAGCCAGCCACCAGCAACACTCCGGTTCTCTGCCAGCACCGCCGGACTGCCAATACAACCGACCACAAAATCCCGCGCACCATCCTGATTCCAGTCCAGCACCGCCAGGGCTCGCCCCAGTCGATCCACCCCAAATACCACCCCGCACTGCTCAGCCGTCTGCACAGACAACTCGCCCTGTTCATTCCGAAAGAACTGCAGCGGCATCCGATACTGCTCACCAGGCTGACCGAAATCCGCAACATGCCCGTTCGCCAACACCAGATCCGGGTCCCCGTCGTTGTCCGCGTCCAGCCACTGAGTCCCCCAGCCAACATACGGAATCCCCGGCTGAAACAGACCAGTCCCCTGAATTGCATCTTCGAAATAACCGTCCAGTCGCTGCAGATACAAACTGTTCGCCTCCGCCTCAAAATTGGTCACAAACAGGTCGCGGCGACCGTCGTTGTTCAAGTCGCCGCAGGCGACACCCATACAGGCCGTCGGACGCCCGAGGTAATTCACAGCCAGACCTCGCGGCAACGCCTCGTCCCGATACGTCCCGTCCGCATTCGGCAGCAAAAAGAAATTCGGCACCTGATCGTTGGCAATGAACAGGGCCGGACGAACTTCACCAGGCAGCGCCAGGGCAACAATTCCAAGGCCCTTGGGAGTCACTGTGGGAGTAGCCCCAGGAACAGGCCGGAAGCCGCCGCTGCCATCCGCCAGCAGAACGTCGTCCGGAGCACCATCGAAATACAGCACCGAACAGCGATTCTCACCGCACTCCACCCGAAACACCGACTCGCCCTGCAAATAATTCACATCATACAAATCAGGCTGACCGTCAGCATTCAGATCCAGCACCAGACAGCTGGTTGTCCATGCCGACTGCGTCAGTCCGGCGACATCCGACACATCCGAGAATGTTCCGTCGCCGTTGTTGTGCAGCAAGCGATTGCGGCCGATGCCGGCCACATACAGGTCGGGAAAACCGTCGTTGTCGAAGTCCGCTGCGCAGCAGCCCTGGCCATAGCTGTCATCCGCATCCGACAACGCCATGGCTGTCACGTCCGCCAGATTTCCACGGCCCCCGCGGTACAAACAATCAAACAGCTCGGGCGCTGGCCGAGGTACATCTGCTGCGGTCGGCCACGGTTCAGCCTGAGTGAAAAACAGATCACTGCGTCCATCCAGATCCAAATCCAGGACCGCCACTCCGCCACCTGTCGATTCAAAAACGCGAATCGAACCCGGCCGCCCGGTGGCCCCGGTGTTCCAGTTGAAATTCAGACCGGCCGCAGCCGCCACATCAGCAAACTGGACAGGCTGCGTCTGACCGGCAACCGTACGCCCTGCCACAGACCGCCGCAGATCAGCCAGCTGCTGCTGCCAGTCAGGACGCGGCAGTCCGGAAAGGTCAAACCGAGCGGTCAGGCTGGCCGCCGGTTCACAGCGAGACTGACTGCGCGGCGGCAGCTCGCTTAGTCGCTGCTGCACAAGCGGACTGAGCTGCAGCTGACCGTGCCGATTATTGTCCATCCGCAGCCAGGCAGCGGCTTCGGCAACGCGACCGGATTCCGCCAGAATGCTGACCATCAGGGTGAAGCCAGCCACGTCCTGGCCGGCGGCATTCAAGACTCGCTCCATCCTCCCGGAATACTCCAGAAAAGCGTCCGCCCGCTGCTGAAATGCGGTGGCCGCCTCCGGCTGAACCGGCCCCAGCAGCTGCCCCAGCTGAAACATGGCCCGCCGCTGCAGCGGTTCCAGCCGCACCGCTTCCCAGAGTGCCCGAGTGGCCGCTTCAGTCTGGCCGCTGCGACGAGCCAGCAGGCCTCGAAGATACCAGATTCCCGCAGTTTCCTGCAGGTCTGCCGGGACCTGCTGCAGCCAGTCCAGCAGAGCCTGATCGTCACTGGCATCCAGCAGCAGCTCGCCCAGCAGTGTCTGACAGGGCAGAGATTCCGGATGGGCTGCAACGGCCCGCTGCAGTCGGCGAATGGCTGACTGCGCGTCGCCGGCTTCCGCATCAACAGCCGCCAGAGCATACAGTGTCAGCGGATCAGTGCCGCTGTAGTCCGCACACTGCAGCAGGTGCTGCGTTTCGGGGGGCTGACGTTCCCGCTGCGTCAGCATCACCAGATCCTTCAGGCTGATACGGCCGGCTGCCAGCAGTTCCATCAGCAGCCGGTCGGCCCTGGCACGTTCTCCGCCAATCACCAGCAGTGAGGCCAGAAAAGATTTCAGACCATCATCGCCTGGACTGGCGCTGACCAGATATTCATAACAGGCTGCCGCGTCAGTCAGACTGCAGGTTTTCATGTGCAGCTCAGCTTCCAGCTGGGCGGCAGCGAGGGAACTGGCGGAACCATCCCGCGGTACCTCACGAAAATAACTGATGGCCGCCGACCAGTCACGGCGTTTGGATGCCAGTCGTCCCAGCTGCAGTCGAGCGGTCGGCCAGGCGCGGTCTGTGCTGCCGATGGCTTCCAGCTGCTCCTGCGCTTCACGCAGCTGACCACGAACAATCTGCCGTTCGATGTCCTGCAGCTGTGCCGACGAGTCTTGCGGACCGCAGCCGGCCGTGAGCAATGCGAACAGCAACAGCAGCAGCGGCCGCAGCACCACCAGTCGCGGTGATACGGAAGCTGCGAGCGACAAAATGGAGCCTTGGGTTTTTGTGACGTGAGGGATTGAATGCAGCCTGGGCTTTCCAGCCCGAGCCCCCCCCGCCCACGCCCTCCAATGTAGCTCGGGCTTTCCAGCCCGAGCACACCCCCGCCCACGCACCCCAATGTAGCTCGGGCTTTCCAGCCCGAGCACACCCCTGCGGTCCGCTGGCACCCCTCGCCCCTGCAAGGGGAGAGGGGACGGGGGTGAGGGGTTTAACCCGCCCTCCCACGCTTCCACACCAGTACCCTGCCGACTGTTGGGGCTCACGCGAAGACGCGAAGACGCGAAGACAAACCCAAAGTTCCGCAAGGGCCCTGGCAACATCCATGACGCACACCCGGGCACTGCCGTACCCGCCTCGCCCGGCGACAACTTCCGTAGCTCGGGCTTTCCAGCCCGAGCACACCCCTGCGAACCACTGGCCCCCCTCGCCCCTGCAAGGGGAGAGGGGACGGGGGTGAGGGGTGTCTCCATCCCGCCCACGAAGCGACAGCAGTACCCTGCAGACTGTTGGGTCTCACGCGAAGCCGCGAAGACGCGAAGAGAAACGCAAGGTGCCACAAGGGCCCTGGCAACATCCATGACGCGCACCCGGGCACTGCCGTACCCGGCTCGCCCGGCGACAACTTTCGTAGCTCGGGCTTTCCAGCCCGAGCACACCCCCGCGAACCACTGGCACCCCTCGCCCCCGGAAGGGGAGAGGGGACGGGGGTGAGGGGTGTCTTTATCCCGGCCACGAAGCTACAGCAGTACCCTGCAGACTGTTGGGTCCCACGCGAAGTCGCGAAGACGCGAAGAGAAACGCAGCGGGCCGCAGGTGAACTGGCGGCATCCACGCAACGCACCCGGGCACTGCCGTGCCCGGCTCGCCCGGTCGCGACTTCCGTAGCTCGGGCTTTCCAGCCCGAGCACTGCCCTCGGCGCCGCGGACGCCGGAACGCCACAGCACTGGGATGACGAATACTGTGCCG
>JBJTPZ010000132.1:0-11890 GCA_046075365.1 Planctomycetaceae bacterium
ACCAGGATGCCGGCGGTCGGTGCTGCGGATGCGGACTTGCCTGTCAGGCGAATCTCGGGCCCCGGGGGCTGACTTAGCGTCACGCGACTGCCCTCCGGCTGATCCAGCACCGCTCGCACCGCAAACTGACGCTCGATCACACCGGCACAGCCGCGATGAATGTCACGAACAGCTGCTCCCACCTGAGCATCCGAAAAGGCATCGATCGGTTCCTGCAGAAAATCGAGCAGTCGTCCTTCGCGCTGCAGTGCGGCCAGCAGACTGAGAGCGTCACTGCGGCCTGTTGAGACCGGTCGAGCTGTTACTGGGGCCGCTGGGGCCGCTGGCGGTGTGACCGCGGGCACCTTTGCCGGTGCGGCCGGTGCGGCCGGTGCGGCCGGTGCGGCTGCGGCGTCGAGTCGCTGCTGCACATGCTGTGCAAAACTACCGTCAGTCAGAATTCGCCAGGCGAGGGAAAGTCGTCCCATTGCTGTATTCCGGTCAAAAAATGCCACACAGAGATTTTCCGGGAAATCGGCCCGATTTTCTCGGCTGACCACCAGTGTAACCCAGGATGTCGCCCCTCGCACTCCGCAGCGCGGATTGCCACTGTCAGGAACTGCACCGGGTCGGCGGGAAATTTCATTCGATTGTCGGTGGGTTTCTGAGTCATAATGTGTGGGTGCGACCTGCGGCTCGGGCGTTCCTGACCTCGCGCTCCGAACCAGCGTTTGCGCCGTCGCACCAGACAAACGAAGTCACCCGGAACACCGCCCATGCCTGCTCAGCTGATCGATGGAAAACAGATTGCGGAACAATGTCGCCTGCAGGTTCAGCAGCAGGCTGCCGTGCTGCAGCAGCAGACCGGTGTTGTGCCGCACCTCGCCGCAATTCTTTGCGGGGATGATCCTGCCAGTCAGGTCTATGTCCGCAACAAGGAAAAAGCCTGTGCGAAGGCTGGCTTTCGCAGTACTTTGCATCGACTGCCGGCCGACGTGACACAGCAGCAGCTGCTGCAGCTGATCGAATCGCTCAACAGTACCTCGGACGTCCACGGCATTCTGGTTCAGCTGCCGCTGCCCCGACATCTGGACACCGTCGCCATTCTCGACGCAGTCACACCGCTCAAGGATGTCGATGCGTTTCATCCGGAAAACGTAGGGCTGATGCTGCAGGGACGCCCGCGATTTCTGCCCTGTACTCCTGCGGGAGTCATGCGACTGCTGACAGTCACTGGCATTCCCACTGCCGGTCGGCATGCTGTGGTGATCGGCCGCAGTGATATTGTAGGCAAACCGATGGCCGCGCTGCTGCTGCAGAAGGGTGCTGATGCCACGGTCACTGTCTGCCACAGTCGCACAGCCGATATTGCTGCTCTTTGTCGCCAGGCTGACATCGTCGTGGCAGCCGTTGGTATTCCCAACTTTGTCCGCGGCGACTGGCTGAAGCCTGAAGCTGTAGTGATCGATGTGGGCATCAATCGCCTGGGTGACAAACTGGTGGGTGATGTCGACTTCGATGCGGCTGCCCAGCATGTTGCCGCGATTACCCCCGTGCCCGGCGGCGTCGGTCCCATGACCATCGCCATGCTGCTGGAAAACACCCTGAACGCTGCTCGGCTGCAGACCATTCACCCATGAAGATTCAACAGTTCCTGGAACATTACGGTGTTCGGATCAATCCGTTCAGCCAGGAAGACGCGCAGTCGGATCACATCTTCCAGCGGCATTGTGCTCAGGCCCTCTATCATCCGGCCTGGGACAAGGTACTGGGGGACTGTCGCAATCCCAGCACGGCGATTGTCTTCGGCGAAAAAGGTTCGGGCAAAACTGCGATTCGTCTGCAGTTAATGAAGGCAATTTCCGAGCACAATCAGCGGGCGGCGACCGATCGCGTCTTCGTGATCAGCTATGACGACCTGAATCCGTTTCTGGACGCTTTTCAGGACCGGCTGCACGGCCGTCGCCGCAATCCTGACAACGCGCTGAAGGAATGGCGTTTGTGGGACCACATGGATGCTTTGCTGACGCTTAGCACCCGTCGCATCTGTCGTGCGTTGCTGGACAACAGCGGCGCGGACCCAGGTATTTCGGCTGACCAGCTGCGGGCACTGCCGCGACAGCAGAAACGTGACCTGCTGCTGCTGGCTGCGTTTTATGACCAAAGCTCAGATCAGTCTCACACCACTCGCTGGCAACTGCTGAAACGTCAGTGCGGCTATTCTGCACCGCTGGCCGGCTGGCGCTGGCTGGCGGGGCTGACTGGTTCTGCGGCACTGCTGGCCGTCACGCTGCGGGACGTGTTCAGTGCTCCCTCACTGGCCTTCCCAAGGCTGTTGCAGTGGTGGTTTATTCTGCTGCTGGTGCTGACATGGCTGCCCTGGCTGAAACGTTCCTTGTCGCTGTGGCGTCGTGCCTGGCAGGTGGCTCGGCAAATTCGCATTCTGGATCACAACAGCGGATCACTGCGCAGGATACTGGCCGGGTTTTCGGCGGCCGAGATTGATGATCAGCCGATACCGTCGCGAGATCGCAGCGATGACCGGTACGAACTGCTCTCGAAACTGCAGCGGCTGCTCACTCCGCTCGGGTACTCCAGTATCGTGGTGCTGGTCGATCGAGTCGACGAGCCGCATTTGATCAATGGTTCGGCCGAACGGATGCGGGACTTTCTGTGGTCGATGTTTGACAACAAATTTTTGAAGCATCCGGGCATTGGTTTCAAAATGCTGCTGCCGCGGGACGTAGTCTTTTTCCTCAGTCGTGAAGAGAAGGAATTTTACGAGCGATCTCGGCTGGACAAACAGAACCTGATCAAGTCGCTGGAGTGGACTGGTGAGAGTCTGTTTGACATGGCTACCAGTCGGATCCGGGCGTGTCGCAGTGAAGGTCCGCAGCAGGGCGCTGCTGAGCTGACGATCCGCGACTTTTTTGCCGACGATGTTTCGCGAGACGATCTGATCGGCCGGTTTGCGAAGCTGCGAGTTCCGCGGCACCTGTTTCGCTTTCTTTATCGACTGCTGACCGACCACTGCAATCGTTTCACGGAAGACCAGCCCAGCTGGAAAATCAGCCGCACAACGCTGGAAACGGCTGCGGATGCATACGGTCGCGAACAGGAAGCATTCGAACGCGGACTGGGAACGGGGTGAACGGGTGCCGGCTGGAAATGATCTCCTGCCCCTCTGTGCTTCGTGCAAAACTGAAAACTGAAAACTGAAAACTTCCCTTTAGCTTGACCCCACTCCGCTGCACGATCAGACTTATCTGCACGTCACACGATGAATTCAGGGTACTCTGCAGAGGCTGAAAAACGATGAGCGGACCGATTGTCAGAACCGGCACAACTCCGGAATTCTGGAAGAACTACGATCGTATTTTTGGTGAACCCAAACCGGCGGGCGGCAAGAAGGCGGCGAAGAAGGCCAGCACTGCCGCAGCAGCGCCGGCAAAGAAGGCTGCTAAAAAGGCCGCAAAGAAAGCCTCAAAGAAGGCTGCCAGGAAAACGTCCGGTGGCCAGAACTGATCAACGCCTGTGAACGTTGCGAATGACAATGCCCCGCTCCCGGTTGCCACCAGCATCCGGGGGCTGGCTGCTGTCTGGCTGTTCTTCACAGCCGTTTCGTTCCTGATCGCGCCGCTGCCGTCAGTCAACGAACCGCACTATCTTTGCAAAGCCCGCGCGCTGGCGGATCCCGCCTGGTGCGCTGACGACTTCTTCCTGCACTCTGCCAACGCTCACTATTGCTTCCTGCTGCTGACCGGTGTGGCCACGCAGATTGCATCGCTCTGGCTTGTCACAACGCTCGGAAGAATCGCCTCGTGCGGCCTGCTGGCCTGTGGCTGGATCCGCATCACCTCGGCACTCCAGTTAAGCCAGCATCGCAGCTATGCCGCGGCATTGCTGTTCGCAGCCTGCAGTCTGGCCGGCAGTTTTTCCGGGGAATGGGTGCTGGGGGGCTTCGAATCCAAGGTTCCCGCATGGGGACTGGCCCTGCTGGCCGTAGCAGGCTGGCTGACAGCGTCTGCTCGGCCCAGTGCCCCGCGTCATCTGCTGCTGTCTGCCGGCTTGTGCAGCGGACTGGGAAGTTCGCTGCACCCGGTTGTCGGAGGCTGGCTGGCTGTCTGCCTCTGTGCTGCTCAGCTGCTGTTCAGCCCCGGCGGCCTGCGGGACAGACTGCGGGGGCTGCTGCTGTTTGCCGTCCCTGCCCTGCTGGCTGCTTTGCCCGGTCTGATTCCGGCAGTGCTGTTTCTGCGCGGTTCCGCGGCTGCCGGACAGGACCTTTCAAAAGCCGGTTTCATTCAGGTGTTCTGGCGACTGCGACATCATCTTGATCCCACCGAGCTGACTGCACAGCAGTGGCTGTATGCCCTGATGATGCTGGTCATCGTGGCCGTCAGCTGGCTGCAGTTAAGTCCCAGGCAGCGACCGGCCGCCAGACTGCTGCTGACGCTGCTGGCCGGTTCCCTGCTGATTGCGGTCGCTGGTCTGTGCATCGGCTGGCATTGGGTTCCAGTGGAACAGCTGACGGACTGGCGGTGGCGAGCCTCGCTGCTGCGATTTTATCCATTTCGCACATTCGATGCTCTGCTGCCTGTGTGTGCGTCGCTGCTGGCAGTGCTGGCGATAAGCCGTCGCTGGCCCGATCGCCGCCCTGCTGAAACTGGCAGTCTGCTCATGCTGACCCTCGTTACACTCCTCGCAGCGCTGGCCGTTCGCCCGGCTGCACCACCGGGTTATTCACCAGCGCAGTATGCCGACTGGCAGCAGGCGTGTCAGTGGCTGCGACAGCATACGGAACCTGACGCACTGGTTCTGACGCCGCGGGAATCGTTCGGATTTAAATGGTTCGCGGAACGTGCCGAATACGTGTGCTACAAGGACTGTCCCCAGGATGCTGCCGGGATATTGGAATGGGATCGACGGTTGTGGCTGCTGCACGACTGGACTCTGCACAGTTCACAGGACGGCCAGTACGATGCTCGAGACCTGGAATTGGTGCGGCAGCGAACGGACTGCGATTACATTCTGACTCGGATCCTGGGACCATTTACGATTCAGCCAGTCTGGCGGGGGCGTGAATGGAGTATTTATCGGGTGCCGCCGAGTGATCCGGGAGCCGTTCAATGAGCAGAGCGTGGGGCAGTCAGCCGGTGTCAGCATGGCTGGACAATGCGGATGCGGACAGCGTGGCTGATCTGCGAGAATTTTTGCGAGCTCAGGGGACCTTTGAATTTCCCGTGCTGCCTGGCGGGCTGTATTCGGCTGCGGCTGGCAGCGGGGCCGATTTCGAAGCGTCGGGATATCGTTCTGTCTGGGTCCGTGACAACATGCAGATTGCGTGGGCTCTGTATCGTGCCGACCGGCAGTCTGCGGCGGCCGTTCGCTGTGTACAGACAATTGCCCAGTTCTATCGTCGCCAGCAGCATCGTTTTGTGGACATCCTGCAGGGCACCGCTGATGCTCAGGATCCCATGAACCGTCCGCACATTCGCTTTAACGGCAGTGACCTGACAGAGCTGCCGGAGAAATGGGCACATGCTCAGAACGACGCACTCGGGTACTTCCTGTGGCTGACCTGTCGGCTGGCGCAGGACGGTTGTTTGCCGCTGTCGCAGATGCCCTGGGACGTGCTTGGTCTGCTGCTGCGGTACTGGCAGCAGATCGGTGTCTGGCAGGACGAAGACAGCGGTCACTGGGAGGAAGTTCGGAAAGTCGCCGCCTCCAGCATCGGATGTGCGCTCGCGGGTCTGCGTGAACTGGCGATGCTGCTGAAATCGGATGGACAGGTGCTGGCGTCTGCCGAGGCTGCGGGACTGCCATCGCCGCTGCTGCAGTCGTTGCAGGAGCAGTGTCGGAACGCACTGCTGCGCATCCTGCCGGCCGAATGCGTGCAGGCGGATCCGACGAAGAATCGACGGTATGATGCGGCTTTGCTGTTCCTGATCTGGCCATTGGATATTGTCGGCGATTGTGAGCTTGAGGATCGCATTATCGACGATGTTCGAACTCAGCTGCTGGGACAGCATGGAATTCGTCGCTATCCGGGGGATTCATACTGGTGTGCCGACTATCGTCAGTTACTGTCCGCAGACCAGCGCACGGCAGACTTTAGTGACAGTCTGGATGCACGAGATCGTCTGTTGCGTCCTGGTCTGGAAGCTCAGTGGTGCATCTTCGATCCCATTCTCTCCTGCATTTTTGGTCAGCGTTATCAGCGCAGTGGCAGTGCCCATGATCTGCAGCAGCAGCTTTGGCACACCACACGCTCACTGCAGCAGCTGACCACCGCAGATTCGCGTTTTCCACAGTATCGCTGTCCGGAATCGTGGTTCTGTGAGCAGGGGGTCTGGATCCCCAACGACATCACGCCGCTGCTGTGGACTCAGGGCAATTTGCTGCAGGCACTACAGCTTCTGGAAGAGAACTTGCGCCGCAGCTAAGTGGCCGGGAAGTCGCAGCTGGAATTGAAATGCAACGGCACACGCGGACCTGGACCGCTGATTTTTAAGGAGCATCACTGCAGCTGCGAGCTACGGTGCACCGCCGCCGTCGGCAGACGCTGAATTCAGACGCAGGACCTCCATCGCCAGCTGGCTGTCCCCGTCCAGCAGCTCGGCTGTGCTGACCGCAGGGCCGGCAACCAGCGGACGAACCACCAGTTCGTATCGCCGCGATTCCCCCGGCTGCAGCGGACGCACTGCCACAAACACCTGCCGAGGTTCAACGCCGTCCTGCAACTGCTTGTGCTTCAGAGTTGCATCCAGCGTGACCCGCAGTCGCAGTGCATTCGATGGTGCCGTGCCATCGTTCGTGACATTGAAAAAATAACGAGTCTCAACGCCCACGGTGCCCAGCTGATCTGGCTCATCCAGCAGCATGCGCACGTCCGCAAAACCGGCTGCCGGCGACAAAGGAGGCTCACGAACTTCTGATGACCCGCCTGCTTCCAATACCTCCACTGGCGCCGCAACTGCCAGCACCGCCGACACCTCCGTGTCCGATTCAAACAGCAGGTCGCGAAAGACTCCACGCGGAAATGTCGTGTCCAGAGCCGGTACCGCCGTAAATTCGAGAACCCGTTCCTCACCAGGTCGAAACCCATCTATAAGCCAGGTAAGCGTTGCATCCCGAAATACCGGTTCTGGAAACGCCTGACGTACTCGAGTGCCCGCAGGCAGTGTTTCACGTACCAGCAACCCGTTGATTGTCTGCCGACCGGCATTTGTCAGGCGAATTCGCAGTTCGACCACATCCCCCTCAACCTCCTCAGGCACCAGCTTCTCCACCTGCAGCTGCTGCTCGGAAATGCCGGCCCCCGGAATCACTCGCACCGACTGTTCCAGACGCCGCACGTCAGTCGCTGAAGATTCGGCCAGTTCTTCACGGAAACTTTCAGACTCGCGATCATCGCCAAAACGACCGCCGGACAGCGCCTGACGCCACGCTCCGCGCACAATCTGATCAACCGCCCGCTCTACAAAATCCACGTCCGGAAATGTTTCGACCAGCTCGCCAAATACCGAATACTGACCTTCGTCATCCCGACTGTCCAGACGGCGAAAACGCACATCCAGAACCGGGCGACGGCTGGCCGGACGCGATGCGGGAAAGTCAGTGAAGTCGCCAGGCAGCGGCCACAGCGGCGGACGCCGACGATCACGATCCACACTCTCCACCACATCCCACGCCGGATCAAACAAACGATAGTCGCTGCTCCAGCTGCTCCACAACATCAGTGACTCGTCACGATCACGACGCGATACACTGGCCAGCATTGCCGGCACCGGGTTCTGCTTACGCTGCTCCTGCAGATCCGTCACACTGTCCAGCACACCACCAGACGCCACCGGCAGACTGATATCCCGCTGGTACTCGGCCGCATCCAGTGCCAGCCCGCCAGTGATCAGTGCCAACACCAGGGTCAGCCCGCAGGCACCCGCTGAAGTTGCAATCACCCACATCAGATTGTTAAGCAGGAACTGCAAAAACAGTTCGAAGACGCGAGCAAAACTGGCGAGCCCGCCGCCGACAATCTGCAGCAGACTGGTCAGCCAGCGACCTTCCAGCAGCTCCAGTAATGGCAGACTGTCACCGTACAGCGTGGCCAGAAAAATGGCACACAGCAGGCAGCCGCATACAAACAAAACAAATGACGTCATGGCATTGCATCCCTGTGCCGCACACCGGACTCCTGTTGCTTCCGGCCCGCCGAGGACGCCCCCGCAGTCCCCTCAGACTGCAGAATCTTACCAGTTCCCCACAGTTGTGGGAATTCTGAATTGCCAAATCCCGGTCAGCAATCAGCTTCAGCGAACGCCCGCAAGGGCAAATTCATCTTCGCGAGTTTCTACGGCAGCACCGCCGGAAACAGACGCCGTCCGCCGCTGAAATTCCTCACGAATCTGCTCCATCCGACGCCGATTGACGCCCAGATCCGAATGACCCACTCGTGAAGCTGAGCGGAAATGTACCAGCCCCGAACGGCGGTCGTGGTAGAATTCCACATCGTCACAGAAACGGAACAGTCGGCTGCGAAACTCGACACGCAGATACTCACCGGTCTGCTCGACCAGTGTCGTCCGAGGCATTTCGCGTACTATTTCCGCCAGCAGACTGATCACGCCATCGTCATTCGACTCAGCCTGCAGAGGCTCAATCCAGTGGTCCTGGTTTTCAGCCTGAGTCGAAACGCAGTTGGGACTGCCCGGACAGGACGCCAGGCGCCCGTTTCGTACCCCAAGATTTTCCGGAGACGGCGCCGCAAGGCTCATCACAAGCAGGCCCCCGCAGCCCGCCAGCACACTGCCCACGATAATGATGGCAACCGTAAACACCGGACGCTTCCCCCTCACTGCCGACTCCATCAGATCCCTCCCCCTGGTCTAAACCGCAGTTGCGCCCCCGGATTAACAATACTGGCGTATTCTGAGCATTGAGTGTGATTCCGCCTGCTGTTGCAGCGGCTGCCACCGGCACGTTTGTCCAGGTACTGTTTTCCGCAGAAGCCTGCTAAATCAGGGGTTTTTCTGCAGCCGAAACCGGCGCGTCGCCTGAGCTTTCCAGAGGGGCGGCAGAAAATCTGCCGCCGGCTTTTTTGGCGGAGCTGACAAACGCGCAGCTCGGGCTTTCCAGCCCGAGATCTGCCCCTCAAAAACACGCCATTTCGGCATCTCGATCGTGCAGTCGCACCGCACAATCGATCGTTCGTCCCGGCTGTCAGGATCGTGCCAGCTGTCGCAGTACCGTGTGCAAAATGCCGCCGTTGCGGTAGTAGACAACTTCTACCGGAGTATCAATGCGGCAGGTCGTCACAAAATGGACCACTTCCCCGTCGGGCCTGCGAGCCATGACTTCGACGGCCTGACGCGGCACCAGTTTGTCGTCCAGGCTGATATCAAAGATTTCAGTCCCGTCCAGACCCAGCGACTCCCGGCTTTCGCCCTCACGGAACTGCAGCGGCAACACTCCCATGCCGACCAGATTCGAACGATGAATTCGCTCAAAACTGGTCGCTATCACCGCTCGCACTCCCAGCAGATACGTACCCTTGGCCGCCCAGTCACGGCTGGATCCGGTACCGTATTCGGCACCCGCCAGCACGACCAGCGGAGTTCCCTGGTCACGGTACTTCATGGCCGCTTCGTAAATCGATGTCTGCTCGCCGCTGGGATAGTGCACCGTTATGCCGCCTTCCGTCCCCGGAACCATCAGGTTCTTCAGACGAATATTGGCGAAAGTGCCGCGAGTCATGACACGGTCATTGCCGCGACGCGCACCATACTGATTGAAATCTTCCGGCTTCACACCCTCGGCCTGCAGGTATCGACCAGCCGGACTGTTGGCCTTGATCGAACCGGCCGGGCTGATGTGGTCGGTGGTTGTCGAATCGCCAACGCTGACCAGACAGCGAGCACCCTCGATGGCCTGAATCGGAGCAGGCTCGGCCGGCATGTCGACGAAGAACGGAGGCTCCTGGACGTACGTGCTGGTCAGATCCCATTGATACAGGTCGCCCTCGCTGCCGGAAATTTTCTGCCACTCCGGAGGTCCTGCGCTGGCCTGCCCGTACTGCTCAACGAACATCTCAGGACCCATCGATGACGCCACTGCGTCAGCGACTGCCTTCTGAGACGGCCAGATGTCCTTGAGATACACATCCTGACCCTGAGGATCCTTGCCCAGTGGCTGAGTACTGAGGTCGATGTCCACAGTACCGGCAATCGCATAGGCCACCACCAGCGGCGGACTGGCCAGATAGTTGGCCTTCACCAGCGGATTCACGCGACCTTCAAAGTTACGGTTCCCCGAAAGCACCGCCGCAGCCACCAGATCACCGCTGGTAACAGCCGTCGCCACCGGCTCAGGCAGCGGGCCGCTGTTGCCAATGCAGGTTGTACAGCCATAACCAACAGTCTGGAACCCAAGAGCATCCAGGGCTGTATCCAGACCGGCCTTCCGCAGGTACTCGGTCACGACGCGACTTCCCGGTGCCAGACTGGATTTGACCCATGGAGCTCGCTTCAGCCCGCGAGCCACCGCGTTCTTTGCCAACAGACCCGCACCGATCATCACGCTGGGATTGCTGGTGTTGGTGCAGCTGGTAATCGCCGCAATCACAACGGCTCCGTCGGTAATCTGAGCCGGCTGTTCCATGCCCTCTACTGCAACCGACGGTGATGCTCCCGTGCGGCCAAAACCTGGCAGCGACTTCTTCCACTCCGGCAGCATGTTCTTCAGCAGAATTCGATCCTGCGGCCGACGCGGACCAGCCATCGATGGTACCACATCTGCCAGATCCAGCTGCAATGTGCTGGTGAAACGAGGCTCAGGTGAATTCGCCGTGCGGAACAAGCCCTGCTCTTTGTAATAACGCTCAACCAGATCCACCAGCTGCTTTGGTCGACCTGTACGCTCCAGATAACGCAGCGTCTCGGCGTCCACAGGGAAGAAACCAATCGTGGCACCATACTCAGGAGCCATGTTTGCCAGCGTCGCCCGGTCGGCCAGGCTGAGCCCGTCAAGACCCGGACCGTAGAATTCCACAAACTTGCCCACGACCTTGTGAGCACGCAGCATTTGAGTCACTGTGAGCACGAGGTCAGTGGCAGTTGAGCCTTCCGGCAGCTGACCGGTCAGACGGAATCCCACCACCTCAGGAGTCAGCATGTAGATGGGCTGGCCCAGCATCACTGCTTCAGCTTCGATCCCGCCCACACCCCAGCCCACCACGCCCAGACCATTGATCATCGTGGTATGACTGTCTGTGCCCACCAGGCTGTCCGGATAAACAACGCCGTTGGTTGTCATCACGACGTCTGCCAGATATTCCAGGTTCACCTGATGCACAATACCCGTGGCCGGCGGAATCACGCGGAAGTTGTTGAAAGCCTTCTGGCCCCAGCGCAGGAACTGATAACGTTCAATGTTTCGCTCAAACTCAATTTCCAGATTGCGCTGCAAAGCAAACCGGCTGGCAAATTCATCCACCTGCACACTGTGGTCAATCACCAGATCGCAGGGCACCAGCGGATTGATCTTCTTCGGGTCGCCACCCATCCGCACCATCGCACTGCGCAAAGCAGCCAGGTCAACAATCGCCGGAACACCGGTAAAGTCCTGCAGCACAACTCGGCCCGGCTTGAACGGCACTTCAATTTCCGCCGGCTTCGCTGCATTCCAGTTCGCCAGATTGTTGACGTCGTCAGCCGTCACCACGAAGTTGTCCACATTTCGCAGACAGGCTTCCAGCAAGACCCGGATGGAAAAGGGCAGCGTTTCAATGTCACCAATACCGTCTTCCACCAGCTTTCGCAGACGATAGTACCGGACACTGCCTGCAGATGTGTTCAGAGTGGCTTCTGCACCAAATGGATTTCCGGTAGTCATATCAGGCTCAACGCTATCTGCT
>JBJTPZ010000133.1:0-16683 GCA_046075365.1 Planctomycetaceae bacterium
TGCATGATTTCGGCTGACCGTGGGCCCTGGACAGCCAGCATGGCTGTGTGTGTTGTGAGATCCGTCAGCTGGAGGGCAGCGTAGCCGGCCGTGTGCTCAAACCACTCCAGCAGTTTCAGTCGGTTTGACGCATTGACGACCAGTTCCCAGTGGCTGTCGAGGCGATAGACGAGGATATCATCAAGTATTCCGCCGGCGTGATTGCAGACGAGGGCGTAGCGGACCTGACCGGGCTTCATGCGGCTGACGTCAATGGTAACGACGCGATTCAGGAAGTCACCTGCTTCTGCCCCGGCAAACTTAAGTCGCCCCATGTGCGAGATATCAAAGAGTCCGGCAGCGGAGCGCACAGCAAGGTGTTCATCAACGATGGAGGAATACTGGACGGGCATTTCCCATCCGGCGAACTCCACCATCCGTCCATGATTGCGGCGGTGCCATTCACAGAGCGGAGTTTGTTCCATAGTTATCTGCGGTTGCGCTGAGTCATCGGTGTGGTTGGCACGTTACGGTTGCCGTCAGAGCGGGCTGTTGCAGAGCCGGGCGATTTCGTCCAGGTGATGGGCTGAACTGGTCGGGCGGCAGCAGCATCACCGGTTCGAGGAATAGTCAGTGGCGCATTCTGAGAGCGGATATGCGGCTGGCCTTCGAGGTAGTTTCCGCGGTAGCGGTTCCAGAACTGCTGTGAGTAGGGCATTCCCAGAGGAGCGCCCCAGCCACCGGCGATTTGCGACTGGGCTGCGACGTGCTTGTAGTTATAGGGACGAAAGCTGGCGTAGCCACCGTAGGACGGATATCTCTGGAAGTGGCCGTGGATCCAGGTGTCCTGCTGATCGTACGGATACAGGTCAACGCCGGCACTGGATCCGCCGGACCACATACCAGGATCAGCGTACATCATTTGTGCAGAGGCATCAGCAGATGCCAGGAGCAGCAGAGCAAATGTCAGACAGCAGTTTCTGACCATGGAATCCCTCCCAGTCGCCGCGGCCACTCATTTAGGCACAGCGTCAGCAGTTGCTTCTGCCGCGGCACGATCGGTTGATCGGGTGTTGATTGTTGTCTGATCGCGGGATCCTGAGAAAATCGGCGGAGTGGCAGCTGTTTTTTTGTGAACAGCTTTCGAGAACTGTCTGATCGTCAAACTTTAACGGGGGGATTTCGGTCGGATTTCTGAAATCCGCGGGGAATTTTCCGGCGAAGTCAGAAATGCGTGGTAAGGAGAAGGGGGCGTCGCTGCGCGCGGGACTGTAACTTTCAATGGTGTGTAGGGAGGTTGCTGATGAAGGGTTTCAGTGTTTTGCCGGCTGTTCGTCTGGCAGCGATGATCGCCGTGGTCATCGCATCACAGGCTCAGCAGGTCACTGCCGGTGACTGCGGCTGCCGCAGACCGGCTCCATTGCTGCCATTTGCCCACGCTGCGGTTCTTCCGGCGGCGATCCCGATGCCGGTTCTGATGCCAGGCTGTCCTTGTGCGGGTGGGATGCAGCTGGTGTCTCCTGGACATGTCTGGTCCGGTGGCGGCTGGTTTACGGATTCTGTTGTGCTGCACGGGGGGGTGTCATCACTGCCGGCGGTTCCGGCATGGCCCGGCTCGATGACCGACGGAGGGGTTCATTACCGTTATCCTAACTATTCTTATCGTTATCCCTGGAATCATCCGGGCCCGGCGGTTCCGCATGTGAATATTGTGTGGTGAGATACCTGTCTGCGGCAGTAACTGCCGCAGCAGCCAGAATGCCGGTGGCGGGAAGTTTTCTGGGTGGAAATTTCCGGCTGCCGGTTTTTTTTGCGCATTTTGCCAGACCGGCATGACTGTCGGAATTCGCATTCGAAGTCCGCGGGTATACCTGCATGTTCGGACACTGACAAGTCGATACTCCCACGGCCCTGTCGGCTGTTTTCTCCGGTCTGACTGCAGGTGGCCTTTCAGTTCATGGATGTGACTGAGGGTTTGCCGACGTGGAGAGAGAGCTGATGAACTGCCAGCGATGGCGGGTGGGTGCGACACGGAAGGAGCATCACGAATGTCAGTCAATTGGTACGGTCCGCACTTTCCGGGACATTTGTCCTCGGGGAGCTTCAGGAATGGCCTGCAGGCCATCCTGTCTGCGGCTTTTCTGCTGGCACTGCAGTGGCAGTCTGCGCCGGCTTTCGCTTTTCAGCCGCCTGCCGGGGGACCTTTGCGTCTTGAGGTTCCCGAGGTTTCTGGCCGTGTTGACGCTGCTCTGAGCCCAAATTTTAACCAGCTGCTGAAGCCCGAGTACCATCTTGAGATCGAGCGTCATCACAGTCGGCTGATCATCACGAACAAGCGAGTTCGTCGGATTGCGGTCAGTGATGTGGAAGTTGCGAATTACGTTCAATACTCTGAGAACGAAATCAGTATTTTGGCGCTGTCGCTGGGTCGTACGGACCTGACTTTGTGGTTTGAAGACGAGACGACTCCTACGCTGTATGAAATCACCGTGATTCGGGATGCCAGTCTGGAAGAGCAGCGGTCGATTGATTTTGGCAAGCTTGAGCGTCGCATTCGAATTCTGTATCCGAATTCTTCAGTGGCTCTGATTCCGATTGGTGCACAGGTTATTGTGCGTGGGACGGCCTATGACAGCGAAGAGGCTCAGAACATTCTGCAGGTGGTGCGAACTGAAGTGATTCGGTCCCTGCGGAGTGCTGCACAGAATGACCAGGACATGGTGGGTGGCCTGACCGGCCTTGGCGGCGTTGGTCTGACGGGTGCTGGTGCCGGGGGTGGTGCGAATGGTCAGAATCGTGGTTTTCGTGACATTGTGATCAACGAGCTTGTGGTTCCTGGCGAGTACAATATTTCGCTGCGGGTAATGGTTGCTGAGATTAACCGTTCGGAACTGAAAAACGCGGGTGTGGACTGGCGTGTGCTGTTCGGCAGTGGTCGCAACAGTGTGGGCTCGACTTTGGGAGCCGGCTCAGGGACCACTCTGAGTGGTATCTTTGAGAACGGTGAGATCAGCATTTTCATCAAGTGGCTGAAATCAAACGGTACGATCAAGCTGCTGGCAGAGCCGAGGCTTACGGTTCTGAGCGGTACCGGTGCCAGTATTCTGGCTGGTGGTGAGTTTGCCGTTCCCACGATTATTGGACTGGGCGGTGGTCAGGCAACCAGCTTCCGTGGCTTTGGTACCAGCCTTGTGGTGACTCCGACCGTCATTGATCGCGACCTGATTCGAATGCAGGTTGTTCCGGAATTTAGCCAGGTGACGGCTGAGAATACTGTCAACGGTATTCCTGGTACGAATGTGAAGCGGGTTCAGACGACGGTGGAGCTGCGAGAGGGTCAGACGTTTGCGATTGGCGGTTTGATTTCGAATCAGACTCTGACGGAAGTCAGTCACATTCCGCTGCTGGGCGACATTCCCTGGCTGGGGCCTCGAGTATTCCAGTCGAAGAAGGCTTCGCAGATTGAGACTGAGCTGCTGGTGCTGGTATCGCCGGAAATTGTGCGTCCTTATGATGCTGATGATGTTCCGCCGATGCCGGGTTTCAACGTGACGATGCCGACGGATGAGGATCTTTGGTGTCGTGGCCAGACAGAGGGTGCACCTGACCATAATGTCTATCAGCTGGCACCTTATGGCAGCGGTTCAATGCGGGGAATTCCGCAGGGTTACAGCCTTGAAGCACCTGCTCCAATGGCCGGGCCTCAGCCAGCGGCTGCGTTTGGCGGCTACCCGGGTGGTTATTCGGGCGGGTTTGGTAATCCGCAGATGGGAGCTGCTTATGGGGCGTGGGGCCAGCCTGGTCAGCCGCTGATGATGGATCCAGGGATGTCCGGCATGCCGGCACAGCCCATGATGATGCCTGGCGAGATGATGCCTGGAGACCCGTCGGGAATGTCGGGTGGGTATATGATGCCGGGGATGATGCCTGGTGCTGGCGGTGTGCCTGGGATGCAGATGAACGTGCCGGTGCAGCCGGGTATGAATGGCATGCCGGGTGGCATGGGGCCGGGTGGCATGGGGCCGGGACAGTTTGGTGGTCAGCCTCCTGTGCCGGGATCGAATCTGCCTCAGGATCTGACGGTACCCGAGCCGGGTGTGGATCAGCAGCAGAATATTCCTCAGGATGCTCCTATGCCGACTCCGGATTCCATCTCGACTCAGACGCGTCGTGATCGGACTGTTTCGCCGACGGTGCGACCTTCGGGGTTTGCTGGCTTGAGGGGTGCCTTGCAGCGAAATCGTGAGACACGTCCGGCTGCGGGTACTTCGGTACGACCTGCCGGCTGGAATGCAAATCGTTGATGTCTGGAAGGACGGCTCATGGCTAATCGACAACTTCCTCTTCGTGAGATCGCCGCATTGGCGTTCAGCAGCATATTTGCTGCTGGCTGCACGTCGACGAAGGACTGTTACGTCAGTTCTGAGTGTGACATGTACGGTCAGCCGATGTGCAACACAGGTTCCTGTGATCCGTGTCGCGCGTCCGGGCAGAGCAACAGCTGGTGGCCGTGGAGCCGAAACTATTATCCACCCAGCCGTTATCCGATTCCTGATGTGATGCCACTGGGTTCGATCGTGCGTTCCCACTGGCATGTGATGGAGACGAATGGCGAGTCGGCGGACTTTGTGATTTACCGCAATGAGTTTGTGGATAATTCATCTGAGCTGACTCCCTACGGTCGTGACCACATTGCGGAGATTGCGGCGCGGATGCCATCCGCACCATTTCCGGTGCTGGTGCAGCGGGGTATGAATAATGCGGACCCTGAACTGGATCAGATTCGCCGTGAGGTTGTGGTGCGGGTATTGACGGACCTGGGGAATTCCGATGCCGAGCGGCGGACCTTTGTTTCGCAGCCGTATGGGAATGGTTTGAATTCGATGGAAGCAGAGCAGGATTATGCTCGGTTTCGAAACATCCGGAATTCAGGTCAGAGCAATGGCGGAGGGCAGGGCGGTTTCTGATGGTCTTTGCGGAATTCAGCGAGGCAACCAGAGTCCGGCGGGCGTGACGGTTGCGGTGTGTTCGTCGGCGGAGCGAGCTTTTCGGCGTGCCTTGATACGGAGGTATGGCGGAATGAATCGTCCGCGGTATCCGAAGTGGGCCACGTCCACAGTGTAGTCTGCTCGCCGCGGTTCGCGCAGATCTTCAATGGCAAATCCGTGTGAGCAGAGTCCTCCGACCAGATCTTCCAGGCGGTGCAGATATTCGGTGGTGCCATCTTCTCGGTAGGATTTGTCGTTGACTGCGGGCAGTGGTCCCTGGTGGTAGTATTCCAGTCCGATCACGAACTGCTGACGTTCATTGCGGTGACTGATTTGCAGGCTGATGGGCTGTTTGTGCTGTGAGATATACAGTCCCTGGTCCTTCAGGATTCGGCTGATTTCCCGGTAAACCGGCTGGAGATCGGGGATGTAGCAGGTGCTGACGGGCTGGTGCACGATGTCGAAAGACTGGTCTGCGAGCATGGACAGGTCTTCCATCGAGGTCTGGATGGTTTGCACCTGATAGCCGCGGCGACTGCTTTCCCGCTGATCCAGTTCCAGCATGGAATCACTGAGGTCGACGACCGTGACGATTGCTCCGGCGGCGGCATACAGGATGGACTGCCAGCCACCTCCTGCTGCCAGGCACAGAACTCGCAGGCCCGCCACGTTTTCGGGCAGCCAGCCGCGTCCATCCAGTGTTTTGAGGGGATTCTGGCATTCTTCATCGGTGGCGGTCCGAGCGAACAGGCTGCCGGAGTCTGCGAGGCTGTTCCAGGCTCTTTGATTGACGTTCAGATGTTCCACGAATGGCAGTCCTGTGGTGGATTCGAGGGATTTGAGTTTGTCCGAGGCAGGTGACGGGCAGTATAACAGGTGCGGATGGGACTTTCGTTCATGTGAATCAGCAGGTTTTGGGGGCGGCTGGGGTGGTGGAATTTCATGAATGGGACAGCCCACAGCCGACGGTCCTGAAACTGGGGGGCAGTCTGCTGGATATTTGGAATCTCGGCAATCTTCTGCGGGCATTTTGTCATGGGCGTCGCGTGCTGATTGTGACGGGTGGCGGTGCTGCGGCTGACACGGTGCGTCGGCTGGATGCGTGTTGTGGTCTGCGGTCTGATCAGTCGCACTGGATGGCAATTCAGGCCATGAGTTTCAATGCGGGTCTGCTGATGAGGACGGTGTCCGGGCTGTGTGCATCTGATGGACTGGAGCAGAGTCCGGGTCTCTGGCCGGAGGGTCGTCCTTTGGTTCTGGACCCGGCCAGGTGGTTGCTGAGTGGGGGGCGTTCGGTGGCTGCTCGGATTCCGGCATCGTGGGATGCAACGAGTGATTCGATTGCTGCAATCGTGGCTGGGGCGATTGGTGTGGATTCTGTAATTTTGGGGAAATCGTGCGATCCCTGCGGGACGGGGATCGCCGATCTGGCCGCAGGTGGTCAGGTGGATGTGTATTTTCCAGGATTTTCCCGGGCGATGAAGATCGGCTGGTGCAATTTTCGAGCAGCGGTTCCGAGTGTGGTCTGTTTGCAGCGGTGAGCTGTGAGCGGGGGCATCGGGAGTTGTTCCGTCAGGAAGAACGATGAATCTGATTTATGCGGTGATACTGGGGGCAGTGCAGGGTGTTGCGGAATTTCTGCCGATCAGCTCATCGGGTCATCTGGTGATTGTTGGTGAGCTGCTGACCAGTCTTTCCGGTCGTGGACTGCCCGAATGGCTGCAGGGTATGACGATGAATGTGGCATTGCATTTCGGAACGCTGCTTTCGATTGCGACGATTTATTTCCGTGACCTGCTGGGATTGCTGAGGCAGGTGCGAGTGTTGCTGCTGATTGTGATTTCGTCAGTTCCTGCGGGTGTGGCTGGTCTGTTGTTCAAGGATCAGCTGGATGCATTGTTTCAGAATGCTTTGGCGGCGGGTTTTTGTCTGCTGGTAACGGCCGGGGTATTGCTGACAGCGAAGAGGCTGCAGGGTGTGAATCGCAATTTGTCTGAATTGTCGATGGGGTCAGCTTTGACCATCGGACTGTTTCAGGCGGTGGCGATTTTGCCTGGGATTTCGCGAGCCGGCAGTACGGTAGGGGCGGGACTGATGTGTGGTCTGCGACCGCAGGATGCTGCGAAGTTTTCATTCTTTCTGGCTGTGCCAGCGATTGGCGGCGCATCTTTGCTGGAGCTGCTCGATCTGCTGAAGCATGGTGAAAGTACAGCTCCGGAATTTCTGCCGATGGTTGCGGGAATGGCGGTTAGTTATGTGGTGGGCGTTTTCAGTTTGCGGTCGTTGATTCGGCTGCTGGCTGCCGATCGTTTGCACTGGTTTGCCTGGTATTGTGGCACTGTGGGTGTGCTGACGATTGTTTGGCAGCTGCAGTGATCATGGGAGGCTCTGATGTCGAATTCAGGACTGCTGCAGATTGTTCGGGGAGCCTGTGGGCACGACTGTCCGGACACCTGTGCCTGGATTGCCGAAACACAGGATGGGGTGGCTGTGCGGCTGTATGGTGATCCGGACCACCCGTTTACTCGCGGTGTTTTGTGTGCGAAGGTGAATCACTATCTCGAGCGTGTCTATCATCCGGACCGGCTGTTGTATCCGTTGCGTCGCTGTGGACCAAAGGGTTCGGGCCAGTTTCAGCGGATCAGCTGGGAGTCGGCGTTGCAGGAGATTTCCGCACGCTGGGGGCGGGACATTTCTGAGTATGGTGCTGAATCAATTTTGCCCTTTAGTTCTGCGGGCAATCAGGGATTGATCCAGCATTCCTCCCTGGATCAGCGGCTGTTTTCTCTGCTGGGGGTCAGTCGTCTGGAGCGGAATATCTGTGGTGCGGTGGCTCATGAGGGGCTTTGTGCCACGCAGGGCAGCGGGGTTGGGGTCAACCCGGAAGATTTGGTTCATAGCAGGTACATCGTGCTTTGGGGAACGAACACGATGGTGACGAACCTGCATCTGTGGCCGGTCATTGAGGAAGCCAGGCGGCGTGGCGCGAAGATCGTTGTTGTTGATCCGATTCGGACGAGGACTGCTGCGGCAGCTGACTGGCATATTGCGGTGCGTCCGGGGTCTGATACGGCGCTGGCGCTGGCGATGATGCATGTGATTATTCGCGAGGGTCGAGTTGATCACGACTACGTCTCGCGGTTTGCAACGGGTTTTGAGCAGGTGTCCGAGCGGGTGTCGCAGTATGCGCCGGAATCTGTGACTGAGATGACGGGGGTCAGTGCTGCGGACATCGAGAAGTTTGCTTTGGAGTATTCGGGCGTTGGGCCTTCGCTGCTGAGGCCTCTGATTGGGCTTGAGCATCATCGGAATGGAGCGATGATGTTCAGGGTACTTGCCTGTTTGCCGGTATTGACTGGGGCGTGGCGACACCGAGGTGGCGGGCTGGCTCGTTCGACGGGAGCATTTCAGTATTCGATGCTGAATATGGAGGGTTTGTTGCAGCCGTGGTTGAGTCAGCGGCTTGCCAGGTCTCTGAATATGCGTGATCTGGGGCGTGATTTGTGCAGTACAGCTCTGTCGCCGCAGATTCGTTCGCTGCTGGTTTACAATAGTAATCCTGCGGTCAGTCTGCCGAATCAGCAGCTTGTGAGGGCTGGTCTTGAGCGGGAAGATTTGTTTACTGTTGTGCACGATTTGTTTGTTACAGAGACTGCGAAATTTGCGGATCTGGTACTGCCGGCGACAAGTCAGCTTGAGCATCTGGATCTGGTGCCATCGTGGGGGCATCACTACGTGTCGCTGAATCAGCCGGCAATTGAACCGTCGGGGGAAAGCGTTGCGAATACGGAGCTTTTCCGTCGACTGGCTCGATCGCTGAACCGTGATGAACCGTGTTTGTACGAGAGTGACGAGGAGTTGCTGCGTACGGCGTTACAAACGGACCATCCGATGATGCGGGGGATCACATTTGATCGTTTGCGGCAGTGTGGCTGGCTGCATTTGAATCATGAGGAGGACTGGCGACCGTTCGCAGCAGGAGGATTTCCGACTTCCAGCGGTCGTGCGGAGCTGTGGTCGGGGAAGCTGCAGAGTGTTGGGCTGGATCCGTTGCCGTCTGCGGGTGAGATTCGCCGGGGTGCACCGGGCACGCTGCAGTTGATTTCGGGAAAGACGCTGCATTTCCTGAACACGGGTTATTCGCATCAGGAGCCGCATCGCAGGCGAGAAGGTGTTTTGCAGATTGAGATGCACCGTGATGACCTGGAATCACGGGGGTTGTGTGATGGCGAGTATGTGCGGGTCTGCAGTTCTTTGGGTGAGATTGTGGCCGTCTGCCGCAGTTCGAGGTCTGTGCAGCGGGGTGTGGTCTGGATGCCATTTGGGGGGTTGCAGGATGCGTTGGGCGTGTCGCGGCATGTCAACAATCTGACTCCGGAAGAACCCACAGACTGGGGTGGCGGGAGTGGTTTTTATGACACATTTGTTGAAGTGCTGAGGGCGACGGCGAGTGTTTCCGAGTGACGTTTCTGCTCGGGATGCTCTGTCAACTGCAGCGAGCAAAACTTTTTCAGAAAGCTCCAAAAACAGTCCAAAACCTGCTCATCTCTTATGCAGGCAAAGCTTTGCGAAAAGCTCAGTTGGGCGTGGTGCAGAAATCACTGACAGTCATTTGACACTCGGTTGTCAAAGGGTAACATCGGCGACGTTGAGTGAGCATGTCGAGCGTGGCATCTGCGGCTGCGTTCGGCACCTATCCTGTCAGTTCCCCGGTCAGTGCCTGAAGACGATCCCTTCGTCGGCTCTTCTGCACGGTGACGGATTCCTGTCTGCGTGGAATCTGTTCATTGTTGCAGGTGTGGCAGGGTGCGCGCCGGTTTAATGGAGGGGGCGCATGACGCAGCCCGTACGTCACGACGACACCGTTCGATCTCGTCGCAAATCCCGCATTGCAAATCCGTCTGATATAGCCGCTGTGTCTGACCGCGCTGCGTCAGACGGTGCAGTTGTGCGCCCGTCGAAAGTTGCAAAATCGGCCAGTCGGATCAGTGCGTCTGCATCAAGTGCACTGGCGTGTGCACCGCCTGCCTTGTCCGAAGCAGTTCGCAATGCTGTCGGCGAGCAAAATTACCAGCACTGGTTTTGCCGTAGTTGTCGTCTGCAGGTGAATGGCGACCGCCTGGTGATCTGTGTCGCGAATCCGTTCATTTTGAACTGGATGCTGAAGCGATTCAGGACGGAATTGTCCGTGGCTGCTCAGCGGTTGCTGGGGCCTTCCGGAGTCTGTCATTTTGAGGTGGACGCTGCTTTGTCGGCGGTTGCGGTCCCGGTTGCAGTTCCGGACGAGGTGGCGGGTGTTACTGCGGGTCCTGTTGCGCGAAGTGCTGACCGTGGCGTATCGTCCAGGGCATCTGTGGACCAGCCTGCTGTGCTGGCAGTTGCTGAGGCTGGAGTGGCGATTCGGCGGGTGGGGGCGCAGGCTGAATCCGTATCATCTGACACAGCTGGCCGGCGTCGTTTCCGGGATTTTTCGTCATTTGTGGCTGGCGAGTGCAACAGTCTGGCTGTGCTTGCGGGGCGGCAGATCTGTTTGAACCCGGGTCAGAAATTCAATCCGCTCTTTATTTATGGTTCGACGGGGACTGGCAAGACGCATCTGCTTGAGGCGATTTATTCTCAGATGCGGGCTGATCATCCGAAGTTGCGGACCATGTATCTGACCAGCGAGGCCTTTACCAATTATTTTACCGCGGCACTTGCGGGCCGTACGGTGGCATCATTCCGGCAGAAGTTTCGCAATGTTGATGTATTGATCGTGGACAACATTGAGTTTCTGGACAACAAGCGAGCCACACAGGAGGAGTTTCTGCATACTGTGGTGCAGGTGATAGAGCATGGAGGTCAGGTTGTGATTTCTTCGGATCGGCATCCGAAGATGCTGACGAAGCATCGCGAGGAGCTGACCACGCGATTTCTGAGTGGTCTGGTGTGTCGCATGGAGGATCCGGACGAGGAAACTCGTCGTCGGCTGGTGCAGTCGCTGCTGGTGGGAAGTTCAGTGTCTTTTTCAGCGGGCGTGGTGGATTTGCTGGTGCGTCGTGGCGGTCGGGGTGTGCGTGAGCTGCAGGGGGCAGTGAATCAGCTGCAGACATTCTCGCAGCTGACCGGTCGTCGGGTGACTGAGAGCTCGGTTCGTGAAATGCTTGGCGGGCTGCAGGAGGAGTGTCGCCGGCTGATTCGCATCGGTGATGTTGAGAAGGCGGTGTGCGATGCTTTTGGCGTATTGGCAACGGATCTGCGTTCAGCATCCCGCCGTAAAGCTTTGGCTGTGCCGCGTGCAATTGCGATGTTTTTATCGCGGAAGCTGACGAAGTCTGCCTACCGTGAGATTGGTGCGTGGTTTGGGGGCCGGGACCACAGTACGGTTGTCGCGGCTGAGAAGCGGGTGGCGGGACTGATTGACTCCAACGATGCTCCCGCGCTGCCAACATTGACATCGTGCAGGTCGATGTCTGAGTTGATTGAGCATTTGGAGCGACAGATTTCCAGTCTGGCGTCGTAGTTCAGGGAGTGTTTTTCTGCGGTGCAGGTGTTGGCAGGTGGGTGTCGAACCAGTCGACGAGTGCTTTTTCTGCCTGTTGTCCCTGATCTCCGGGGAAACCGTGTGCAGCTCCCTTCATGACGATCAGTTCGCACTTTGCTGAAACTTTTTGCATCGCTTCGTGAAATTTTTCGCTGTGGAACAGCGGGACAAGTTCATCTTTGTCGCCGTGCACAAGCAGTGTCGGCGGTGTGCGGCGGGAAACGGAGAGCAGGGGGGAAGCATCCGGTGCCTGATCGTCGGGGAACACGAGTGCCGGGAATGATTTGCTGAGAGTTTCATGGTTGACGTAGACTCGCAGGTCCGTGGGTGGGAACCACGCCACGACCGCCTGGACTCGGCTGGACGTCTTTTCCAGTTCCACGGCAGCATCGGGGTCACCATCATCGCCCATGGTTCCAAGTGCGAGTGCGAGGTGTCCACCGGCACTGCCCCCGCAAACACCGATGCGTTCCGGGTCAATTTGGTATTCGGCAGCATTTTTGCGGATGTGTCGAATTGCCAGTCGGACGTCAGCGACGGCTTCCGGGACTTTGAACCATGGGCTGCTTCCGTGGCGAACGAGGAACAGCGTGTAGCCACGATCTACGATTTTTTCGAACAGGTTCAGGTTGCGCTGTTCGGTTCGAACGACGGTTTCTGGTGGTGCCCAGATGGAAACCCAGCCGCCGCTGACCATAAACAGTACGGCTGCCCCGTTGGGGTTGCGGGTGGGGCGGACCACATCATAGGTCAGTGCCATCCCGGCTTTGTGGCTGTAGATGACATCCGGACGGATTGTGCGCCAGTCATCGGCATTGAGTCTGTCCGGGATGCTGGTGAGCAGGAGCAGCAGGAAGCAGGCGGCGAGTTTACTCATGTGGCGGGGCTCCGTGGTCAGTTTGTGCGGGTGAGTTGCTGAGAGTGCATGTGATCAGTGTGAACGGCAGAATCTGCCGATTCTGGTGGCTGTAATTCTGCATTTGCGGCTGATTTTGCCGTTTGACGCGGAGCGAGGGGTGCTTCGCGATGCGACTGTATCGATTCCAGCCACAGGATCAAGACCATCGGCTGTACGGGTTGGTTAAACTGTTGCAGGCATCTCAGGGTGCCGGATGTTGTTTGAAACTGGCAGTCGGCTGAGTCAGGGAAGTACGTCATGGAAGCGCATTCGTTTGAGAGCAATGTTGGTTCTTCTCAAGTTCGTCGACGTCTGGGTCGAGGGTTAAGTGCCCTGCTGGGTGGCAATGGTGAATCCGAAGGTCAGGAAGGGCCTGGTGTCATCCCAATGCATCAGCCCTCGGCGGCTCCGGCACCGGGGGCAGACGACATTGCTCTGGATCAGATCGAACGCAGCCCTTCGCAGCCACGACGTGATTTTGATCAGGCAGCGATTGATGAGCTGGCCGACAGTATTCGGCGTCATGGAATGCTGCAGCCCCTGATTGTGAGGAAGCGAGAGAATGGTGAACCGGGTTTTCAGCTGATTGCCGGTGAGCGGCGCTGGAGAGCAGCTCAGCAGATCGGTCTGGAGCGTGTTCCGTGTCGCGTGATTCAGTTTTCTGATCGGCAGGCTTCAGAGGCGGCTTTGGAGGAGAATCTGAAGCGTGAAGATCTGAATGTGCTGGAGAAGGCACTGGCCTTTCGTGAGTATCTGGATCGATTTGGCGGAACGATCGAGGATCTGGCTCGTCAGCTGAGTATGAGTCGTGCCAATGTCAGCAATATCATGCGTCTTTTGGAGCTGCCTGAGCCGGTGCAGCAGCTGGTTCGATCGGATCGGCTGAGTGCCGGTCATGCTCGCGCGATTCTGCCGCTGTCTGCAGTTCAGCAGGTGCTGGTAGCTGAGCAGATTGAGAAGGAACAGTTGTCCGTGCGTCGTGTGGAGGAGCTTGTGCGCGAGCTGCTCAGCCAGCCGGAAGCAGCAGCAGAGAGTGTTGCTGCTGATGAGCCCGCAGCAGTCGTGCCGCCCGAGCTCTCGAATCATGTGCTTTCGCTGCAGACGGCATTGCGCGATGTGCTGGGAGCAAAGATTGAAATCCGGCTGAAGAAGAACGACATCGGCCAGATTGTGATTCACTTCCGGGGAAACGATGACTTTGAGAGGCTTGTTGGGCGACTGCGAAAGGCTGCCTGACGGCGACTAAACTGATGAGTTCAGAAGGCGACGACCTCAGCAGGGCTGTTTCGGAGCATGCGCAGGGCACAGTTGTCAGGCTGCATGTTCAGCCGGGAGCGCGCAGGTGTTCCATTTGCGGGCTGCATGGAGATCGCATTCGGGTTGCTGTGTCGGAGCCACCGGAAAAGGGCCGTGCGACTGAGGCTGTGCGGAGGCTGCTGGCTGATCAGTTGCAGTTGCCAGTATCGAAGATCACGCTGCTGCGGGGTCAGACGAGTCGGCAGAAGGATCTGTTGCTGGCCGGGATGACGCCGGCAGCGGTGTTACAACGGTTGCAGGGCTGCATTGGAGACGATTGAAAGGAAAGAGCCCGCGACGTGTCGCGGGCTCTTTCAGCAATTTGGCTGAACACTTCCCTGGACTTATTTGAGTGATCCCTTCTTCAGCGCATCACCACTGACTTCAACGGGTTTCTGGGGGTTGTCGCCGGCTTTCACTTTCACGGTGTACTTGCGGTTGATGTAACCGACTTTCTCGTGCCAGATACGGAATTCATGATCGCCGGCCGGCAGATTCGGGATGGTGAATTTGCCATCTGCATCAGTTACTGCTGCGTAAGGATGATCGACAGCGAGCCAGTAGGCAGTCATCCACGGGTGAAAGTCGCATGCGACCTTGAACGGCAGAATTTCAGCGGCCTTGATGGCGATTTTCTGACCGCTGCCTTTGGCGGTGGTGGGAGCAATCAGCACGTTGGTGCCGGCGTTCTTCAGCGGGTAGGTGTGTGTGTTGTGAGCGACTGCATCACCGGAAATGACTTCGACAGTCTGGCCGGTTCGAGCGATCAGAGCGTGCGGAACGAAAACACAGTTCTTCTGGTCGAACACAACTGTTGCCGGCTCAGCAGTTTTCAGATCCGGGTGGATAGTCTTCGGAGCCTTTGACAGGTAGACGAAAACATTCGCCAGTCCCTTGTTGGAAGCGTTGATGACAAGGTCATCCTTGTAGGTGTCAGCGGCAGCGCAGACTTCCTTATCCTTAATATCAGCATTTTGTTTGTGCAGAAGTTCAGCGGCCGGAACATTACCGGATACCAGCACCTGTCCAGTGACTGTGCCCCAGTCGTCTGCGATGGCTGAAGTGAACGGAATGGCAGACAGAATCGCCGACAGCAGAACCTTTTTCATGGTTTTTTCCCAGGATTTGACCGGAGCGGTCTTTTCAGCAGAGTGGGTCTGTTTCTGCAGGACCGAACCTGCATCCACAGTGAAACAAACCGTACCACAACGCTGTTATTCACTGAATTTATAGGCACGGATCGGCAGGAAGTCGAATGCCAGTTTTTTCCCGCTTTGCTTGCCGATGCGGTTTGCCAGTGTTGGGAGTCGGCGGGATCAGCAATCGGACGAATTGGGAAAGGTGCGTTTGCGGGCATGGTACCTGCGATGCGGGTGGAGTGTGCGAATGTGGCTCAACGTGTGTCGCGAGCGGGCTTTAGGGCGGTATTCAGTACAGCTGGCCATGGCCACCGGGCTCAAAAGCTGCGGGGTAGTGGGTAATCTGCGGCTGCTGCTGATCTTTGGGCCAGATGATGGAGATCACGTCGAGTCGACATCGTTGTTCGAGTCGGCGATTTTGTTTGAGCCATGCCAGTGCAGCGCGGGACATGCGATTCTGTCGTTTGCGGTCAACGGCCTCAAATGGCTGACCAGCATGTTCGGATGACCTTGTTTTGACTTCCACAAAGACCGTGGTATCTGCGTCTTCGGCAATGACGTCGATTTCTCCGAAACTGTTGCGATGCCTTGTGGCAAGTATTTTCAGGCCCTTTTCACGCAGAAACTGCACTGCTGCCCGTTCGCCCTGAGTGCCCAGTCTGCCGGATTCAGATTCAGCCATGTGTGAAGTCCTCAGCTGAGAATTTCACGGAGCACGGTTCCGTGGACATCCGTGAGTCGCATGTCTCGTCCGCCGAAACGATAGGTAAGTTTTTCGTGGTCGGTGCCCATGAGGTGCAGCATTGTGGCATGCAGGTCGTGAATTTCGGCGCGATCCTGGACCGCTTTGTAGCCGAATTCATCGGTAGCGCCGTAGATGGTGCCCCCTTTGATGCCGGCGCCAGCCATCCACAGCGAAAAGCCGAACTGGTTGTGATCACGGCCGTCACTGCCTTGTGCGAACGGCGTTCTGCCGAATTCTCCGGACCAGACAACGAGAGTTTTATTGAGCAGTCCGCGTTGTTTGAGATCGGTCAGCAAAGCAGCGATCGGTTTATCAACGGAACGAGCATTTTTTGTGTGTCCATCGACAAGGTTGCTGTGCTGATCCCAGCGGTCCCCGTTACCGGCCGGGCAGGTCAGTTCGATAAAGCGGACGCCTCGCTCGACCAGCCGCCGTGCCAGCAGACACTCTTTGGCAAACGTGCGGGTATTGGGGAACTCGTCAGACATGCCATAGAGTTCCTGAGTTTCTTTGGTTTCATTGCTGAGATCCATAAGTTCCGGGACTGCCAGCTGCATGCGGGCGGCCAGTTCGTAATTGCGGATTGCGGATTCCACCTGATCATCGTGGCCGTAGCGATCGACGGAAGCCAGATCCAGTGTTCTGATCAGGTCCAGTTTCCGTCGCTGCAGTCCGCTGGCCGTTTCCTGCGGGCGGATATCAGACACTGGCGGGTCACCAAGTCCGAACACGGAGCCCTGGAAGCTGGCGGGCAGGAAGCCGCTGCCGAAGTTGTCGAGCCCGCCTGGTGGGATCAATCCGCCGTTCAGGATCACGAAGTGGGGCAGGTCCTGACATTCTGAACCGAGGCCGTAGCCGAACCATGCACCCATGGACGGACGACCCTGCAGCCCTGATCCGGTGTGCAGGAAGTAATTGGCATTAGTGTGTTCGGGGAAGCCCGAAGTCATGGAACGGACGATGGCCATGTCGTCGACATGCCGGGCAATTTCGGGAAACAGGTCGCTGACCGGAATGCCGCTTTGACCGTAGTTTTTGAACTTCCAGGGGCTGGCAAGAGTGTTACCGATATTGTTGAACTGTGTGGGTTCAATCTTTGCGGGAAACGGTTGTCC
>JBJTPZ010000134.1:0-9249 GCA_046075365.1 Planctomycetaceae bacterium
GGGCAGTCGTGCCGTGGACCGCGAATGTCATGTGAAACACATGCACGCCACCATTCTCACCCTGCTGGGACTCAGCCCGGAAAAACTGACCTATTACTTCAGTGGTCTGGAAAACTCGCTCGTCGGCGTCGAAGGCGCCCAACCCCTGTGGGACATCATGGCTTAGCCCGCCCCAGCAGGCAGTGCCGGCCCCGGGATTGTGAAACGGTGTTAAGCCCCCTGATAGTCGCGTTTCGCTCCGTCGAAACGAACCTCCAGCTGATTCACTGCCGAACCCGACACTCAATTCCCTTTGCTCGCTCAGGTGGAAATCGCCCCGGAATTCCCGGATTGCCATCGTTTCACCATCCCAGTGCAGCCCCGGCAGTGTAAGCCCGAAAATGTTGCCGGGCCTTGCCACACGGTCCGCCGGTCTGTCTGGTCCTGCATGCGACTTCGCCGATCATTGAAATTCGCTGATTTCCAGCGTACGCACGGTACTCAGACATTTCCTGCCGGACCACGCGACTTAGTCCACGAATTTCTCCTCAGAGAATTCGCACCCCGGGCTTTGGCCAGTTGCCGGCAGTGCCTGCTTTTCCGGGGGGAGTCCTGGTGGACGCTGCAAGCCCCGGATCGACGACAAACTGGCACTCGCCGCAATGACAGAAGGAGCCGGAAAAAGGCAGCGGGAGCCTGAATTTCAGCGGACCATCACGGAACCAGAGACAATACACCAAATCCGCGATCGGTTCGAGTTCGATGTCGAGCTAAATGACGTAAAAGATTGCAGACAAGGGATTTGCGACACGACTCATGCCATTGAAACTGGACGCCTGCAGGTTTTTCCCAGTCCTTTCATATTGACATTGTAACCCACAAATAGACAATGATCGAAAAAATGTCAAATCGCTGTGCTTCGTTTGCGTCACGAGGCCCGGGCAGAAAAGCGAATTTCTCGTCGCATCAGCAATTCGCCGGTGGCAGTCGGCTGGCGTCGTGATTCGGGAAGGTTCCTCAAAGGCAGCTTGAATAAAAGAGGCACTGACATGACCGCCCTGGAACACATCGATCCCAGGCTCATCGGACTTCGCCTTACCGAGGCTCGAAAGGCACGGGGCGTAACTCAGGAGGATGCGGCCACACATCTTGGGTGTAGCCGCCCAACTCTGATCGCCATCGAGAAAGGGACTCGACAACCCAAAGGTGAAGAGATCGTCTTTCTGGCGAAGCTCTACGGTCAAAAAGTCAGTGATCTTGTCCGTCCCGGCGAGCCGCTTACCGATCTTCAGCCGCATCTGAGAGCTGTCGCCCAACAAATGAAACTGGACGACCTGGAAGTTGCGGCGGGGATTGCGGCCCTTCAGCGTTTCGCAGAAGACTACCGCCGACTTGAGCTCATGCTCCGTGTGTCGCTTCCCTCGAATTACCCGGGAGTGGTCACTATCGGACGAGGAAACCCTGCGTCACTGGCGGATGATGTCGCCGATCAGGAACGGCGGCGGCTGGGTATCGGCGATCAGCCTGTAATTCATTTGCGCAGTCTGCTGGAAGCTGAAGTCGGGTTACGAATCGCCTGCGAGGACTTGCCCTCAAAGGTTGCCGGAATGTTCGCCTGCTCCAGCGAACTGGGGGGCGTCATGCTCGTCAACCGGAAGCATCCGCCAGAACGTCGCCGCGCAACGATGCTGCACCAGTATGGGCATCTCATCACGGATCGATTCAGGCCGGGCATCGACTGCCTTGGCTTTCCGGGGCGAAAGCCAGCCAGCGAACGTTTTGCCGAGGCATTCTCGCTGGCATTTCTGATGCCATCGACTTCCTTGCGGCGACGGTTCAATCAGATTGTCAACGAGAGTGGTGATTTTCAGATCGCAGATCTCTGTCGCCTCAGCCATTTCTACTACGTTTCTGTTGAGTCGATGACACTGCGGCTCGAAGGTTTGGGGCTGATTCCCAGAGGCACGCATGACCGCCTCAAGGAGTCACGTACTGAGGTTCGCCGAGCAGTTCAAATGCTGGACCTGCAGCAGCATCCTGTTACCGATCATCGCTTTTCTGACAGATACGTGTTCCTCGCAGTGCAGGCATACGATCAAGGCGAGCTCAGCGAAGGTGAACTGGCTTCACTCCTGCGGTGCGACCGATTGTCGGCACGAGAAACCGTAAAAAGATATCTGACGACCACGGAACTCTCCGACGACGGTGAAGTTCACAGCGTTCAAATGGAAACGCATTTCTCCTTGCTGGGTGCGAAACAGCCATCATTTGCAGAATAACTTCGAAGGAAGCCGATTCGACTGCGTGAGGCTGCCATCAGAGAACGACATGCACGAGCCGATCATCGACACCTGCTGCCTGCTCAATCTTTTCGCATCTGGCAAACCTGCAGCGATATTGCATCATTTTGGCCGCGTCCACGTCTCCGAACTTGTGCAGGGTGAAGCCATCTGGATTCGAGAGTACGACAACGAGTCTCCGCCTCAACTAGCTCCAAAGCAGATCGACCTGACGCAGTGTGTCGACGATGGTGTGATTGCAATTTGCCGACTTGAACAACGGCAGGAGTACGATCTGTTCATTCAATTTGCTCAGCAACTTGATGACGGAGAGGCAAGTGTCCTCGCAATTGCAAAGGCACGTGGCTGGATTGTCGCAACGGATGACAGAAAGGCTCAGCGCATCGCAGCCGAACAGAGTATTTCAACGATCAGTACCAGCGAAATGATCCACGCATGGGCGACATCTGAGAATGTGAGCGATCAGCAGGTCGGTGAACTCCTCAGAAACATCCAGCTATTTGGCCGCTTCGTACCTCGCCGTTCAGACCCGCTCTATGAATGGTGGCGGCAACTGGTGGACGCAACAAGGGAACGACGCTGAGACCATGAATACCGCAGCCGGCAGCACAACCTGAAGCGACGTGGCACCAGCACAATCGAACCTTTCCGACCACACATCCCTCGATTTTCTTTAGTCTGTCAAGAATCCGTTTTCTACTGAAATACACGGGCTCCTTCGCCTGACCTCTGGTTTACCCCCGGCACCATGGCAGGTCCGCGAACTTTTGTATTCGGCACAACGAACGCCACAGTCTCACCGCCCCATAAAAGCGCCCTCCCAACACTTGCTGGACCATGGAAACAGCACATTGATTGCCGCCAATTTCAGCAGCAAAGAAAGCCACTGGATCAGAGCAAACTGCAACTGCCAGCGTCTCTTTCGAAGGCCTTTCTCCTTCGCAGGTCGGGCAGATGCGACCGGGACAGAGTCACTTTTGAACAGCAGACAACGACACAAAAAGTGCACCGGTGGCCATGAACACTGCAAGAGTCTCAGGGTTGCCCGGCAGGCACCACGCCAGCAGCCGAGTTCTCGCGCGGGCAGTCGCTTTTGGCAGCATGGTCTGACGGGCGACGAAATCCGCTTCCTGCTCAAAGATGCACATCAAAGCACTCGTTCAGTTCTTCCCATCCCCTGACACAAACACACGTTCCAATGTCCCCGGCTCCGCAGGAACAGAGCCTGGACAGACAACGCTGCGTCTGCTGACCCTCTGCACGCCACTACCACTGACTCACAATGCCGGTCGGACACCGCACAATCCCCTGCTCAGTCTGCAGCACCAGCAGACCGTCTTCGTCAATCCCCACACACATGCCCTGCCACATATGCTCGCCCTGCTGCACCGATACCAGACGACCGTTCAGCACACTGCACCTGTTGGCGTCCGACATGGCCATCCGCGGCTGACTGCTGAACTGCTGAATTCTGGCGTCCAGTCGCAGCAGGATCTGCAGCAGCACTTCAGTCAGATCCAGCGGTCGTCCCAGCAGATCCGCCAAAGAAACGGCCCGACGTGAAATCTCTTCGGGAGCTTCCAGGAGGGAATTGTTGACGTTCACCCCGATCCCGATCACGAGCGCCTGTTCATCTCCGGCTCCATGCTGCTCGGCCAGAATTCCGCAGATCTTCCGCGGACCGCTCAGCACGTCATTGGGCCACTTCAGCAGAAATTCCTGCTCAGGCGCCAGCCCGCACAGCGCATCACGCACTGCCATCCCCGCTGCTATCGCTGCCAGCGGTCGCCTTTCAGGAGTCAGCGGCAGCTGCTGAGAACGCAGCACCAGCGAAAACGTCAGCGCACCGGCCGATGACCACCACAGGTTCCCCTTGCGACCACGACCCGCCGTTTGCTCGGCTGTCAGCACCAATGCCGGACTGCGCGCTACCAAAGGCTGCAACAGCTGGATTGCCAGAGTATTCGTGCTGGGAAGCACCGGATGATACTCAACGTGCTGCAGGCTGGATTCACGCAGCAGCCGCGGAATATCGAAGACCTCCGGCTGTGAAAACTTCATTACCGATGACTCGCTGCTGTTCCTGAGCACCCCACCCCACCCACCCAACATCGCTCCCTACTCTCAACTGTCCGCCGACCTTTTGCAAGACCCGTCAGCCAGCCTTCCCGCAGACAATCCCTGTTTTCTCGCACACTACGATTCCCGCCCCCCTTTTCGTATGCTGCCGTTCGCAAAATCGCCCAAACAGCAATTTTCACAGCAAGTGAAACAAGGAGCAGGACAGTGAAGGTCACTGGAATCGATGTGTGTCCGCTGACAGGTGCAACCGTAGACGGCGGCTGGCCACAAGGTCACGAACCGCAGGAAAACCTGCACACTCTCGTCATCGTACACACAGATCAGGGACTGCAGGGATTCGGCAGCTGCTTCACCTCGGGAAAACTGATCACCGGCGCCGTCGAACTGCTCTGGCCACTGCTGAAAGGCCAGCCGGCCAATGAGCCCGAACGAGTTTCCGAAATGCTGCACCAGTCGACATTCTGGCAGGGTCGCGGCGGCTCAGTCACTCATGCCATCAGCGGCATCGATATCGCACTCTGGGATATCATGGGCAAGGCCTGCGGCCAGTCCGTCTCCCGACTGCTGGGCGGCAACTACCGATCCCGAATCAAACCCTACGGTTCCATTCTGTTCGATGAACCGCACCTGCTGGCCCGCAGCCTCGAAAGCGTCGTCGCTCGCGGATTCCAGGCAATCAAAATGGGCTGGCGCCCCTTCGGTCGACGCGATCGCAGCTTCGATGAACTGCTTGTCAGCACCGCTCGCAGTGTCGTCGGAGACAAGGTTGAACTCATGGTCGATGCCGGCGGCAGCGAACAGTTCTGGCCACACGGCACAAACTGGGCACGCAACACCGCAGAAATGCTGGCCGATTACAATATCGTCTGGTTCGAAGAAGCTCTGCCCCCCGATGACATTGATGGCTTCGTCGAACTGACTCGTGTGTCCCCCGTACCCATCTCCAGCGGTGAAGTGCTCACACGACGTCAGGCATTCCAGCCATGGCTGCAGCGCCATGCCGTCGATATCATCCAGCCGGATGTCACCAAGAACGGCGGTCTCAGCGAGTTTCGCCGCATCGCCTGGATGGCTCAGGATCACAATGTTCAGGTCGTCCCGCACGGCTGGAATACCGCCATCGGACTGGCGGCGGACCTGCAGATTTCTGCCTTCCTGCCCGTCGCTCGCTACGTGGAATATCTGACCCCCTGCGCCTACATCGATGAACTCACCACGGAACCATTCGTGATTGACAGTGAAGGCTGCCTGCAGATCCCCGACGCCCCCGGACTGGGTGTCCAGATTGACCCTGATCGCCTGCGTCGCTTCTGCCCGCAGCGCATCGAATTCCGCTGAACAGTCCGGCACAACAGACTTCTGCCCTCACCCGGAACACACCCATGCTTCGCCTGCTGCTGAACAGTCTGCTCTGGCATCGACGCACTCACCTGCTGGTGCTGCTGGCGGTCGCCGTTTCCACCGCCGTTATCGGCGGCAGCCTGATCGTCGGCGACTCCGTGCGCGGCAGCCTGCGGAAAATGACCCTCAGTCGACTGGGCGGCATCTCGCACGCCATTCACGCACCCGTCTTCTTCCGTGAAAAACTGGCTCAGGAACTGGCCGCTCGCAAGAACGCTCCTGCTGTCACCGCACCGGCACTGCTGCTGAACGGCAGCGTCGAACGCCGAGATCAGGCCGGAACAATGCACCGCGCCACCGCCGTCACCCTGCTGGGCCTGCATGCGGCAGACTGGTCGCTGCTGAACACCGCTGACATTCCCGCACCACCCGCAGATGGCGTGGTCCTCGGCTGGCGAACCGCACAGGAACTCAAAGCCGCCGTGGGAGACTCCATCTCCATATGGGTGGAACTGCCATCTTCCATACCCCGCGACAGCCTCATGGGCGAACGCGAAAATCTCACCGTGGAAATTGTGCTGCCCGTCACCGGAATCCTGCCCGAAACAGCCGGTGCCTCCCGATTTTCACTGCGTCCCTCACAGCAGCTGCCGCATAACGCTTTCCTGTCTCTGCAAACCTTTCAGCAGCGCATCAGCCTGCAGGAACTGCTGGCCACTCGCCGCAACCCCGTCGCTCGACCCGGCCGGATCAATACACTGCTGATCGGAGGACCAGCGGCCGAATTCAGGACCACCACAGCTGATGTGCAGGACCTCATCCGGCAGGATCTGGATCAGATGCAGCAGCTGCAGCAGGCCGTCGCCGAAACAATCGATCTGGCAGACGTCGGACTGCAGATTCGATCACTTGAAGATCGTGGCTGCCTGTCCGTCGAAAGCGACACCATGATCCTCTCAGACTCACTCTCTGCCGCCGTCCTCACCGCCGCACGCAATACAGGTGTGACCGCTGCGCCCGTTCAGGTGTATCTCGTCAATGAACTGTCGGCAGCAGCCCGCACCGATCCTAAGCAGCGGTATTCCATGTACTCGATTGTTGCCGGCATCGACTTTGCTCAGCCCGCACCGCTGGGACCGTTTCTGCTGAATGATGGCAGCCCGGTACCACAGCTGGCTGATTCCGAGATCGTACTGTCTGCCTGGCTGGCCGAAGATCTGCAGGTGGCCGTTGGCGACAGCGTGGATGCCCGCTGGCACGAAGTCGGCAGCCAGGGAGAACTTCCCGAAACCCGCCGCACGTTCACCGTCCGCGGAATTCTCAAGCCCGATGATCCGGTCTCGCTCGATCGAAGCCTCACGCCATTCGTCGAAGGAGTCACCAACGCCGAAAGCTTCTCCGACTGGAAACAACCGTTCCCCATGGAGATGGAACGGATCACACCCCGCGACGACTCATGGTGGGAAAACTATCGAGCCGCACCCAAAGCCTTTGTTTCCCTCGCTGCCGCTGAACAGCTCTGGAAAAGTCGTTTTGGCCGACACACCTCCATTCGAGTCGCTTCGGATGTCGCCCTGCCGGCCGATCGACTGCAAATCCTCAGCGATCGGCTCAGGTCCGAGATTCGGCCACTGCTGCAGCCCGCTGCACTCGGACTGGCCATTCGGCCGATTCGAGCAGAAGGTCTGCAGGCTGCCGTCGGTGCAAATAACTTCACGTGGCTGTTTATCGGATTCAGCTTCTTTTTGATTCTGTCTGCAATTCTGCTGGCCGCGCTGATGTTTCAGCTGGGAGTTCGACTGCGAGTCAGTCAGATCGGACTGCTGGAAGCTGTCGGGTTCACTCCGGCCCGCGCCCGGCGATTACTGACGGCCGAAGGCGGACTGGTGGCACTGGCGGGAACTGTGACAGGAACGATTCTGGCGGTGCAGTTTGCAAAGCTGATGATTCACGGACTGACCACCTGGTGGGTCGGTGCCATCGGAACCACCTTTCTTCAGCTTGAGCTGCGTCCGCAGTCACTGCTGATCGCCGCAGTCGTGTCCTTTGGACTTTCGGTCTTTGTCATCTGGAATGCGGTCCGCCGCACGACCCGCCGTGAACCTCGCGAACTGCTGCAGGGACTGGCGTCCGATCAGCAGCCCGGTCCGACTGCCCCCATCGCCGGTCTGCTCGGACAGCTGCTCTACTTCGGCTCAATAGCTACTGCTGTTGGCCTGCCTGCAACCATCATGACCGGACTGCTGCCGGCCTCGGAAGCGTTCGGGGGAATGTCGTGGACGATTGTGTGCTTCTTTCTGGCCGGGTTTGCCTGGCTGACCGCAGGACTGCTGAGTCTCAAACGACTGCTGCAGAAACGTGCGGGAGCTGCTGTGACGGGCTCTCCGGTCGCGTCGCTCACCAGCCTGTCGCTGGCCAACGCCGCGCGAAATCCACAGCGCAGCCTGCTGACCGCCGCGCTGATTGCATTTGCCGCATTTGTGATTGTGGCGGTCGGAGCCGGACGTCGGAATCCCGTCAGTGAAACCCCCGAGCTGCGAACCGGCAACGGAGGTTTTCGCCTGGCAGCTGAGTCTTCCCAGCCCATTCTGTTCGACCTGAACGCACCCGCAGGCCGACTGCGACTGGGCCTTGACACCAGTGACGCCACCCGACTGCCCGACGGGACGCAGATCTACAGTTTCCCGCTGCGACCTGGTGACGACGCCAGCTGCCTGAACCTCTTCCAGACCACAATGCCCGGAATTCTGGGAGCCTCACCCGAGTTTATCGCTCGCGGCGGTTTTCGTTTTGCCGACACACCCGGCCAGCAGCCATGGACCAAACTCAATACACAGCTGGAACCACGAACTGTCCCTTCAGCTCAGCAGCCGCTGCCTGTCATTCCTGTCATTGGCGACCTGAATACCCTGCAGTTCAGCCTGAAGAAAAAAATCGGTGACCTGATTCTGTTCCCGGATGCCCAGGCCCCCACGCACGCTCTCGAGGTTGTGGGTATGCTGGACAGCAGCATTTTCCAGGGAGTGCTGGTGATGGCCGCAGACAGACTCAAACAGATCGCGCCGGAGATTTCCGGCGCCCGTTATTTCCTCGTGGAAACTCCCGACGCTGCCAGCGGTGAAGCGGCTGCCGGGGCCCTCGAAACCGCTCTGCAGCCATTTGGCGTCGACTGCGAACTCGTCAGCCGCAGACTTGCCGGATTCCTCGCAGTACAGAATACGTACCTTGCGACATTCCAGCTGCTCGGCGGTCTGGGACTGCTGGTCGGCACACTGGGACTGACGGCTGTGATGCTGCGGAACGTTGTGGAACGTCGTCGCGAAATTGCACTGCTGCGTGCCCTCGGGTTCCGCACCTCACGCATCATCTGGCTGATCGCTGCCGAAAACTCGGCACTGCTGTTCTGGGGACTGCTGACCGGCACAGTCTCGGCACTGATCGCCATGCTGCCGCATCTGAAGAGCACAGGAGCTGATGTGCCGTGGCAGGAGCTGGCAGTGACACTGGTCGCTGTGGCTGCCGTTGGCACATTGGCTGCCGTGGCACC
>JBJTPZ010000135.1:0-6334 GCA_046075365.1 Planctomycetaceae bacterium
GGGCAGTCGTGCCGTGGACCGCGAATGTCATGTGAAACACATGCACGCCACCATTCTCACCCTGCTGGGACTCAGCCCGGAAAAACTGACCTATTACTTCAGTGGTCTGGAAAACTCGCTCGTCGGCGTCGAAGGCGCCCAGCCCCTGTGGGACATCATGGCTTAGCCCGTGGGAACAGCGACTGCAAGACCCGCAGTTTCGCCGGGTATTGCTTGTTCAGGAAATCTGTGACCTGTTTGCAAACGTGAGCCTCGCTTTCCGCGGGCGAGGTCGTCAGCGTAAGGGCACCTCAAAAAATGCCCGAACGGTTCTGAACAGCCTGTCGGGCGCATCCATAAGGCAGCAAGACCTCCCGTGGGACACGCGGAAGATCGCACAACCAATCTGTGTGTGCGGCGGAAAACTCGATTCCTACCAAGATTGTGTCTGCGAAAGGGTTGCGCGTGGCTCCAATTAGGAAGGAGGCTGTGTAGTGAAAAATCAGTTCAATCACGCTCTGACATGGATCTCCCCGACGACCAGCAACCGCCCATGAGAAATACTTAGCCGCCGTATGCCGTCTTTCAACACGGCATCGCGAGGTCTTGGGTCTTCGTACACCGGAGATCTGAATTCACTTGCACCGCGCAACACGTAACTTGAACCCTGCCCGAGTTAGCCACGAAAATTTCACAACCACCGCACGTTGCTTCGACTCCACTGTCCAACATTATACTTGCACCACACAAAATCCATTGCCATGATCGCGTGGTATTGGCCAAAACTGGAATCGTTCGGCACTGCGTGCCCATGTCTTCCCGCATCCCCATGAACCGTCGAGCACGATCTAGGGCTCTTCTGTGAAGACCTTCACGATCTTTGTAAATGCCTCGGCAAATGATGCTCGGTTCAATATGTCTTCAGGCGTCGGTCGTTTCTGGTTGGGCGATTCGGTCATTCGTGGGTTGGCCGAAGTGAATAGAGCAAGATCTGAGGCATTCCGCCGACAATTCCACAGCAAAAATTCACCTCGAATTTTCTTTACTTTTCACAAGTCGTTTGACCGTATGCTCTTACGGCAATCCTCTTGGCCGCAAGCCCGAAAAAGAGTAAGAATGTAGACAGTTGGCACTTCGCCAACACACTCGGGAACTTCTCTCAAAGGAGGCACTATCGATGGTTGCCGGTTCATCTTCTCAGCGAAACCGTCGGCAGGCGACCGACGGTACAACTTCTGGAGGAGCGTATCCGCTTCTCTGTGGGCTGCTGATGGGGATTGCTCCAGGTACGAAAAAAACGCTGTCTGCGGATGATGTCATCGGCCATCTGATGTCAGAAAGGATCAGTGGCGACACCAACGCTGGGGACAACACGACTGGTTCATGCACCACAGCGACGAACCATACGACTCGTCGCAATTCCAACGGAACCGGCACGACCAAATCTGCCGGGCCAACCTAACGACTGCGCATGATTGTGCTTTGAGATTTAGAAGGACCTGAATCAAGTTCGAGTAGAGCTGAACAAAACTCGCGTTCCATCTTCTCAACTGAACAAAGGATCAGGAACTAATGTCCGGCTACAATTCCGCTCGACGTCCCACCACAACACCCGCTACTCGAACAACGGTCTCACCTCACGACGAGACCCTCACCTCAACCGATGAACGATCCACTTCATCAACCTTGACGACTCACACGGAAACTCCGGCGGCGGAGGATACCGATACCGCTGCAGCGGTGGATGATACTGACACGCTTAAACCGACCGACGATTTGACAGGGACGTCGAAGCGAACTCCCAGCCATGATGCGTGGAACCGCAGACTGCCGGGAAGCTCAGCCTTACTCGACACTCTGAATTCTCAGCAACTCTGCCATTACAAGCTGATGAATACGGTGGTGAAGTATATCGCTGTGCCAGCGATTAATCGACACTTGTCCAAAGAACTGGGACGTTTCGGCGAGGAGTTTGCGGATGCTCATCGCGTTTACTTTGAGGTGGTGAACGGGACGATCTACGTTGAGGGTGATACGGCCCAGCAGCGTTTCGCAGTTGGCCTTACTCAGGCGTGGGGTCGGACGATCACGTCGGATCACGCCAACAGCTTGTTGAAGGTGATTGCGAACTACTACGACCGAGCAGTCACGTGGTGGCTCGACACCCATGCACAGAAGATTGCCGATTTGGACGAGGCTATTGGTGCATTCTTCGGAAGTGAAGAGCTGGAAGCTCGCTTGCGAAGTCGCATGACGAACATGCCAGATTGATGACCTAATCAAGACCGGGAGGTTCGCCTCCCGGTCGTTTTTTTGGTGATGACTTTCAAATCTCCGTTCAAATAAGGACTTACTGCCATGAACAATGCTTCAACTGTTGCCAAGAAGTTGAAACAGCAACGCACAGCTTCGACTAGTTCGACTCGATCAGTCCCTCATGAAAACCGAAATCCTCCTTCCGAGTTTGAATACGAATCATCCGTCTGGGCTCGCATTGAACGCATGTGCCCGGTGAACTGAAGTTCCATCTATCATTTTTGTTCGATAAGAGCCGCGTTGAACTAATTGAGTTCAACGCGGCTTTTTTCACTTCATGACGCGATGGATGCGGACAACGCTTTAGCAGGCGGGGGAAACTGGGAACAGCGGTTTCAAGACCCGCAGTTTCACCGGTTTGACCGCGCGCACCAGAGAGGGTGATAGCCTACTTCCCCCACGTCGTTTTCTTCAAAAACTCAACTCAAATGAATTTTCTTCGCCGTCTGCTTCCCTGAATTTTATGCTCCAACCGGGAATCTTGTGGGTCGAGGCATTCAGGAGCAGGCAGATGAGGCTCAGCATTCGAGTGAGAAAGACGCCTGGGCGGTCCATCGCGTTCCAAGGCTTTTGGTGATGTGAATTTGTTCAAAGCCTGGGGTTTTCTGCCTTCGTCGGAGCCAGCCATCGGTTGCTCGCAAGAGCTGGCGACCGATGGCTGGTGCAGGCGAACGGCAAAACTGCCTTTGTTGCTGGAGCTGGAGAAAGCGGCCTGTCCACACAACTACCGGAAGGACCAATTTTATTTCGCGAGGAAGGAAGCGAGCCGCAAACCCTTAGTAACACCCGCAGTTTCGCCGGGTATTGCTTGTTCAGGAAATCTGTGACCTGTTTGCAAACGTGAGCCTCGCTTTCCGCGGGCGAGGTCGTCAGCGTAAGGGCACCTCAAAAAATGGCCGAACGGCTCTGAACAGCCTGTCGGGCGCATCCATAAGGCAGCAAGACCTCCCGTGGGACACGCGGAAGATCGCACAACCAATCTGTGTGTGCGGCGGAGAACCCGATTTCCACAAAGATTGTGTCTGCAAAAGGGTTGCGCGTGGAAACAGCACATTGATTGCCGCCAATTTCAGCAGCAAAAAAAGCCACTGGATCAGAGCAGGCTGCAACTGCCAGCGTCTCCTTCGATAGACTGTCTCCTTCGCAGGTCGGGCAGATGCGACCGGGACAGAGTCACTTTTGAACAGCAGGCAACGACACAAAAAGTGCACCGGTGGCCATGAACACTGAACTAAGGTTTCTGACACGGAATGTCATCCCGCGTGCGCGCTCAGTGAAAAAAACTGGCCGCCCGCAAGTTCGATCCAATGATGCAGTTTTCCCAGCTTCAGTGGCAAGTGGCCACGTCACTCCGGCCGGAGCGACGGCCACGCAGTCGGCGAGGGCCTTATGCATGCCGAGCATCCCTTTTGGTCAACGATGAAGCCACATGAGACCTGGAGCAAGTGTCGTGCGTCTGACCTTTCATTTTCGAGGCGTCCTGCGTTTCGTGCTCCGGATAAACGTCTCTCCGAGTTCTCGAAGCATGGAGAACGTATCGACGTACTCAACGTCGAACTCGACACACACATTCGGCATAGGAACCTTGCGTTTGGCTTCGGGTGCAAACTGCTCGTGAGTGACAACAATCAGTCCGTTCACAGCCGCGTATGCAATGACCCAACCATCGGCGACTGACGCAAACTCAGTCCTCGCTGCATCTGTGAACTGCGGTTGCGAGTACACCCAGTTCACCATTTCCTGAAACTTTTCGATCACTGCCTGATCTTCGGTCTTCTTGAAGAAAGTGTCCGGGACTTTGTCTTCGATCCACTGTTTGACAACGTCGTCCAGTTCATGCAATTCGTCCGAGATGCGATCGATGCTGTACAACCGCCGATAATTATGCTGCACAAGCAGCGACGACCAATAGCCCGGGCAGATGTCGAACCCGTAGTATCGGTCCTTTGCCTCGATAAAGGCGTTTGCATCAAGAAGGTATTTGCTACTCACGCTCGTCCACCACTCGCTTGAGGACAAGGTCGGCGTAAGTGTGAAACGTTCCGCCTTTCATGCCGGTCAGGCGAAACGCTTCCTGGTACAGGATCCGCCCTTCGCGAGCAGCACGGACAATTGCTGCCGAAAATCTCCTTCCAAGTCGGACATTCTGGGTCGCATAGAAGCTGCCACCTGCACTCTTCCTGGGATCCTCCGCCTTCTGTTTCAGCCAGTCCTCACGATCCTGTTCATAGAACCTGAAAAACTCCGGTTTCGTGATAAAATTCAAGTCCAGCGCACGGCGCGCGGCCACGACAGGACTGACCTTGAACCACCTTGCAATAGCGTGAAAAGGCTTTTCCAGCCCGCACGCCTCCTCCCACCGCGCAGTCAGTTTCCAGGCAGGAATGAGAAATTCGGCCGCGACCTGATTGCAGTATCGCTCAGTGTCCTCCTTAGCTGGCATCATCCTGTCGAGATTGAACACACCGTCCTGGCCCAGCCAGACATGCACCAATTCATGGGCAAGGGTAAAGATGCGGGCAGACCTGGTATCCGCGTCATTAATGAAGACAACCGGTGCCAGAGGGTCACAAAGCACAAAGCCACGAAACTCTTCCGGATCAAGCGGCCGGTGGTTATTCAAACCGACGACGCCGTTGCTGAAGACGACAACACCAATTCGCTCGATCGCGTTCCGCAGGGTTTGAAGGGCGTCTTCCCAGCTCTCGAGACCTTCCGCCCAGTCCGCTTCGAGGTCCAGACGATGGCGAATGCCCTGTGCCAGTGACTCGACGTTGAGGCTGGGATTTGCCATGCCGACATAGTCAAGTGGCCGGGCTCCCTCCTCGATCAGCCACTCGCGAAGCCAGGCCTGCCGCTGCTGCATCATCCGAATCGTATCGAGCAGATTCGGACTGTACCGATTCAGCGGCTGATCGTTCTTCGTCCGGAAGTCGGGGACAGGCAGTTCTTCCCTCGGGGGAGTATCAAGGAACAGCACGCCGAACGGCGTCATCGTCATGCGGGCAAATTGTTCAAGCTGACGGAACGTGGGCATGCGGTCGCCCGTCTTCCATTCCTCCAGTCTCGGGAATTTGGCCAACAACTCATCCGTCGACAAACCAGAACGATCAATCGCCCAGCGCAAAAGTTCAGGTTTGACGGCAACTGTCGGCATCGCTTCATCAATGCTCCGTCGTTTGGCTGTTCCAGAATTTCACACAGTCATCCATCATGACATAGCTCCCGTCTCCAGTCTGACTTCGAGTTCTCTACGAATCCTAAGTCCCAGTAACGAATCGCGAGCCTCATTCAGACGGAACTTTTGCAGATGAAGCTTCGCGATTTGCCGCTTGACTGTACGTTCCGTCGTTTTGAAACCCACGATAATCCGGCGACGGAAGACAACCGTTCCCAACTGTCCATCTGCCTTTTGGTGCATGCCGAAAAAATCGCTGCGCCCTCGATCGTGACCTCGGCTGGGAAAGGCGACTTTACCAGGCAGCACTAAATCCACAGCCCCAGCATTATCACCTGCTGGAGACACTGAATCAAGACTGGGTAATTACAGATATTCAACTGGATGTCCAGAAACGGACGCTGACACTGCCACCGGACTTCGTGGGCAATCCGCAGCCCACGGCCCCTGATCAAAAAGGTGACGCGCATGCTGAAGAATCGCATCCGTCGAATCCTGACATGGTTCTCCTCAACAATCAGCAACGCGAAGTCAGCAGGCTTCTGCAGCCGCATCAAGGCAATTAAGCCTGCAGCGCATGGCTTTCGTATCTTTGAAAACTACCGCCCTGGAATTCTCTTTTGCTGCGGAAAACTCTGCCTGAAACCCAGCGAAAATTAGACACAAAAATCTCAGCAGAACCAAAATGCCGAATAAAGATTGCTGCCACGAGGACAAAGTACCCGCGGCACGCCACTACCACTGACTCACAATGCCGGTCGGACACCGCACAATCCCCTGCTCAGTCTGCAGCACCAGCAGACCGTCTTCGTCAATCCCCACACACATGCCCTGCCACATATGCTCGCCCTGCTGCACCGA
>JBJTPZ010000136.1:0-6081 GCA_046075365.1 Planctomycetaceae bacterium
CAAGGCATATCGCCACCAGGGTCGCGTCAGCGTCGAGTCACTCCTGTACTACGCGGAAATCTGTCGGGTGAGGCGAGTCATCCAGCCGTATCTGGAGGCCGTGCTGTGACCGAGCGGCCTCTGAAAAACGTCGCAGCCTCAGTTCGCCAGCGGCTGATGACTTCGGCCAAAGCCTCGGGGCGTTCCTTTCAGGAAGTGCTCCAGTTCTTCGCGGCGGAAAGATTCCTGTACCGCCTGTCACAGTCGCCGCATGCCGAGCGGTTCATCCTCAAAGGAGCGCTCCTGTTCAACCTGTGGGGAGCGTGGTCGTCTCGTCCGACACGCGACATTGACCTGCTGGGCCGACTCAACAACAGCGTGGACGCCCTCGTTCCGGTGTTTCGCGATGTCTGTCGGCTGGCGGTCGAGCCGGATGGATTAGTGTTTGCCGCTGAGACCGTGGCAGGGCAATCCATCAAGGAAGACGCGGACTACTCGGGCGTGCGAGTCACCTTTCAGGCATCGCTGGAAAATGCCCGAGTTCCCATGCAGATCGACATCGGTTTTGGTGACACGGTGGTGCCCGCAGCCGCGTTCGCCGACTACCCGACCATTTTGGACCACGCCCAACCCCGACTCCGCGCGTACCCGAGGGAGACCGTGGTCGCCGAGAAGTTCGAGGTGATGGTCAAGCACGGGCAGCTCAACAGCCGTATGAAGGACTTTTTCGACCTCTGGCTCTTGTCGCGGCAGTTTGAATTTGACGGCCGGTTGTTGTCTGAGGCGATCGCACGAACCTTTGAGAATCGCAGAACCGTCATGAGTGCGGTGCCGATCGCGCTCACTGCCGCCTTCGCGAACGATCCGATCAAACAAACGCAGTGGAAGGGATTCGTGCGAAAGTCGCGACTGGCGATCGCCCCCGCTGAATTCGCCGTTGTTGTCGCCGCCCTCGGGCAGTTCCTGGGGCCACTCGCAGCGGCACTCGCCACAGACCAGAGGTTCGCGCTGAGCTGGCATCCGTCTGAGCCGTGGCAATCCTGATCGTACGGATCGCTGGACATCGCCGGGTTCAGCACGCATCAGGTTGTATTTCCTGAGGATTGCGTCAAAGCTGCTCCGCGGGCCATCGTGAGTCAGTTCGACACCGGGCACATCCCTTCGCAGAGGACAGATCTCGGGCTGGAAAGCCCGAGCGACCTCCATTGGCGCTCATTCGTGGTTCATTCGGCAAGCGGTGGAGTCTCACCCCTGGTCACCGCACGGACCAGCGTGCGGTGGTCCCAGTCCCAGCGGCGGCCCGCACCATCTCCGCCTGGTGCAACCAAGTTCAGCCGGTACTCGAGACGCGCCGCTTCCACGGCCGTGCACGGCGACTTCGACCTGCCTTCCCCGCACACTCGCGACGCCACCACTCTGCTGTGCAGCACAGTCCATGACGACCATTGAGCAGAATCAGAACTCCGCACGCAAAAACAGGCTGCATCGAGCCCGCGGGAACTGGGCAACACCCTGACGCCGCCACTCCGGTGAACTGGAACCTGCAGATTCGGGCGGCAATGAAGGTGCTGTTTCCAACTGCCTCTTCCGTGGACGGCCACTTCTGCGGACCCGGTTTCGCCGCAACCTGACGCCCTCAGCCCGCCCTGAAGCTCGTACGCTGGTGCAAGTCAACACAATTCAAACTCCGCACGACTCAAACACGTGCGCCGAGCCGGGGTTCAGCGCACCCTACAGACGCCCTGCCGGGTGCTGACCTCAAGACCGGTGAAACTGCGGGTGACAAAACCGGCGTTCTCCCGCCCCAATGATGCCCCGTAACACCAGATGATCACATGTCGAAGCGAAGGCGAGATCTTCCCGACTCAACACAACTAAAATGAGGTCTTTTCACGGAAGAAGCTTTGTGCATCGCCCGCTCTCAGAACCAATCCTTGCAGCCATCCGAAGGAACTACTTCGCTTTCCCAACATTGTATTTCACCTCATCCTGCTGTCGGGCACCAGAGCTTACCCCCCTCGCAGTCCATTGCAGGTAGTTGGCCTCAAATTCCTGCCTCAGTGCGATCAGTGACGAACTGTCACAGGACTGAGCCACAAACGTCCCCTCGGGACCTCCTCCACCACCCGACGGAGGAAAAAACCTGCACAACTGCTCACCAATGTGATAGCCAAGTGCCCGGTAAGACTCAACTTGCGCCGGCGAAAATACAAGCTCCGATGTAGGTTCCTGAGGAAAGGCCGGTGACGAGGACCGATACTGCAGAATATCCATAGACTCATCTCCGGTAATTGAGGGCTTAACCAAAATGAGCAATCCATCTTTAGGATCATCCTCGTTCTGACCCGGATAGAGAATTCGAGCGGCTGAAAAATGACTGGCCGTCTGCAACAGAGTTCCCGGATAGCCGGCCATCTGCAGCGCTGACGCAAGCAGCGAAGCTTCGCTTTTTTCAGCCCGCTGAAATCTAATGCCCTCCAGATCCCATTCCTGAACAGGAGCATCAGTCTGCTCAGTCAGTTGAACTATGCGAATTCCATGGTAGACGCGAGCAATCCGCAGGGCGTTCGCCACGTCTGTGAATTCATGCTGCGGATCATGTCCGCTGTCGACAGCGACAACAATTTGGCAGCGTCGAATCAACAACTGCACAAGTCCGAGATTTTCAACATGCCCACCATCACTGATGAAGACATATGGGCGTTTTCGAGCCACTTTAAAGAACGTACTGAGCATATAAAGAAAACGCGGCCGCACCGGTGGTTTTGGCAGTGTGGGATTCGGCATCCACTGCCCCAGCCGCAGATTCAGCGTGAACATCAGCAGCGCAAGCAAAGGATTACCATTCAATGCCGGACTGACGGCAGCTCCTGACAGTGCGATCACATTTCCAAGATCAAGCTGTTCGCAGCGATTCTGAGTGAGCAGCTGGTAAGACTCTGTGTCAATGTAACCGCCAGTCGCTTCAGACCCGACGAACAGCGGCGACATCAGGAAAATGTCCTGTTTGCGGCTATCCCACGATCCTGTCCCCACAGCATTCGGCCCCTCCACTGATGCCAAAGTGGGTCGTCGCAGCTGCGCCGAACGGCTTTCTCCAAATCTTGAGACGCATGTTCCGAACAGGTGGTAAGGCGCCCCCACGCTGGTGGTATCCAGCGAGTGCAGTGCCGGCAGCTCAGAGCCTCTCGACGGCACAATGAACGCCAGACCCAGCCTTGTCCGATAATAGCGGTGCATTGACGAGAGATTAATGTCAAGATACCAGCCTATGGTCAGAGTAGCAAACAGAGCAGCCAGGGCAAACAACAGGCGGGCATGCTGATCGCTGCCAATCACAACCCTCCTTTGCACTCGGTCCCGCGGAATAAGCAGATCCGGGAAATTGACTTCAAGGAGATCCCGGTTGAGACTGGCAATCTGAAACCGATTTCCCCAGCCCGCAATCGCTCGTTCTGCCTGCAGGATCGTTTCCCGCAGTCGGGCGGTCTCTCGCGTGTCAAGCTTCAGCTTGTCCGCTCTGTCAAGTCGAGACCTCGCGCTAACGGCCAATCTTTCTGAAAAGTCCCGTGACGTCAGCAGAGTGAGATTGAGGTAATTTGCCACCTGCTCGCGCAGATTGCGGTGAGCCGTACGAGCCTGCACATACTCACGGGCTTCACTGCTGCCATTGCATATCAGATACAGCCCTGCTCGACAGCACTGAACAACATAGTCATCCATTGAAAACCACTGCCATCGCTGGGGGCCAGGCTGCAGCAATGCCTGTTCGCTTGTGTGGCTGTTCAGTCTTACAAACCTGCTCCGCGCTGCGTGCTCTTCCCGAGCAGCCACGACGATTCTAATCGCTAAAAAGCGGAGATAATCCAGTGCAGCATCAGTGTCCCTCAGACCGTCAACAACTGGTTTTCGTTCAGTCGACAGGTCACTATGGGGTTCAGCACCACCCGATTCACTCCAGTAAAATGTCAGAGTAGTCGGCGAAACATCGCGATTTCTGGACGGTTCAAAAACTTCAGCCTGAAGGAAAGCGCCTGGATCAACTGCTGAAGACAACTCAAAAAAGGGAAGTAAGGGCAGACCGAGTGGCCATTGAGCAGCGAGCTGAGCTTGAAGAAGTACGAATCCTGCCGTGCGATTCGAAGCGTCGCTCTCCGGCCCTAAGCTCTCATCTTCTCGGGTCGATGAGTCAAGGCTGGGAGACAGCGGCAGACCATGTGTTTTCAGATAATCCAGAAGATCAAAATTTGGGTCATCCACTTCCGGGACTGACGACAATAAGATCTCGGGGGCAAGCACCGGGAAACGGAAATCAGCTTCATGGAATCCTCGCTCGGGAAACCGGAAGTATCCTGAAAAATCCTCGCGGCCAATGAGCCCGATCAGGATCAGCGGCAGACCGGCAAGGATTGCCGTCGAAAATGCGCGGAATGTCCACTTATCAAGGACATTGCGTGGAGCAACGGCGCTTTGCAGCAGACGTTGCGGCCGAATGATGGGCACCAGTGCCGTCAGCAGAACGATAAGAAACACAAATGGTGCCCAGTACTGCTGGGGGATGGCGGAGGGCTCATCTTCGTCAGAACTCCATGGCAGTCGGACATCACCGTTGCCGAACAGCAGCGCAAGGGCGATCAGAAAAGCTCCCGTGGCAAGCATGAGCATCACCCCGGGGAGGCGGCCTGTCGCGGAATTACCGCTGCGAAAGTAGGAGAGAACCCATCCGACGATCCACGCAAAGGCAAAGAATGCGGCCGGGAGAAAAGGTACGAGAAAGTCAGAGTCAAGGTCAAACAGGTGCAGCGTTTCACGGGCAGCGTAAGTGTCAAGGGAACGCCAGAGCAGCGCCACAAAAGCGGAAACAAACAGCATCAGCGAGATAATCGCAGCCTTGTTCAGCAGCAGTCCAATCAGATATTTATTGAACGCGGTTGGGCCGTCGATGATGTAGTCTCCGCCCTGAATCAAATTCCGCACCCCCTTTCCCTCAGGAGCGTTCAATGCGTCGGCCGGCAGAGGAAACTGACCCTCGACTGCTTCGCGGGGGTACCGCGCAAACCACGAGGTCAGATATCCGCCAAGGTAGCCGCCTCCGGATACCGTAGACAGATAGTCGAAAATCTGAAACAGCTGATGTTTGCGGAGTGCAGCCACGAATCCCATGGCAATACAGGCCGCACGAATGCCACCGCCAGAGAAGCACAGGCCAACCAGCGATCGCCGAACTGCCTCTTTCGGCTCATTTCTGCCACTGGAGTGCGGATTTTTGCTGCGTCGCTCAACAATCTTCTGCAACTCAGCCTCGAAAACTTTGCTGAAGCTGGCCAAAGTCGTTTCACGGCTGGGGCCGGATGCGTCTGAAATCGAGGCATCAGAAGGACGTGATTCAGAAGAACGTGAAGCTGACATTGAGGGGAGCCCGAGTAGAGCGCAGAGCACTGAAAGATATTCGTACGGCCACTTGTGGTCACCAACTGAATACTGAAAGAAAGCTTCAATTTCAATAAAAATCTGAGAAAACAAGCAGGAGGCTGAGAGTTCAATGCGTCTCAGAATTACGTGCTGCTGCAAATGCTGAATCTGCAGACTTTGAGACTGTCATACGGTTCCACAAACCTGCCAACGACATACACGGCGCCGGCGAATCACGCAGCTTAGGCAAAACGGGAAAGCCCGGACGTACGACGAGGCTCTTAGTGTTTTGAATCGAAAACCAGATCACCGGCCGAATTTCGCGTGAACTGATAAATATCCCATTGGCTCGCAGGGCCACGCGGGTTTTCAATGCGATATGCAAAAACCACATTCTTGCCATCCGTGCGCAGATTTATCGCTCCAAAGGTCGTTACGCTGCGCTCAATCTGTTCCAGCAGCTTCGAAAATCTCTTCTCAGCTGCATCGATGCTTTTCTGATTGCCTCCATTGCCGGCAACTTCAACAGCCTTCGCCGCAGCCCGCAAACGCTCACGAAAAAGAGCCGCGTTTTTGACTGTTTCCCTCGTCGATCGTGCCAGTTCCGTCGAAAAAATCAGCGATCTCCTGCCACGACTGTATTTTCCGACAGTCCCGAGCGTATCAGCGCGAGGGTGGGCGAAAGATTCG
>JBJTPZ010000137.1:0-7462 GCA_046075365.1 Planctomycetaceae bacterium
TGTGGAGAACGAAAGGAGAGGAAAAGGTGATGGCTGATCAGGGACCAGCCACCACGCGTGCTCACGGCGATTGACGCCGCGGCGACTCGACTATCCCTTAGGAAGTTGCGTCCCCGCAGAGCTTCCCTCTGTTTGATCGAGGGAGTCGAAGATTACAGACAGGGCGCTCGCCTCACAAGATTGAACCGCGGCGCCATGCCTAAAAAAATCCCCGGGGTGCAGGGGGCGGGCCCCCGCTGCGCCCGCACATCCGACAACGCACGTTCGATTAGCATCGAACACCATATCTTGAACACTTTTTTTCACCTACCATCTTGACTCACACAAAGACCGTCGCTCTCCCCCGTTTCACGGGGGCGAGGGGAGGATTTAGTGTTCGAGCACGAGCACGAGTACGAGTACGAAGAATCGCCGGGGGGAAGTCTTTGTAGCTCGGGCTTTCCAGCCCGAGATCTGTTCTCAGCGTTTGGGCTGCGTGGAGATCGCCGCACGGGGCTGGGGGGCGGTTGGTTTCACGCGAAGCCGCGAAGACGCGAAGCCGCGAAGTGAAATGCACAGGGTTGTTGTGGTGTGTTTTGAACTGCCTGCTTTGTCCCGTTGCACGGGGGCGAGGGGAGGAATTTGTGGGCAGTGAGGCAACGAGGCGTGGCTGGAGGCGCACAGGAGGGGGGAGTGCGATTGCGTGGTGTTCTCGTGCGGGTTTAGCGGAGGAGCTGGTCGATTGGTCGGCCATCGCGAATCAGGGTGATGGGGCGACCGACGTTGGCCTGGAATTCCATGGCCGGGTCGATGCCCAGGGCCTTGTAGAAGGTTGCTGCGAGGTCGTCGGGTGTGAAGGGCTGATCTGTTGGCTCTTCGGCTCGGGCGTTGGTGCTGCCGATCAGTTGGCCGCTGCGGATTCCTGCTCCTGCGAGCACCGAACACATGGCTCGAGCCCAGTGATCACGACCGGCGGTGCCGTTGATTTTGGGTGTTCTGCCGAATTCACCGGTGACCAGCACGGTGGTGGTGTCGAGCAGTCCGCGTTGTTTGAGTCGTGCGAGGAACGCGGAGAGTCCCTGATCCAGTGGTGGCAGGAGACGTCCGGCGAGTGTGTTGAAGTTGTCCTGGTGTGTATCCCAGTCTTCAAGAATCACGGTCACGAACCGGACGCCGGCTTCGATCAGGCGGGCGGTCATCAGCAGTGACTGGCCGTATTCGTGGCGTCCAAATTTCAGGGACTCGGAGTCAGGTTCCAGCTGCAGGTCGAGAGCGTCCCGACATCGGGGTGAGCTGATCAGTTCGAAGGCCTGTCGGGAGTACTGATTCAGGCTTCTCACCTGATCGTCCAGCGATTCGAGACCGCGGTAGAAAATATCGAGGTCTTTTGCGAGTGCGGCGCGTGAGCGATAGCGATCGATGGTCATGCCGTCGCTGAGCGAGATTCCTCGCATGCGAAACGGCATCCCATACTGCGGTTTTTCTCCGGTTGACATGGGGCCGTATTCAGGTCCGAGGAATCCGGCGTCCCCGAGTGCCTGGTCGATTGAGATAAAGCGTGGCAGATCAACTGGTCCCTGCTTCTGATGGCTGACGACACTGCCGTACAGGGGGTAGTGGACAGTCTGGCCGGGACGATTTCCTGTGAGCAGGTAGGACGAGCCGATGCTGTGATCGGCCAGATTGTGAGTGATTCCGCGGATGAGGGACCAGTCGGTGGCCTGTCGGGCGAGTTTCGGCAGGTGTTCGCAGATTTCCATGCCGGGTACGCTGGTTGCGATTGGGCGAAATTCGCCGCGATATTCGGCCGGTGCTTCGGGTTTCAGGTCGAACGTGTCCTGATGCGACGGGCCGCCGCGAAGAAACACGAGGACTCCGGATTGCTCATTCTTTCCGGCTGCATCTGTGGCCTGCAGCAGCTGGGTGAAGCTGAGTCCGGTGGCGAGCCCGCCGAGTCGCAGCATGGTGCGACGGCCGATGCTGTCGACTGCAGTGCTGGTTTGCTGCTGGTTTTTCAAGGGAAGGCTCCAGTGCTGCATTTAGTGATTCAGCAAAAATTCTTTGGTATTCAGCAGGCTCCAGAGCAGGTCTTCGAGTCCTGCTGCGGGTGTATCGGCGGCCTGCAGATGCTGCAGTGCGCGCTGTCGTTCGCTGTCGGCCGGCATCCGGCCCCAGGCACGCAGCCAGGCTTCGTCGATCCATGCGTTGTGCTGCTGCGTGGTGGCGTTCTGCAGGGTACGAATTTCCTGCAGCCAGCCACTTTCTTCGAGAGCGAGGTGCATCAGGGGGTCATTTTGCAGGAAGACGGACTGCAGCAGTGACGGCTGATTGACTCGTTCACAGTCGCAGGCGACAGCACGTTCGGGTTTGCCGAAAACGTGCATTGCCCACGTTCCGGCCATTCGCATGGAGAGATGTCCGACGGCGCGGCGAGTCAGATCGGAGCGGATCTGCTGTTGTTTATCGGCGGCGGCCAGCACCTGTCTGAGTCCGTCATAAACAACTTCGGCAGGCAGTCGGCGGGGCACAGCTCGGCTGAAATTACGGCGGTCGCCGGCATTGGAGGGATTGGGCAGGCAGCTGCGCTGCCAGGCCGATGACAGAGTAATCTCGCGGAGCAGCCAGCGGAGGTCATAGTTTTTGCGGATGAATTCGGCAGCGAGCCAGTCGAGGAGCTCTGGATTGGAAGGCGGGTTAGCCGCATTCAGGTCATCGGGCGGATCCACGATACCGACGTGGAAACAGGATGCCCAGACGCGGTTGACGATTGCGCGAGCGAACCAGGGGTTTTGTGGGTCTTTCAGCCACTGCACGATCGGTTCCCGAGGGTCCTGATCGGGCTGGAGCGTAATGTTTCCGGAGCGCAGCAGGGGCAGGATGTCGGCTGCTGCGCGCGGTTTGAGATAAACTTCGCGCCAGGGAATCACCTGCCCGGTTTTGGCTTTTGCGAGCTGTTCGGGATTGATGGCAGATCCCTGCTCGCCGTTGCCGCCCCGCATGCCGACGGCATCGGCCAGCTGCCGATATTCTGTCCGGGCGTCCTCAGCCAGCCCATACTGCACTGGTTCAAAAAATCGGCTGAACTGCTGGAAGTCGTCTTTGGTCCACTGATCCCATGGATGCTTGTGGCATTCGGCGCACTGCAGGCGGATGCCGAGAAACGCGTGGGCCACGGAGAGGGCTTTGTCGGTGGGTTTGGCGAGCGTGCGACGGCTCCAGAAATGCGGCATGGTGCGTCGTTCGCTGAAGGACGTGGGCTGCTGATCGCGGAAGAATGCTGAAGTCTGTGCGGAATACTGCGAGAACGACTGGCCTGGTTCACGACTTGTGGCCAGCAGGATATCGGCAGCCAGCTGGTCCCATGGCTGATTTTGTCTGAGCCGCTCGTAGATCCACATGTACCACTGCTGAGCCAGTTCCTGTCCAAGTTCAGCCTGCTGCGCCGGGTTGCAGCCTGTGAAATCGCAAAGCTTGGTAGCCCACCATGCGGCCATGGCGGGGCGCTGGAGCAGTTCGTCGATTTTTTGAGTGCGTTTGCTGACCGAGGCTGAGGGATCAGCAAGAAACTGGCGAACTTCTTCGGACGAGGGCAGTGTGCCGGTCAGGTCGATACTGGCTCGCCGCAGGAATTCTTCATCCGTGCAGACGGGGGAAGGTACCAGTCCCAGTGACTTGAGCCGCGAATTGACAAGCTGATCGATCGACCCGGGTGCGGGGTCGACGGGCCATGCGGGTTGTGGACGCTGCGGGTCTGAGACGATCAGGGGAATGGCCGAGACCGCGTTATCATAAAACGCAATCAGATGCGTGTCGCCGAATCCGGCGGCTGTGACCAGTCCTGTGTCGTCGACAGCAGCGACCGCGTCATCGTTGACGCGAAATCGCGTCAGGCAGGTGACGTCTTCGCGGAAGCCGTCGGTCCAGATTGCGTGCACGGTCACGTTGCCGTGACTGCCCGTTGCGGACCAGCGAAACTGTTTTGGCTGGAGTTCAATGGACTGAATTGTGTGCGTCTGCCGTGTTGCCGGAGCCCCGGCGGCAATCCATCGCAGCAGCAGATGCTGTTGCCATGATCCTGGCTGCAGCAGCTGGCCACCTGCATGCTCGACGGCAAGACTGGCTTTCCTGATTATCAGGCTGTCGGCTGCGTCGGACGTGCTGATTCTGGCCCCGCCACGGGATTTTGCAGGTCCGGTCAGAGCTTTGTGATCGGCGGCGAAGTCATATCCGAAAAGAGACAGAGAAAACCCGCCGCGTCCCTGAAATGAACCATGGCAGGCGCGTCCGTTGCAGCCCAGACGGCCCAGAAGCGGCAGCACGTGCCGCTGGAAGTCGGGAACTTCCGTTCCTGTGACCTGCAGGAACCTCTGACTGGCCGGGGGACTGACATCTTCCGCGACAGCGACCGCCAGCCATCCGGGAAGGAGGCAGATGCAGCAGCAAAGCAGTTCTGGCAGGCGGTGATACATGGCTCAATCGGCCTTCTTCAGCCATTCTGAAACGAAGTCAAGGTGTTCTCCACCGTTGTGAAAAGCCTCGACTTCAATTCTGTCACCAGGTTTCAGTGTTACGAGCACGTCCAGCCACTTACCGGAAATGCGTTTGACGGTGAATTCACGCCCTTTGCAGCTTTCGGTATTGGAGGCCTTATTCTCTTTCCATGTGCGTGTGACTTCTGAGGCGCGAAAGACGAGCTGCCCCTGTTCGAGGTCGCGGCTGATTAACTGGCCCTTGAGGATTCCGCGAAAGCCCTGCATGCCGGAGGGGAAGCGGCTGTTTTCAACGGCGTCCCGCGGGGCAGGTTTCGGTGCCGGTGCCGGTGAGGTCAGGTCTGAAGCTGCGATCTTCGTGGCAAACTCCATGACTGTAAAATGATCGCTTTGCGGCACGCGGTGCAACACGCCTGCTCGTATTGCGTCGCCGGCCTGCAGCTGCTGATACGGTTCGCTCATTTTGGCCCAGAATCCGGCCAGGACAATCTTCTGTCCGACGATATCGCCGGCGGACTTCGCTCGACTGCGATCGTCAGTCGATTCGATCTGTGCAACTTTGATGACAAGCTCTTTGTGATCAGAGTTTTTGGTTTCCACTGTGCCACGGATAATCCCGGAAAAGCCGCGGAACCCATCCGCCGGGACCGGGTGATCTGCAGGCTTGAATGCAGGGACCTTGCGGAGCCATTCGCCGGGGAATGTCAAAGTCGATCCGCCACGATGCTGAGCCTCGAATTCCACGGTTTCGCCGGTCTTGATCAGCAGCAGCTGATCGAGCCATTTTCCGGTGACGCCATCAACGGTCACGGTGCGGCCGACAACGATGCGCGGGTTACTGGCCCGGTTGTTCTCCCAGACTCGTGAGACATAATCGACTGCGACCGTGAAGGTGCCCGTTTCTATATCTCGCTGCTGCATGCGACCGATCAGCATACCCCGAAACTGCTGCAGTTCTGTGGGGATTGTGTCGGCCGCAGCCGGGCTTTCCGCGGGTCGCGCTGGTTCGTCGGCGACTGTGATGCCGAGGGGCGTTTGAATCAGGCCCAGGGCCAGCAGGGCGGGTGCGAGGCTTTTCATGGGGACGACTTCAGATGGAAAAGGGGATGCGGGCAGGAAATGTCGAGGCGGGACTTGCTGGATTCTGCCGTTTGCCGGGATTCATGCAAGAAAAATTGGTACGCGAAATAACGGTTCAGGCGGTAAAAAAGGTTGCGATATCGCGGAAAAACGAGGTGTTTGTTCAGTAGTGCAAGGTTTTTGTGTTTGAGTTCAAAGATTTTTTCGATGGCGATGCCGTCAATCGCCTGTTTCGCGATGTTCGGTGCTGACGGTGATTCCGCGGCTGTCTTTGACTGCGAGGTACCAGGCTGCTGCGGTTTCGGGCAGCGTGGCTGTGATGTTTCCGTTGGCGACAATCGCGGGTAGGGATATCCATTCGCGGTTCTGCCACGGGCCGTCCGCTGTGGTGTAGTGCAGCATGGCTTCGCGAATGTCAGTGGGGGACTGGACGGTTGCGGTGAGCTGTGAACTGGTCTGCTGCAGGGGCCCGATTTGCGGCAGCTTTTGACCGCCGTTCAGGTGGCTGTCGATGAAGGCGTCGACTTCGGGGAATGTCCAGATATGTCCGTGTGGCAGTCGCGGGATGACTGAGACTGTGCGGAGTGCGGGCTGCACCAGGCGGATGCATTTGCGGTAGCTGTCCAGCGGATAGGCGAAGTCATTGGTGCCATTCAGGAACAGTATGGGGCAGCGGACTTGTGTAAGGTAGCTGGAGGGATCGAAGTTGCGGATCCAGCGCTGCCGCAGCTCGGCGGTCATCGGTGTAAAGCGGGGTTGTGTCCAGACGCTGTTATCGGCGAGGAAACCGCAGCCGTAGACGGGAACGGCGACTTTCAGGCGATCGTCGAGGCTGGCGACAAGGCAGGTCAGATAGCCGCCCCAGCTGATGCCGGTAATGCCGATGCGACTGGCATCGACGTCTGGCTGGGCTGCCAGCAGTGAGTGGCCGCGGATGACGGCTGCCACGGCATGGTAGCTCCACATATCGCGTACATCATTATCGGTGAAGTCGCGGAATTTTGTTTCGTCGGACTGATTGGGTCCGCCATCCGGCAGTGGTCCTGCGGGACCGTGTCCTGCGAGATCCATGGCCAGTGCTGCGTAACCGCGGCTGGCCCAGTGCAGGGCCCATTCGCGAAAGGCTTTACCTCCGCCGCCGTGTACCAGCACAACTCCGGGGAACGGACCTGCTCCGGCGGGCTGTGCATACCATGCGAAGACGCGAGTTTGTTTTCCGTGGAACGGTTCACCGGCGTAGAAGACGGGGCGTACGAGTCCTTCGGCGGTGCCGAATTCCGCCGAGGGAGTTTGTTTGAGAGCCGGCAGGTCCCATGGTCCGGTGTTCTCGGCCGCCGCAGCACTGGTGCGTTGTGAGTGTGACAGGACAGCGAGTGTCAACAGCAGGCAGCAGCGGAGGATCATGAGCAGGGCGATCTTAATTCGGGAGTGATTGGGGGCAGGAATGGCCGAGTGCAAAACTGAACGTGACGGCAGAGGATAGTCGGAAGTGTTTGCGAAGGGAAATGGATCACACAGCACGGATGCATTTGAATTGCGGGACTGGTATTCTGCCGCACCGGTGCGGACCATGAAACCTTGTTTGACGGGGACATGCGGTGGCGTGGTTTAGTAAGTTTCCCCTGCGACGGGATTTGCGTTGGCCGTGTTTATTGCTGCTGATTACTGGCAGTGCGGCTCGGCTGGAAGCGCAGAATTCGTCGAGTTCGGTGCCGTCGGTTGAGTTTGGTCGTGACATCCGCCCGGTGCTTGCTCGTCACTGCTGGAAGTGTCATGGTCCGGATGCGGCTGCGAGGCAGGCTGGTCTGCGGCTGGACGAGCGGGAGTCTGCGACAGTGGTACTGCCGTCGGGCGGGCAGGCGATTCGACCGGGTAATGCAGAGCACAGCGAGGTGCTGCGAAGGGTCTTGTCA
>JBJTPZ010000138.1:0-6502 GCA_046075365.1 Planctomycetaceae bacterium
CCGATCAATTCCCAGTTCGATGGAAGGCAGGCGAGTCTGATGGCCAATCCGCTCGGCAATCGCCTGGTCAATCGACTGCCCCACACGGATGTCAGCACCAGAGGTTTTCTTTGGCTGAGCACCCGTCAGGTAAGCACCAGCATTGCGAGCATGATCGCCGGGACCGTCCCCGTTTGCCCGGGCATGATGCTGAGTTAACCCTTCCAGAACCAGCAGGTGATCTCGCACCTCTGAGAGTGGTTCCAGAGTCGGACCGAACTGGAATTCAGCGCCGTCACCCGTCGGTCGCCACTTGTCCATGATCGCCCCGTTGGCGAAAAACAGACAGGCCATGCGGACCGGACGAGTTTCTGCGGGAGACGCAACCGTGACCCGAGCCTGCAGCGATTCCAGAAACGGCAGTGTCACACTGAGGCCCGCGGCCTGCAGCAATGTTCGTCGGTTTGCAGTTCTACGTCCCATGTTCGCTCTCCAGCTGTTCAATCAACCAGGAAGACCTGCACAAACGTCAGCATAGGCAATTGGCCGAGCCATCGCCAGCCCTCACCCGCCGGAACCTGCCTCCAGCACCAAATCCCGACGACCTGCACGCCTGAGAAATGCATCGGATGTCACGATCGCTTCCACCAGTGCCGAAAACCGATATCCATTGTTTTTCAGCTGTGTCAAAGATTCCTCAACCGTACACCTGTCATAGTACTCAAGGCCGCGTCCCAGCGAATACACCAGCATTTTCTCTGTAAATGCCTGAAAAAAACGATCTTTTCGACCGCGGAGGATCCCCAGCAGCTCCCCCGGACCAGTAAATCGGTCACCCCCAGGCAATTCCCCGGATGCGTCCACGGCCTTCCCGGCATCCTGGTCCCGCCAGCGTCCCACACCGTCAAAATTCTCAAATCCCATCCCCAGCGGGTCCAGAATCCTGTGACACACCGCACAGGCCGGATCCTTGCGATGCAGTTCCATCTTCTCACGCAGGCTCAAAGCCCCCAAATCCTTGCCCGCTTCCTCCAGCGGCGGCACGCCAGCCGGTGCCGGCGGAGGTACCTCGGCAAGAATGTTCTCCAATATCCACTTGCCCCGCTTCACAGGACTGGTCCGGCCAGGATTGGATGTCAAAGTCAGTATGCTGGCATGAGTCAGCACGCCGGTTCGCTGAGTCCCGGCGAGCGAAACCCGCACAAACTCGTCTCCCTGAACGCCGCTGATCCCGTAATGCCTGGCCAGTCGCTCATTCACAAACGAATAATCGGCCGACAAAAATTCCTCAACCGACCGGTCCTCCCGGACAATTGTCGAAAACAGCAGTTCCGTTTCGCGAGCCATCGATTTTCGCAGTGCATCGTCGAAATCCGGATACACTTCCGGATTGGGCCGCACATCCGCGAGATTTCGCAGATTCAGCCACTGCGCAGCAAAATTGCGACTTAATGCCTCTGACCTGGCATCCTGCAGCATGCGTCGCACCTGCTGTCGCAAGACTTCCTGCTTTAGCAACTGTCCGTTTTCGGCCAGCTGCAGAAGTTCCTCATCCGGCATCGAACTCCAAAGAAAATACGACAGTCGTGATGCCACTTCGAAGCTGTTCAGAGCACGATCAGGGACGTCTGCAGAAGGATCAGACTCGACGCGGAAGAGGAAATCCGGAGCAACCAGGATGGCCTGCAAAGCCACGTACAGAGCATAGTCGTAAGTCTCGGACTGTTCGGTGACTGTCCGTTCGGCCAGCGTGACATAACGCTGAACTTCTTCCTCCGTCACCGGACGGCGGAATGCACGCCGCAAAAGAGGCCGCAAGACTTCCTCAGCCGCCTGCTTCACTGACCGTGCTTCACTCGGCCTGCTGATCACGAACTTTTTATGAGTCTCGTGCCACAGTTCCAAACCACCACCCTGCGGGCCACTGAGCACAACCTTCCGCACACCCAGATTGCGATCACGGCGACGTTCAGGAGCTTCGGGGTCATAGAAATCATTCAGAAACTCAACGGCGATCTCATGTTCGCCCGCTTTCAGATCCACTGTGTGCTCAAACTGCTGTTCACGCCTGAGCCCCGGCACTTCTTCCTCACGCACTGACTGCCCATCGACAACCAGCGCCGCCTTTGCAAAGCCATCGCCAGCCTGAGTAGCAGTGAGATCGACCTGCACAACGTACCCGCCATCCGCCGGAATGCTGACTTTTGTCGTCAGCCGCCCGTTGGTACTGAGCCATCCATAACCGGCACCGTCCACTGCAGGCTTGTCGGCACCGTTGCGCAGCGAGTCGGCCGGGAAGGTCTGAACAATACCTTTGGAAAAATCTCGCAGGTCGATCACGGCACCCGCAACCTCCTCGGCCGCATCAAGGTACTTTTCCAGCAACAGTGGCGGCACACTGAGCACGTCGCCAATGTTGTCGAAACCCTCACCCACATCATCCTGCGGAAACCTGTCAGCAGGAGTGATCTGCAGACCAAATAAATCCCGAATCGTGTTGTTGTATTCCGCTCGATTCAGGCGACGCAGTGTTGAACGACCCGGACTGCGCACTATGCGACAGTCAAATTCATACAATTCAGCATGCAGAATTTTGGCGACCGCCTGCTGCTGTTCCGGCGCGGGCAGCGGCGAGTGATCAGCGGGCGGCATGACACCCGCACTGATCATTCGATAAACTCGTTCCCAGCGACGAAAATCACTTAGAAAATCAGCAGGTGACCGCAGGTCATGGACCACAATCCCGGCTTCCTGACTTTCCTCACCATGGCAGGCAATGCAGTACTGGTTCAGGTATGGCAGGACCTGCTGGTCCAGTCGATCTTTACGAGTTTTTTCGAGGGCCGCCTGGGCTTCAGCGAGCTGCTGCTGTTGCTGCTGCTGCGGAGTCAATGAAGTCGCTGCCGGCTGGGCAGCGACCGAACCCCCGGACTTTGTTTCAGATGTGGCAGCCTGCAACGGGATTCCGCTGAGCCACAGCTGGCCGCCCGTGAACAGCACCATGGCCAGTGCACAGATCGCTGCCACAGACAAAGCCAGCACCTGCCAGCGATGACCGCCGGCAGCAGGGTTCACAGAGACCGGCTGCAGCAGCACCGACTGACCACAGGCACTGTTGGGACAACGGACCCGACGCCCCACGTACCTGGCATCCGCACGGAATCGAAAGCCACACGCCGAACAGGCAAACGACGGCTTCATCTTGAGGCATCCGGTGACATAGAGGCGGGAAATAATGGGGCAGGACACGAGATCCTACCGCGCCGCTGCTGCGGAATCCAGAAAACTCGGCTGAGGAGCACGAATTTGGGTGGGCGAGGGGGAAATTCCCGGGAGTCAGAGTTCCGGCAGGAGTCGCTGAATTGACCGCAAAACTTCGTCATCCGAAGGCAGCTCGCTGGACACAACCGGCCGCAGCGGGACCGGGACTTCGTCCATCCGATAAGCCGTGCCGCGGCGATGAATTCCATACACCGCCGTGCGGAAGCGAACCGCCGGACGAACGTGCACCTCGGCAAATACCGGATCCAGCAGAATCACAGGTACACTGTCAAGATGCCTGCGAGCAGCCTCGGAGAATCGCGGTACACGCTCGCCACCCACCAGCACCACACAATCCGGCTCACCCGCCGCCAGCAGATTCTCTGCCGAATACTCGCCCGGGCCGTAACGAGGATAGCCGCGAGTCAGACTGACGCTGAACGGATAGCCCGTCTGCCAGCACAGCACGCTGTCAGCCCCGGTCACATCCCCGGGGACTCGCATCCGCCGCACGACAAAACGAGTCCACTGGTTCAGATCAGTCACCAGCCGCAGCAAAGCTTCCACGGTCGCATGCCCGCAACGTCCCTGAGCCAGACTGACGCCGAAGAAAACGGCACCATAGCGAGCCTTCTTCAGGCGGTCCGCCAGACACGACAGCTGCTGCACCGCAAGGCCGCCGACGGAACTGACGCCTGGCTCACGACCAGCCAGCAGCATTCGCAGCACACTGATCACCTCCAGATCAGCCCCGCTCTCAAGCTGCAGAAACTGGTCAGCACGCGCGGCAGTGGCTGTTGGCTGACAGTCCAGCACCACCACATGCCGGCCAGCACGCCCCTGCGGTACCGCCAGTCCCGCAGCGTCCACAATCCGCTCCATGTGCCGCGGATGGCTGCTGACCGGATCACAACCCCAGTAGATCACCAGATCTGACCGGTGCCGCACCTCTCCCAAAGTCGAAGTCGATTCACCCGCAGCCTGAAATGCCAGAATCGACGGTCCATGCCCCAGCGACGCTGTCGTGTCGATGATCCCGCCAAGGCGGTCTGCCAGTTCACAAACCGCTCGCTGACCATCTGTGCTGGAACGCGACAGCCCAAAAAACAGCGGCAGCTTTGCAGCACTCAGCAGAGCGGCAGCACGAGCCGCAGCGAGGTCAAAATCAACCGGTGAACCGTCAATTTCGGCCGCCACCCCGTCGTCAGGAACCGTCGCCCTGCGAAACCACTCGTCCGCCAGAACACACGCCGGCTGGATACTGCTGACTCGACCGCCACGGAATTCCAGTTGCAGGTCATCACAGACACAGCCACAGCGAGTACAGGCGATGGAAGTCAGCCGCGAGTCTGGCGGGGAATCTGTCATGCCGGCATCCCCTTTGCGATGCACTCAGCCGACAATCCGCGACCGCAGGGTCTGCAGCAGACTGACAGCCTGGCCAATGTCCGCCTTCTGACGGTCACGATCCTGCGGAATTTCACGCTCAATCGTTAATGGGCCTGTGTACCCAATTTCCTGCAGTGTTCTAAGATAGCTCTCCATCCCCACGTCGCCGTCACCCAGCGGAACTTCCTGGCCCCACGCAGTGCCGCGAACTTCCGCAGCAGCCCAGCGAGCATCCTTGCAGTGCACACTGCGAACAAAACGCCCCACCTTCTTCAGCGCTTCAATCGGCTCGCCAGTGCCATACAGAATCATGTTGGCCGGATCAAAATTGATGAACAGATTGTCTCGCTGCACATCAGAAATGAACTGCAGCAGGTGATCAGCTGATTCCTGACCGGTTTCCAGATTGAGCTGCTGACCATTGCGTTTGACGTGATCCAGCAGATCACGAGTTGTCTCGAGCAGATCTCGATAGCTGGCACTGGATGTGTCGTGAGGCACAAAGCCGATGTGCAGAGCCACTGTGGTGCAGTTCAGCAACCGCGTGAAGTCGCTGATCTCTTTCATCTCCTGCAGGCGGGCAGCGCGAGTTTCGAGGGGGACAAGCCCGACAGTGCGAGCTGTGGTGGCGATGTCAGCATAACTTTCGCCCTCGAAACCGCCAAAGACCGCCGTGACTCGGATCCCCGCTGCCGCACAGCGATCCAGAAAAGCTGCGGCGGCGGCAGGAGTGCGAGTTCCGGCATGAGGTGCATGCACCTGAATCGTAGGCACGCCAAGTTCCTGAGCAACTTCGAGGTGTACGCCGAGCCCGGCGTCGATGGATGCAAATACCCCGATTTCCCAGCGTGACATGCGTGACTCTCCTGTGCTTTGTGCAGAAAACTCTGTCGCATGATGGTAACCGGCCAGACCGTGTTGTTGCAAGTCCGCCGCCCGGCTGTCGGCAGTTGCCGTGATTCAAAAGACAAAAAACGGCTGCAGACAAATGTCCGCAGCCGTCGCATGGCCTGCCTGATGTCGTCTGGTGAAGACTCAACAGACGTTCACAGCATGATCACTCAAGACCAGACACAATCTGGCCGTCAGCAGCCCCACCCAGCCGCAGCAGCACGTCTGCGTCTGTGTTGACCGACAAGGCCCGCACAGAACCGTCGCCCATCGTGTACTGCACAATCCCGGTGTGACGGCTGCTGAACTTGGCAGCTTCCAGCGTCGGGCGAGTCCCGCCGTAGGTGACCCCCGCCAGTGACTTGGCGGCGTAATGCATACCGAGAGGACCGACGAGCCAGGAGAACGAACGCAGCCGACCCACACCCTTATAACCGTCCGTGAAGTCACCAGTCACTTCACCGAACATGATCGTGTTCGACAGACCGTCATTGATGTCCGAAAACTTCTTTTGCTTGTTCATCCGCAACATGCCCTCGTAGTCGTTGATGTTGCGGTAGTCGGGGCTGCTGCTGGCAATCCCCAGTTCATCGGCATTAGCCACCAGACGGCCGGCACAGCCAGCGTAGTTGGTGACTGCGGTATTGCGAGTCACCGGATCAGGCAGTTGGTCATTCATCACAAATCCGCCGTACAGCGGACCACCGGCCGTACGCACCATCCACAGAGTAAAGTCGGCAGCGCCTGGCTTCTTGGCCGACTCAGCATTGTCTGACGGGCACAGCAGCATTGGCAGAGTTGTCCCGGTGACAGCATTGATGGCGGCGAAGTTGTAGTAGGGCTGCTTCTGAGCATTTGCCGAGTTCGGCTCGTAGTCTTTTGCATCCATCTTCAAATTACTGCCAAACGGACGATACACAGCATCCTGCTCAAGATAGGGCAGCAGGTAGGCCATGGTGCCAACCCAGGAAACGTTGTCCAG
>JBJTPZ010000139.1:0-1182 GCA_046075365.1 Planctomycetaceae bacterium
TTTTCCCCCCGTCAGATGCTACCATCCGGCCTGCGACGGAAATCTTGACTTGCGTGCAGACTTCAGCTCACTGACGCCTGCCCCAAACTCCTGCTCCGCCGACGGTCGACCATCAGGTCGTCTGAAAAAGTCCTGCACAGCAGCCCCACCGGAATGAAATCTCCCTGATTCCTCCCAGGGCTGCCAAAAGTTTCCTCCCGCCCCGTTACCCCTCCTAATCTCACCACCAGCATCCTGTTGCGAACCAGGTGACTCTCGGTTCGTGCCCAAACTCTTCGCTTTACCGGCCTTCCTGTTGTTTTCCTGTTGCCCACAGTGCTCACACGATGTCAATTGCGGTGTCCACTGTAAAAGCCACTTGAAAGCCACCGGAACGCCTCAAAGTGCGGCCTGCGGGTACCCCAAGACCCCACTGTAGCTCCGCAGATTCGGCCATTCACCACCAACAAATCCTCACCTAAACACCCACTCACCTCCTGCCCCCCTCCACAAACGCCCCACCCCCGCTCAACCTTCTCGAATAATTTCCCAAACAAAACGATCGGTTTTTTGATTTTGCACCAAACAAAATTCACCCATCGTGATGTTGAAAAAGTGTGTTAGATTCCGAATATTTGCAGTGTGAACGATTCGGATCGTGATTAGTATCCGTCTCCAGTAACGTTGCCGCCGGAAACGAGTTGACAGGAATTCACTCATGGCTGCAGGAAAAAAAACTTCACTCACGAAACGTCAGCGAGAAATCTACGAGTTTCTCCGCGACAAGATCGTCAATCGCGGCTACGGCCCAACTGTGCGCGAAATCGGACAGCACTTTGAAATCCGTTCTCCCAACGGAGTCATGTGCCACCTGAAGGCACTCGAACGCAAAGGCCTGATCAGCCGCGAACAAAACATGTCTCGCGCTATCCAGCTCGCAGAATCCCCACAAAATCGACTGAACGTAAGACTGATCGGAACGGCCGCCGCTGCCGGCCCGATCCAGCCGTCCGTTGCCCTCGACGAATCCGTCAGCTTCAAAGAAGTCTTCGAAGGCATGGACATCGGATGCCTCAAGGTTGATGGCAGCAATTTTGCCCCGCTGAACATCGTCAGCGGAGACTACCTCATCATCTGTCGCGACGCCCAGGTGACGCCCGGTTGCCACGTCGTGGCACTGGACGATCGGCACGCCGTCGTACT
>JBJTPZ010000140.1:0-11332 GCA_046075365.1 Planctomycetaceae bacterium
ACGCTGGGTGCAGGCCGGATATGTCTTCGTCGCTCAGGACTGTCGCGGCACACGTGCCTCCGAAGGCCTCCTCGCCCCCTACAATAACGAAGGACAAGACGGTTTCGACACAATCGAATGGATCACTCGCCAGGCCTGGTGTAACGGCAAAGTTGGCATGGTCGGCGGTTCCTACGTCGGTGCTGTGCAGTGGCAGGCAGCCGTCGAACACCCTCCCGGACTCGTCGTGATCGCACCACAGGCTACCTGGAGCAGTTTTTATCGGAATCTGTACCTCGGCGGCGCCGTCCGACTCGCGCTGATCTCCGGCTGGATGGCCGGCAATACGCCAAAGCCGGCAGATGTTACCCCGGCTGATCTCGATCAGGCCCTGTTCAAACTGCCGCTCAGCGATGTGGACCAGGCCATCGGCTGGCCGATGCCATGGCTCGATGCGTGGCTCACTCATCCACAGCCCAACGGATTCTGGACTCGACTGGACCTGACCGAACAGCTGCCGCAACTTCAGTTGCCCGTCCTGCACGTTGTCGGTTATTACGACTTCTTCTCACGCGAATCTGTCGACAACTTCGTCCTCATGAACACCAGGGCGACAGATCCGGATACGCGAGCTCGGCAGCAACTGATCCTTGGCCCGTGGGATCACGGCACCATCGGAAAAGCTCAGGTCGCGGAAGTCGATTTCGGACCTGCCGCTGCCCTCGATGTCGCCTCCATTCAGCAGGAATGGTTTGATCGTTTTCTGCGACAGGATCCCGCTGCTCTCGCAAGGCCATTCGCACCCGTTCGCTACTTTTCCATGGGTGACAACCGCTGGGTGGACGCCCAGTCGTGGCCCCCTGCCGGCATTCAAAACACCAGCTGGTACCTGCATTCCGATGGACGCGCCAACACGCGACGCGGAACCGGACGACTGCTGCCGAATCCACCCGCCGCCAGCCAGCCCCCGGACACCTTCCGCGCCGACCCAGGCAACCCGGTCCCCGCTTCACCAGTCACCCCGACACGCCCGCTGAAGGCCGCCGTCTGGGGACCGGTGGATCAGGCACCACTCGAAGATCGTGACGATGTCCTCGTCTACACAACCGCCCCCCTCACAGAAGATCTCGCCTTCGCAGGAACTCCGGAAGTGCGACTCACCGTCAGCACCGACACCGCAGACGCTGACTGGGTCGTCAAGCTCGTCGATGTGCATCCGGACGGTCGAGCCATCAATCTGGCCACCGGACTGCTGCGGGCCCGCTACCGCAATGCTCTGCTGCACCCGGAACTGCTGCAGCCTGGCGAAACCTTTGATATCACAGTCGAACTGGGCCCCTGTGCAGCCCGCATTCCCGCAGGACACCAGCTGCGGATCGATATCTGCGGGGCCCTGTTTCCTCTGTTCGACCGAAATCCCAATACCGCAGCCGGCATCTTCGGCAGCGAAACTGCTGTCGCCTCTGAACAGGTACACCACAGCCCCGGCAAACTTTCCCGCCTGATCCTGCCCCTGCTGCCAGCCAGGTAGCCGCGCATCCGGAACACCAAATCAAAGCCACAACACCAGTCCCTGCCCCGTCACAAACACTCAACGTACACCACTGGAAACTGAAGAAAAACGGCCACCCAAAATTTACACTGGAACCATTTGCCGGTGGGGCCTATCATTTCCCCAGAGGCCCGCCATGCTTGCGCGATTAATGATCCTGTCTCTTGTTTGCACGATGCTTATTGCATCGACGGCCTGCTGCTGCACTCCGCCTTGCCAGACAGCGGCTCCCGAAAGACATTGCTGCGCGGCTGTACATTCAGATAACTCATCGCCGGCAAAACCAGATCAGCCCCGAAATTGCCCCTGCTCAAAGCAGAAGGTTTCGCTGGCAACGACAGCGGGAAAATGCCAGCTCAAGTTGTTGACGGTCGCGGTCGCCGTCCCCGGTTACGCCTCTTCACCAGACCGTCTCGCAGCCCGAACGCCGGGTTCCGCCTCATTGTTCAGCCGTCGTCAGCCACACCCGTGGCACTCCGCGGCAGAACTGCTGACGCAAATCTGCGTCGACCGCTGTTAAGCAGCGCACGCCGCCTCAAGGCTCGTCCAGGCTGCACATCCGCTTCAGCGCACTCTGCCGCGCTCCCAGGAAAAATTCACGGCTTGAATTTTCGCCGTATGGACCTTTTAAGGGCATCACACACATGCTTTTCCCAATGCTGTTCCACGCAAGACTTTGCACCATTTTTCCACGACTGCTGCTCCTCGCAGTCCCGCTCTGTCTCGCAGGCTGTCAGCGCACACCAGCCCCCGCCAGCTCGTCACAGGACTCACAGACATCGGCTGCACCTTCCGTCGCAGCGGCTGACGCTGCAGACGAATCCGATGATGCACACCCGCATGTCGAGGGTGCCCACGGCGGAACCATCATTCCAATCGGTTCTGACAGCTACCACGCAGAAGCTATCGTCGACTCCGGCGGATCGCTCCGACTGCTGATGCTGCAGCGAGACGAAACTCGTATTCTGGAAGTTGAAACTCAATCCCTGACTGCCTGGGTGAAAGTCATAGGGCAGACCGACGCCGCGGCGATTCCAATGACCGCTCTGCCGCAGGAAGGGGACACTGCTGGTCTGACCTCACAGTTCGTCGCGGAGCTGCCCCAGAACTTGCGCAGCAAACCACTTGATGTGACGATTCCCAACGTCCGGATCGACGGAGAACGCTTTCGCATCGGCTTCAGCACCAATGTGCCCCGGCATAACGCAGAAATGCCCTCCAGCCTGCCCGCTGAAGAAGAACAACAGCTCTACCTGACCGCCGCCGGCAGCTACACAGAAAAAGACATCCTGGCCAACGGGAAAATCACAGCCGCTGCGAAATTCGCCGGAAAAATTTCAAAACACGACGCCAAACCTCAGCCCGGTGACCGAATCTGCCCCATCAGCCGAACCAAAGCCAACCCCGAGTTCACATGGATCATTAACGGTCAGCCGTACCAGTTCTGCTGCCCACCCTGCATCGACGAATACGTCCGTCTCGCCAAACAGCAGCCAGCCGAACTGCTGCCACCCGATTCATTCATCAAACAACCCTGAAATTCGGAGCCCTGCATGCGATTTCGTCGCCAACTCTGGCTGCTGCCTGCAGTCGCCGCTGCAGCGCTCGCTGCAGCTCACGATGGTCACAAACCATTGCCCGCTCGTGGCATGGAAGTCTATCCTCAGACGGGCCGACTCATCCTCACGGCTCAGGCTCGCAGCAATCTCGCTGTACAAACAGTCGAAGTCACCTCGCAGAGTCTCACCACGACCTTCCCAGGTTACGGGACCGTGGTGGCACCGTGGAACCAGCACGCGGTCGTCAGCTCACCTCTCGCCGGTCGCATCGTTGAACTGCTGGCAGAACCAGGACAGACGGTTGTTGCCGGTCAGCCATTAGCCTCGGTTGACAGCCCGGAACTGGACTCCCTGCTGCTTGAGATTCAAACCGCTCGAGTGTCGCTCGAACTTTCTGGCAAACTGCTGAACGCTGCACAGGCCGCCGCTGCCACCGGCTCCATCCCGCGAATTCGCACTGTGGAAGCCGACAACGAACTCCAGCGAAACAAAGCGGCACTTGATATCGCACGGGCACGCTGGCTTAGCCTCCAGCTGCCCGCTGAGGATTTCGACCGGATCCTTAGCTCCAAAGACACTCCGAATCGACGCCTGTTTACCCTCCGCAGCCCCATCAGTGGTACCGTCACTCACGCCGATCTCGCCGTCGGTCGCATTGTCTCGCCTTCTGAACACCTCTTCGAAATTCTCGACCTGTCCACGGTCTGGCTGAAAATCCTCGTGCCGGAAAACAATCTTGCCCGCGTTTCACTCGGGCAGCCACTGACGTTGAATTTGACCACCCATCCCGATCAGCCTGTCGAAACCTTCGTTGATTTGCTGGGACAACAACTGGACAGCAGCAGCCAAATGGCCACGATCTGGGCCACACTCAAAAACCCGGCTGCCGATCAGCGCCAGCTGCTGCCGGGTATGACCGGCCTCGTCCGGCTGCACGAAACTTCCGCCCGGACTGCCGCCACAATTCCCGTTGACGCAGTCATCCACGACGGTGCCGAGCGATTTGTCCTTGTGGAACAGGAACAGACCAGTGAAGCCTCAACCTTCCGCAAGGAAACCGTGATTCTCGGTCGGCGAAACGGCGGAACAGCAGAACTCACAGGCGGCAGCGTGTTCCCGGGCGACCGCGTCGTCACGCAGGGCAGCCACGTGCTCGGGCCATACTTTGCGCGCGGTGTCCTGCGAGTCAGTCCGGAAACAGCCGCAGATATCGGTCTTCAGCTGCAGCCCGTCGAACCTGTGCCGCTGCGAAAAGTCATCACCGTCGATGGCATGGTCGAAATCCCCGCATCGGCTCGCACCGCAGCCTCAACGCCTCTCAGCGGTACCATTGCGACAGTGCTGGCTGACCGCGGCCAGACGGTCCATGCCGGTCAAATCGTGGCTGAAGTCATCAGTCAGGAGTTCAAAAATCTGCAGCTGCAGTTGCTCCAGGCACACCTCGACTGCGAATTGCTCCAAAAAATTGTTGCCAGCCTCGGCGAAGCCCCTGACGCAGTGTCACAAAGACGACTGCTGGAAACCGAATCGCAGCTCACACTTGCACGCAGCCAGCGTGAAACACTCGGGCGTAAGCTGTTGTCAGCCGGCCTCTCTGAGCAACAGCTGCAAATACTGCAAAGCACACGGACTCTGATTCCCAGACTTCCTGTTCGCGCTCCGATCAGCGGACTGCTCATCGATTTTGACAGGCTCCTTGGGCAGGTTGTGCAGCCGGAACAGTCCCTCTTTGAGGTTCACGATCCGGGCAAAGCGAGAATCCTCGGCTTCGTTTCGGAACGAGACAGCGCCAGCATCCGCACCGGACAGACTGTGCGCGTCCGCCTCACCGGCCGACCCGCCGCAATCCTCGAGGGCACCGTAGCCGGCTCCAGTCGCTCGCTGGGTAAAGACGACCGCACAATGCTCATCTGGGTTGATCTGCAGTCGGTGCCCCCGGAACCGTTGCTGCAGGGCATGTTCGCCAGCCTGACGCTCGATACCGGACCGGCACAAACAACTCTGGCTGTGCCCCATGCGGCAATTGTTCGCGAAGGCAGTCGCAGCTTTGTGTTCGTGCGAGACCCCAGCGGCATCTTCGAACGCCGCAGCGTACGCACCGGACGCAGTGATGACGTTTTCGTAGAACTGCTTGCTGGCGTATCTGCCGGTGATGTTGTCGCTGTCACAGCCGCTCAGGCGCTCCAGACAGCCTACGCCGCTCTTCGTTAGCCCTTACTGAAGCCCGCCTCGATGCTAAATGCCGTTATCCGCTTCTCACTGCACAATCGCAGCGTCATCCTGCTGCTGGCACTCGCCGTACTGGTCTCGGGCACCCAGTCCCTCCTGACCATGCCGGTCGACGTCTTCCCCGACCTCAATCGCCCCTCGGTCACTATCATGACCGAAGCCCCCGGACTGGCACCCGAAGAAGTCGAATCGCTGGTCACACGCCCCATGGAATTCCTGCTCAATGGAGCCACCGGCGTGCAGCGAGTTCGCTCAGCTTCAGCAGCCGGTTTGTCCGTCATCTGGGTGGAATTCGACTGGGGATCCGACATTTTCCAGGATCGACAGATTGTGGCCGAGAAACTTCAGCTCGCACAGCAAAGACTGCCTGCAGATGTTAATCCCGTCATGGCGCCCGTCTCGTCAATCATGGGCGAAATCATGCTGCTCGGTCTGCGCTACACCGGCCCAGCCCTCGAAGTCGACGCCCGCCACGAAATGGCCATGGAACTTCGCACCCTCGGAGAATTCACACTCCGCAATCGTCTGCTGTCCGTCGCAGGCATCTCCCAGGTCTCAGTCATGGGCGGAGTCCTCAAGCAGTTTCAAATCCTGACCTCCCCCGATCGGCTTGCCGCACAAAATATCACTCTGGAACAACTTGTCGCCGCCGCAGAAAAGGCCAATGTTCTTGCCGGAGGTGGCTTCATGAATCGTTCGCCCCGAGAATCTCTGATCAGGATCAACGGACAAAGCCACACCATCGAAGACATCGAAAATACGCCCGTTGTCTGGCGCAGCCAGCGAGCCATACTGCTGAAAGAGGTGGCTGACGTCCGCACTGCCGGACCCGTTCGACGCGGTGACGGCAGTGTGCTTGTCCGCACTGAATCCGGAATCGAAGGCGGCCCCGCTGTGATCCTCGCCGTACAAAAACAGCCCCACGCTGACACACTTAAACTGGACACCCACATCAATCAGGTTCTCGATGAACTGCAGCGCACGCTGCCAGAACACATACTCATAGAAAAACGCCTGTTTCGACAGGCCGATTTCATCGAAGCGGCTGTTGACAATGTCGTTGAAGCAGTGCGCGACGGAGCCATCTGGGTGGTCGTCATCCTGTTCCTGTTCATGTGGAACCTCCGCACCAGCATCAGCTCGCTCACTGCCATGCCTCTCTCAATCCTGCTCACAATCCTCGCCTTCCGCTGGTTCGGAATTTCAATCAACACAATGACCCTCGGCGGCATCGCTGTCGCCATCGGTGATCTTGTGGACGACTCGATTGTGGACATCGAAAACATCTACCGCAGACTCAAAGAAAATCGACACAGTGCAAACCCGGCACCCGCTCTCAGCGTCATCTATGACGCCTCCTGCGAAGTTCGAAATTCCATCGTCTACGCTACTCTCATTGTTGTGCTCGTCGTGTTTCCGCTGTTCTCACTGGCCGGTCTTGAAGGTCGCATCTTTGCACCGCTGGGTGTCGCCTACATGACGTCCCTGCTGGCCTCACTTGTCGTATCCCTGACCGTCACTCCCGTGCTGGCATCACTGCTCCTGCCAAATGCTCGCTTCCTCGATGTGCCCGGAGATCCGTTCCTGCTGCGAATTCTAAAGATCGCCACCTCCCGCGTTCTTCGCTGGACACTCCGACACACCAGCCTCGTGCTCGGCAGCACGGTTCTGCTGGTAGCCGCCTCCCTGCTGACACTCGGCTGGATGGGCGGCGAATTCCTGCCGCCTTTTAATGAAGGCACCTTCACCATCAACTTTCAGACGGAACCAGGCACCAGCCTCGAGGAAAGTCAGCGACTTGCATCGCAGGCTGAACAACTGCTGCTGCAAATCCCCGAAGTCCTCGCTGTTTCCAGACGCACCGGTCGCGCAGAACTCGACGAACATGCCGAAGGCGTCAACTCCTCCGAATTCGATGTGCGAGTCGCAGACTCACAGAAACCAGTCTGCGGCTGGTTCGCAGCAGTACTGCGAGCCATCCCGGTCGCTCACATACTCGGCTACGAAACAACCAGCCGCCCGCGACACGAGGTGCTGGCCGACATTCGTGACCGAGTCACACTGATACCCGGAGTTCGCGTCAATATCGGACAGCCCATCTCACATCGTCTTGACCATATCATGTCAGGCATCCGCGCACAGATCGCTGTTAAAATCTTCGGCACTGATCTGCGAATTCTGCGAGACGCCGGACACGAAATTCATGAGATCATGAGCAAGGTTCCAGGTGTTGTCGATCTGCAGCTCGAGCCCCAGGTGGAAGTGTCCCAAATCCGGCTGCAGGTTCGCCGCGATTCGGCCGCTCGCTGCGGACTTGCACCAGACGACATCGCCAAACTGCTCGAAACGGCCTGCCGTGGTCAAGTCGTATCGCAGATTCTCGATGATGACCGCTTCTTCAGCCTCGTCGTATGGTACGACGAAACATCAAGAAATGATCCCGACGTTATCCAGCAGACAATCGTGGAAACACCCTCCGGACGTCGAGTCTCACTGAGTGAAGTCGTCGACGTTATCGACACCACCGGTCCCAACACACTCAACCATGAAGGCGTCGAACGCAGGATCGTGGTGTTCTGCAATGTCGAAGGACGAGACCTCGCTGGCGTGGTCAAGGAAATCCGCCAAAATATAGAGTCAATCGAGTCCAGACTGGCAGCCCTGCCAGGCGGAGTCCACATCGAATTCGGAGGCCAGTTTCAGGCCCAGCAGCAGGCCACTGTCAGACTGCTGATCCTCGGCGGCGTGTCGGTCATTGCCGTCTTTCTGCTGCTGGTACGCTGCCTCGGATCCTGGCGTGCTGCACTGCAGGTACTGGCCAACATTCCTCTGGCAGCCCTCGGCTCAATCGTCGCACTCCTGATTGTCAATCGCCCGCCACTGGAGACTTTCCAGGGGATCGACTGGTGGCTGTGGCCCCAGCTCTGGGCCTCGGCCACCAGCCTGTCCATTGCCCACTGGGTCGGCTTCATCACCCTGATCGGAATTGTCAGTCGCAATGGCATCATGATGATCTCGCACTACATACACCTGATGGAACACGAAGGACACCAGTTTGGCGAAGACATGATTATTCAGGGCAGTCTTGAACGCCTTGCCCCCGTGATGATGACCGCCGCCACCAGTTTCATCGGACTGCTCCCGCTGCTGTTCGGCGCTGGACAAACAGGCAAGGAAATCCTGCATCCACTGGCCCTCGTCGTCTTCGGAGGCATGCTTACCTCCACAGTCCTCGATCAGGTCGTCACACCCGCTCTCTTCCTGAAGTTCGGGCGACCCGCCAGGAAGCAAGATTCGCACTGACAACAGCACAACTAAATTGCTCCAGGCCCCGCCAGGACGCACCGCACGTTCATCCTCCCCTCGCCCCCGTGAAACGGGGCAGAGGGGTCGGGGGCGAGGGGGCCATGGCATCCATGCCATAGAGAGTAGATGCGAGAAAGTTGAGAGGAGAGCAGGCAGTTCAAAACACACCACAGCTGCCCCCTGCGTTTCCCTTCGCGGCTTCGCGTGAGACCTGCCGTCTGCAAAGCACTCCTGCCGTTACACGGGCGAGCACACTTTACCCCTCACCCCCGTCCCCTCTCCCCTGCCAGGGGCGAGGGGTGCTGTTGCGCTTTCACAACCAAAAAAAACACACAATCCTCCCCTCGCCCCCGTGAAACGGGGGAGAGGGGTCGGGGGTGAGGGGGCCACTCTCCCTCAACAGCTGCCAATCGGGCCATCCAAAACGCACAGCAAGGGGCTCGGGCTGGAAAGCCCGAGCTACATAAAACGCTCCACAGGCGAGCCGGGTACGGCAGTGCCCGGGTGTGCGGCATGGATGCCGTCAGTCCCACCACTCCCCGCCCTCGTGCGTTTCCGTCGCGTCTTCGCGGCTTCGCGTGAGCCTCGCCCCACAGCCCACTAACTTCCTCCCCTCGCCCCCGTGAAACGGGGCAGAGGGGTCGGGGGTGAGGGGGGCCACTCTCCCTCAACAGCTGCCGATCAGGCCATCAAAACCGCACAGCAAGGTGTTCGGGCTGGAAAGCCCGAGCTACATAAAACGCACCACAGGCGAGCCGGGTACGTAAGTGCCCGGGTGTGCGGCATGGATGCCGCAAGGCAACAGGAAAATCATCGCAAATTCACACCAAAACGGGCAACTCCTGACATTACATGATCCAACCTCACGGCCAGTGCAGATCCACGAACACCAGCCGATGATCGGAACACTGCACCAGCTCGGCACCCGCACCCGCCGACGGCCAGTACACCTGCGCTGACTGAACACGCAGTCCACGCGAAGGCAACACATAGTCCGCTCGCAGATTTCCAACACTCCGATCCGAAAAATCCGCTGTGTCCTCAGCCGCTCGTCCCCGATGCTGCTGATTGATGCCCTTCTGCTCGCTGGCCGCCCGCTCACCGCCACCGCTCACAGGAGCTGGCTCCGACAGTACCCGCGGATGATCCTGCAGCTGCTGAATCGCACCCGCCACACTGCCACCGTCCACAGGATCCGCATTCAGATCTCCCACAATCACAAAAGCGGATTCAGCCGCCAGACCGCCAGCCACTCCTCGATCATCCCGAATCCAGCCGTCAGATCCCGCCGTCAAATAATCCCGCCACAGCCGGATCTCATCATGATTCCGACGCCCGTTACGATCCTCGGCACCGTCAAAGGCCGGCGGAGTTGGATGGCTGGCCAACACGTGCAGCACCCCACCATTCACCTCAACAGGCACGTCCCAGTGACTCTTCGAAGACAACCGAAACAGCGACAAGTCCTCCTCTGAATACCATCCCTGCTGAGTCTTCGGATCCACTGGCAGCAAAGCGCCCGGCATCTGACTCCACAACAGTTTTTGAAATGTGCGAACTTCCCGCTCACGAATCGGATACCTGGACAGTAACAGCATCCCGTACTGCCCAGGAAATCGGCCGAACCCAAATGCATCTCCGGGACCATCCGTCTTTCCGTCATGATCCAGGTCACGCCCAGTCGGCACACCCGTATTGACCGGACCAGTCCACCAGTGAGCATACTGCAGAGGAGCTTCCTCGGCCCACGCTGCCTCGGATGCCAGATACTTCTTCACAAACAACTCGGCCGCCAGTGCCGGCTCCGCAAAATCAAACTCATTCAACAACACAATATCCGGACGCACACGCCGCAGCACTCGCGCCACCTTCCGCGCCTGCTCGTTTCCATCCGTCTGCAAATCCCGCTCCAGTTGCCCCGCCACTTCCCGGTTCAGACTGCAGTTGAACGTCGCCACCCTCAATATTCCCGCACCCGCCGACACTACCGGCTCGTCGGCCCGAACCACTGCACAAACAACACAACACGCCAGCAGCCGCAGCAGAAACAATACCCTCAGGACCTGCATCACCAGCCCCTCCCCACACTCTCAAATTCATTCACCGTGACTCAGCCTAACGCCCACAGCACTGACCATCAGACCTCGCCCACCGCTCGCAATCCCACACTCCTCGGATCACCCGTGGGTCCCCGCCCACACCTCGCCTCACTGACCACTCACAACACCTCTGCCACCTCGATTCCCAGCAGACCCAGCCCCGTCCGAATCGCTCGCGCCATCAAATCACACAACACCAGACGGCTGCGCTGCAGTGTCTCTGTTTCCGCGTTCTGCACCGAACACTTGTCAAAAAACTGACTAAATGCATTCGCTGTCTCGAACAGCCACTGAGTCAGCAGGTGCGGTCGGTAATCGCTGAGCACGCTGTCGACAGCATAGCCAAACATCAGCAGCTGCAGCGCCAGCCGCCTCTCTTCCGCCGTTGCCAGCTCAATCGCCACACGCTGCCCCTCCAGTGACTCACGGCTGATCTGCATGCGCCGGAAGATGCCGCACACGCGAGCATAGGCGTACTGCATATAAGTCGCCGTATCCCCCGTCGTCGCCAGCATCTTGTCGTAATCAAAGACGTAATCACTGTCACGACTGTGATGCAGGTCCGCATATTTCACCGCACCCAGACCCACAATCTCTGCCACACGAGC
>JBJTPZ010000141.1:0-7671 GCA_046075365.1 Planctomycetaceae bacterium
GGCCACACTGGGAACCTGGCGGTGGTCCTGCGGGGATGTTCCCGGTGGCGTCGGCTGGCGATGCTGACGCCCTGAATCAGCCCTGGCTGCTGTTGATTCCGCGGTCTGTCTATGCTCCTGCGGTGGCCAATCCCGTTTACCGGCCCGGTGATCGGGATGTCAGTTTTGGGCTGCAGCATCCCGGTTTTCAGTCTCCTTTGCGGCAGATTTACCTCGATCGCTGTCGCCTCGCACTGCGCGAAAGTCTGGAATTCTCCAATTTCGCCGCACCTGTCGCTCTCGACTCAAGCCCTTCGCCCGTGCGGGTTCCCGGGATTCTGGACACACTGGTCTCAGCCATGCAGCGGTCTCAGTCAGGTGATCGCATCCTGGGATTTGCAGACCCGGCCCTGGCAACGGAATCGCAGCGTCTTTGTGCTCCGGAACTCAGCCTGGCCAGTCAGCCGTTTCAGTTCAAAGTTGCCCAGCTGCCGGGCAGGCCGTTTCGGCCGTTTGGCACACTGCAAAGTCAGTGGCAGCGACTGCAGCTGGCATTTGCCGGTCTGCAATTGCTGACTCAAACTCGAATCACGGGCCACCATGCTGGCTTTAGCAGCGGCAATCTGTGGCCAGCCCGGTCTGCTCGCGCGGTGCTGCCCGCACTTTCTGCGGGAGTGGTTCTGTGCATTTTGTTTGCCCGACGATTTCGCAGGCCGGTGCACTAAGCAAGCGGAATTTGGCGGCTGGAGTGGTCAGCCGGGCTTGAATTTCGTAATCTGCCGGCTGGTTTCCGACCGCCTGAAGTCTTCTGCCGGGACATTTTCGACCATGCGCCCCGTGATTACGCTCTGCCTGCTGCTGCTTTCGACTCTCAGTCTTTCTCAACCTGGGTCCCTTTCTGCAGCAGATCCGGACCCGACACAATGGTTTTCGGTACCTGCAGCGGAAGGTAAATCTGTCTCATGGAGCCGCTGGGCGGTGGACGGATCGGGGCCTGCTCCCGATGCCGCGACGCTCTCGATTGTTTCCGATGTCCGCTGTTCCCTGTACATCAACGGTCAGCGTTTGCTGAAGTACGAGGTCTTTCCGGTGACTGATGGCACAGTCACAGCCCGGGTGTTCGACGTGCAGCCTCTGCTTCGTTCAGGTCGCAACATGGTCGCTGTGGAGGTTCAGGGTGAGGCTGCCGGGGCAACCTTTGGTGTCCTGTTAAAGATCGTGCGTGGTGGCCAGACCGCGATTGCCGGTGGTCCGTGGAAGCAGGCACCGGCTCCGCCGCCGGTGGGCTGGGAACAGACGGACTTCAACGATCGCGACTGGAAGGAACTGAAGCCGGTCACTGTCGCACCGTCTTTGGCTGCCGGTGTTCGTACCCCAGAGAAAACCGAATCACCGGCTTTAAAGCGGACTGCTCGCAGGACCCTGCCATTTGAATTCCAGGACGGCGATCATGTGGTGCTGGTGGGTGCCACATTTGTCGAACGTGCTCAGCTGTCAGAACATCTTGAAACTGTGCTGACAGGCACCCTCGGCAACCGCAAAGTAACTTTTCGAAATCTGGGCTGGAGCGCTGACACGGTATTTGCGGAATCCCGCGGCATCTTTGATGCTCCTTCTGTCGGGTATCTGCGGATGGTAGAGCACATTCGTGCTGAAGAGCCGACGGCTGCGATCCTGTGTTACGGCCAAAATGAAGCTTTATCAGCAGGCATGAATCCCGAGCAGTTCGGTCGGCAGTTTGGCCAGTTCATCGACGAGCTGCAGGCATCCGGAATTCCGTGCATCATCGTATCACCACATGAACTGTTTCAGGCTCGGCCTCCGATTCCGTCGCCAGCCCGATTCAACTCGCGGATTCGCCTGTTTGCTGAGGCTGCCGGCAGCGCTGCACAGTCACGTCAGCTGCCATTTGTTGACCTGTTCTCGAACTTCACAGCCAGCATGCAGTCTGTCAATGCGCTGCTTTATCCGGACAGTGCAGGGGCTGGCCACCTGGCCGACAATGGCATGCATCTGACGGAGCAGGGTTATGCCTGCGCCGCTATGGTCATTCGCGAGCGTCTGCTGGGAATTTCGGCGGCGCCGCCAGAGCTTGCGATTGATGTGGCTGCGGGGCAGGTGAAGGGGCAAAGGCTGGAGATTAAAGACGTCAGTTTCAGCGCTGACCGAAGTCAGGTCAGCATGCAGGTGAAAACACAGACTCTGTCACCGTTGCCGATCCTCGCACAAATCTCCAGCAACGACACCAAACAGTCCAGCTCAATCTTTGTGCAGTCAGGTTATGATGCCTTGCGGCAGCTGATCCTGAAAAAGAACGAACTGTATTTTCATCGCTGGCGGCCACAGAACGTCACTTATCTGTTCGGTTTCCGCAAGCATGAGCAGGGCAACAATGCCGCTGATATTGCTCGTTTTGACCCGTTCATTCGTGAAGCTGAGCAGCAGATCCAGCAGGCTCAGCAGCCACAGTGGGTATCGGTGACAATCTCGTTGGCGCCTGCGGCTTCCAAATGAAACTCTGACAGCACTGGACACAGCAGATGGGATCGCGTGAAACTGTCGCAGCCTGCCCTGTCGCCCAGCACGGTGGTCACGCCTTCGCCGGCTTTCAGGGCCGGACTCGCGAAGGACTGTACCTCCATTCGCGTCGTTCCATGCTGAAAGCCGGGATGGCCGGCATGGCGGGGCTCAGTCTGCCTTTGCTGCTGCAGAACCAGCAGGCAGCCGCAGCAGCCGGACAACGCAGCTCCACCGGGAAAAGTGTTATTCTGCTGTGGATGGCAGGGGGCCCCAGTCAGATTGATACCTGGGACAGCAAACCGGAACGGCCGTGGATCAATCGCGGTCCGTTTGGTGTGACCCAGACAAAACTGCCCGGTGTGGTGATCTGCGAACACCTGCCTCGGCAGGCGGCCATGCTGGACCGCTTTACAATCATCCGTTCGGTGGATGCTCGACACAGTAACCACGAACCCAACATGGTCTTTCAGACAGCCAATCTGGCGGCTGAACCCCGAGTGAATGCTGAAGCCGTGCGTTATCCGGCACTTGCGTCAGTGATCGCGAAGCACCACGGTTCGAATCATTCTTCGATGCCCGCCTATGCGGCATTTATGAAGTCACGCTCGCACCTCGCATTCGCCGGGTATCTGGGCAAACAGTACGATCCTTTTATCTGTGACAAAGCGGCTGTTTTGCCGGTGTACAGCAATGTGGGCCGTGACACAGGCCAGGTCAGCGGCGGCGATCTGTTCCAGATGCCACGCGGACTTAACCAAACACGCCTGCATGACCGACTGTCACTGCTGCAGCAGTTTGACGTGCTGAAAGCCGGACTCGATCAGGATGGATCGATGGATGCACTGGGTGCTTACCAGCGTCAGGCCGTCGACCTGCTGCTGGGCGACCGTGCACGAGCAGCGTTTGATCTGGAACGCGAAGATCCTGCTGTCAGAGCTCGCTACGGCAGTCACCTGTGGTGCCAGCAGGCACTGATTGCGCGGCGCCTGGTCGAAGCAGGAACAGCATTTGTGACTTTGGATCTCAGTTATCACACGGCCTCCGGCACATGGGATACTCACGGAGACAACATTCCCCCCTACGGTGGCATCAGTAAAGGTCTGGGCCCGCTTCTGCCACTGTTTGATCACCTGCTGACCACACTGGTCTCGGATCTGGAAGAACGCGGACTGCTGGATCAGGTGCTGGTGATTGCCATGGGCGAATTCGGACGGACTCCCAACATGGGTACTCAGGACAGCACGGACGGCAGGAATCACTGGACTGACATCATGTCCATGTGCCTTGCCGGCGGCGGCCTGCGGCATGGTCAGGTCATCGGAGCTTCCGAGAAGGATGGCGGCACAATTCGGGAACGCCCCGTGACTCCGGCAGATCTTGCTGCCACCCTGTTTCGCTATTTCCAGGTGCCACAGGATGTTCAGTACACGGATCATCAGGGGCGTCCCAAGTTCGTGGTTGACGGAGGCCAGCCGCTTGCCGAGCTGTTCTGATTATGGGTCGCGATTTCCGGCAGGCTGCCGCCTTTCGTTCAGCCTTTTGCTGCTGATCACAGTCTGTGTTCTCCCGTCCCCGGAAGTTCAGGCTCAGCAGACGGCAAACAGCCCGGCGGCGATGCCCGAACAAATACGGCAATTGCTGGCTCGCGCGGTCGCGGCAATGGATCGGAACGATCCGACAGCCAGCCTGCAGTTTGCCACCCAGGCCGGCGATGTGTGGCAGGCGGCGTGGCAGTCTGAGCCTGCAGTATTCAGCGATCTTGAAACCGCTGCCGCCGATGTCGCTGTACCCTTACTTGAGCGGCTGCTGGGACGATGGCGCGCAGGTGCGATTCCGGCTGACCGGATCGCCGAGGTGCTGCAGCGGCTGCTGATCAGCAGCGACAGCTCCCGAGTTGCACTGCTGCAGACGTCGCTCAAAGGCCCCGGCTATCCGTTTGTCCTGGAAAACTGTGGCGCATCCATCGGTGCCAGGGCGGCTGTTGCTGCGGGTACTCACACGCAGTGGATTGAACGTCTGCGGCAGGCTTCCCGCACCAGCAGCCTGAATCGCCTGATACTGCTGTGGCTGCTGACTCACGAAGCTGATCGGCCGGCAGAGCAGGCTGAGATACTGCACGAGCTGGAGCAGCTGTCGAGCGCGGAGCTGCAGCTCAGGAACAACGGTCTGCAAATGGTGCAAATCGCCATGTGCGGCCTGCACTCGCGCAGCGCAGCAGTGCAGCGGCAAAGCCTGAACCTCGTGCAGAAACTGGCTCGCGAGGCGATCGGCAGCGGTGGAAATGCGGTTCTGCTGCGAATGCTGCGGGACGCCTGCATTGCGGCCGCCCCGGAGGCCCGTCGCCTGGATTCGCCGGAACGGCTGCGGGATTTCCTGCGTCTCGCCGATTTTCTGATCGAACAATTTGCCAGCAACGATGACAGCAGCCCGGCCGTGCGTCTGCTGACTCAGCATTATTTGATCACCAGCCAGCTGTGTCTTGTTCATGAACTGCCGGCTGACGGGCTGCGACGATTTGCCCTGTTTCGCACACTGCAGTCTGACACCAGTGCGCTGACAGTGAATGATCTGCAGTTCTTTCTGCCGCTGCAGGCTGTGGATTCGCTGACGCCCGAGTTGCGATGGCAGCTGTTCCGTATAGTCCTCGACAGCGAACTCTGGCTGCTGACGCGGCAGATGTCTCCGCAGGTGACACCCCACACTTTTCCCGCAACAGCAGCGGGACCGCAGCAGCGGCGCGAACTGCTGCATTCGATGGCAAGTGCCGCCATCGAATGTCAGCAACAGCTGTGGCTGCATGAGCTGTGGCAGGGCTGGTCCGTACAGGGAGACACAGCCGCTGCTCACGGACTGCAGATTCTGAACCAGCTGCAGGCAAAACCAGCAACCGCTGAAACGTCAGGCAGTGCGGTGGGCTGGCTCAGCGATGAAACGCCCGAACAGGCAGCATTTGGGCCACAGACCGGTGCAGTGAGATTTGAGCGGAATCGAATTGTTGCCACCGATTTTTCCCGACACGCTGTATGGCATTTTCCCTGGCCACTGACTGGCGATTTTCAAATCCTGAATCGCATGGCTGGTTCAAAATATCCACAGGCACTGTCAGGGTGGGACGGCCTGACGCTGGCAATCAGCCCGGAGGGCACTGGCACACTGTTTTCCAGTTCTGCGGCAGTGATTCGCCGCAGGCAGTCTGCCCGGCTCATCGCACCCGGGGAAGCAGATCAGCAGAGCGTCATGGAAGTCAGCCGGCAGCAGTCACGGCACTTGCTGGCGAACACGGATTTGTGGACGCTCAATTCTGCCGGCGGTTCCAGCCCGTGGCTGTTTCTGCTGTCCCTGCCTGATCAGCAAAACGTGTGGGACCTGAGCATCACTGGCACACCTACGATCCCGCGACAGGTTGATTTGCTCAGTTCCGCGGATTTGCGTGGCTGGAGCAGTCGCGGCAGCGGTCAGTCACAGCCGGATTTGCAGATTGACAGTGGCACCGACGCTGGTGGTCAGCCTGCTGGCGCTCCCGACTGGCAGCTGCAGGCGGGTGTGCTGGTCGCGCGACGCTCTCTGCAGCGATCAGCACCATTACCCGGATTCCCCCAGGATCCTCTGCCTGTCGGACGCCTGATTCATCAGCGGCCGCTGCTGGCGGGTGACAGGATTATCTGGGAATTCGAGCACCAGCCAGGTCGCAGCATGTGCCATCCGACGATCGGCAGCACGATCCTCGAAATTCACGCGGACGGCATTTTTCTGAACTGCCGCGAAGCTGCGTGGTGGGTACAACTGCAGGGCTTTGGCGGACGACGAACTCAGCTGACCGCAGTCGGGCATACCGTGCCGCTGAATACCGGCTGGAATCAGGCCGAGCTGCGCAGGACCGGTGCGGGATTTCAACTGGACATCAACGGTCAGCAGCAGTGTGACTTTTCCTGGCAGCCAGCGGATGCCAGGTTCGGCCTGGCGTACGCGCGAACAGCCGGTGAACTGCAGGTCCGCGGCATCCAGCTGCGGGGCGACTGGCCCAGCCAGTTTCAGCCGTCCGAGTTTCAGAAACTGCTGCAGTCGGCAGTCGGGCAGGTCGGCAGCCACTAACGGCTGCTGCCGACACTGCCGCGGAAAAATTGCCATTGTGCCTTGTAACGGCACAGTCGCGGTGCAGACTGACCATCTTTTTCCAGGCAGATTCCGGGCCGGAAAACCCGATCTGCATTTCAGCGCCTGCGTTCTGCTGCTGTTCAGGAGGCTGCGTTATACAGCAGTCCGCCAATAATGGCCGCGACGGGCTGCAGGCGACCACCAGTGCTTTCAGTCTCAGTACGGAACAAAGTCATTGAAGCAGTCGCACCTTCTGAGATCCCGGACACCGGCAGGCCCAGCAGCTGGCGGGGCTGCCGGCTGGCCAGTTCCCACGTCTGCTGCAGTGGCAGTCCGGTGATCTGCTGATATCGCTGCACACATTCCAGAGTTGAAGCACCGGAGCCTGCCAGAAACTGCCGCTGACCGGCAACCACGATCCGGCCGTCCTCCAGTACTTCGACGTCCACGGCAGCAGTTGTATGGCGACCAGCGGCACTGCCGCCGAAGCCGGAAACGTCGGATGTCAGCACGATGCGAGACGGCGACTTACAGCGATGGATGCAGTTCAGCATGGCGGCGGGAACATGCCAGCCGTCGGCAATCACACTGACGGTCAGCCGATCGTCCGCCAGCTGCGGCCAGAAAATGTTGTCATGTCGCGGAATCATTCCGGCACAGCCGTTACCAAGGTGAGTTCCCAGACTGGCACCCTGCGAAATCGCCTCGGCAATTTGAACAGAACTGGCAGCAGTATGCCCAATCGCAATCCGCACGCCGTCAGCCGTCAGTGGCCTGATCACGGGCAGCACTCCAGGACACTCAGGCGCTACGGTGATCAGTCGAATCAGGCCTCCCGCAGCATGCTGCCACCTCTGATACTCAGACAGAGACGCCGGGCGAACATGCTGCAGCGGATGTGCCCCGCGCGGACCGTCGAGAGCCGAAATCCACGGACCCTCGACATGAATCCCGGCAATCATGTGGCGGCACAGGGCAGAAGAATCACGAGCCTGCCGCAGTACGCTGAGACCGTGTTCTATGGCCGCTGTCGAATTGGTAATCAGAGTTGGCAGACAGGCTGTCAGCCCCTGCTCT
>JBJTPZ010000142.1:0-10378 GCA_046075365.1 Planctomycetaceae bacterium
GCTCACGTCAGACAGCAGCTCCATCACAGAGAACTCCTCGACTCCTTTGACACTGACCATCACCCGTACTTCAGACGATTTGTCTCAGGCTCTGGAAGTGACCCTGGACGCGGATTCCGGTGCCCTCACGGTTCCGGCCACACACAATTCCGGCCGGACAAAGCTCGGTTGATGTTCTGCTGGAAACACTGAATGACGACATCGCTCTGGGAAGTGTCACAGTCACCGTCAGTGCCATTGCGTCCGGTTACGCGAAAACCACGCTGCCTCTGACGGTTCTGGACGACGAAGTACCCACAATCTCCATCACACCTGGTCAGGCCAGCGTGACCGAAGGTTCCCCGAACAGTGTACAGCTGACAGTTTCCCGCAACACGGCCGATATCTCAGAACCACTCACGGTCTCACTGGCTACGGCATCGTCGCGCCTCTCGCTGCCTGGCTCCGTTGTGATTCCCGCCGGCAGTCGCCAGGTTCAGTTCTCAGTGCAGGCCGTCAACGATCAAATCGTCAGTGTCTCAAGTACCGCTTCGATTGCAGCATCTGCTGCCAGCTTTACCTCCGGCCAGTCCAGCCTGACAGTCAGCGAAGACGACATCCTGGTTCTGTCTGTCAATCCTGCGATCCCATCAGTCAACGAACTGATCGGTCAGATCAGCACCTCTGTCAGCCTTGAAAAGGCTGCCGATCAGGACATTGTTGTCAGCCTGGCGTATTCGCAGCCAGACCTGCTGACCGGACCTGCAACCGTCACAGTGCCTGCCGGACAATTGTCTGTCCAGATACAGCTGTCAGTGATCCCCGGATCTGTCCCCGAGGGGACTCGCACGGGAAGCGTCACTGCCACCATTGCCGGCACCTCTGCCACCGACTCAGCGAACGTTCTTGTGCAGGACGGCGACAGCTTCAGCCTGACCACTGATGTGTCAGCCAATCAGACAGAACAGTCCAGCGGCATCCTGTTGACTCGCAGCAGCAGCTTTATTATCAGCGGGGTCACAGCACCGAACGCAATCATCGCAGTCGACAGCAATGGTGATGGACAATACGACGACGCCAACGCCACTGCAGACTCGTCCGGTATCTACAGCCTGACTGTTCCGCTCACCGCTGACGGGCCTGACAAAGGTGATCATCGGCTGGTGATCAAGGCCACAGCTGCGGCCGGAGTCGCCGATCAGACAGTCTATGTCCACTACGCTGTGGGAACACTGATTCGATTCAACACCACATCCGGCACTTTTGACGTCGAGCTGCTGAATGCGGACGCCCCGATCACGGTTGCCAATTTCCTCAGCTACCAGGCATCACCCGCCTGGTCCGGGCTGATTGTGCACCGCAGCGTGCCGCAATTCGTCATTCAGGGCGGCGGATTCACGCTGGACAACGGTCTGATCACGAGTGTGCCGACCAATCCGCCGATTCAGAACGAGTTCCTCGCAGAAAATTCCAACGTCCGCGGCACACTTGCCATGGCGATGGTCGCGGACAATATCAACAGCGGCACCAGCCAGTGGTTTATCAACGTCGCCGACAACTCTTTCCTTGATGAAGGCAAATATACAGTCTTTGGCCGCGTCCTTGGCAATGGCATGACCGTTGTGGATCAGATCAATGATCTGACCACCTGGGACCTGAAAACGGCGTGGAACAACGGAGCCCTCGGTGAGGTCCCGCTGACGAAAGCTCCGCCCTCAGGTACTCAGCTGACCGGAACCGTTTCACTGCAGGCCGGCAGCAATCTGCTGACCGGCAGCAGCACGGCCTTCACCACAGAACTGGCAGTCGGTACGGATATCTGGATCAACAGCAAGATCTATCGCATTGACAGCATTACGTCGGACACGTCCGCCGTCCTGTCTGCCCCCGCTTCCGCCACAGTGACGGCCGCCTCGGCATGGAAGGAATTCCTGCCAGACGATGCCGATTATGTGGTTTTCAGCAGCATCGACGAGCTGTTGCCGCTGTTGCCATAACAAACCCTGGTGTCAGCTGGCCAGCAGCTCGCGAATGGGTCGAGCTTCCTCGGGCAAAATTCGCACGGGACGCTCGGCCTGATCACGGATATAGGTGCTGCTGTCGATTCCGACGTTGTGATAGACGGTGGACAGCACATCACGGTAGTGAATCGGCCGATCCGCGGCATAGGCCGCGATCTTGTCCGTTGATCCGATGATCTGGCCCATCGGCATCCCGCCGCCGGAAAACAGTACGGACTGGACCGGAGCCCAGTGGTCGCGACCGGCCTTGTCGTTGATCTTCGGAGTCCGGCCGAATTCGCCCCACACCACCAGCGTCACGTCCCGGTCAAGGCCTCGATCATGCAGATCGCGGATCAGAGCGGACAGCCCTGTGTCCAGTGTCGGCAGATGAGCGCGACAGTGGCCAAAGTTGTTTCCGTGAGTATCCCAGAAGCCATAGGCCACCGTCACCACTCGCACACCGGCTTCCACCAGTCTGCGAGCAATCAGCAGCTGATCGTTCCACAGCGGTGCTCCGTCCCCCAGATGCTTTGATGAACCTCGGCCATACAGCGCCAGCACTGACGGGTCCTCGCGTTCCACGTTCATCGCATCAACAAGTCGGGATGAAGTGAGCACATCGAAGGCGCGGCGATAGCTTTCCTGCATGTTGTCCAGATTTCTGGAATCCGCATGACGACGAAATGTGTCCAGCTGATCCAGCAGTGACTGCCGGCCCTGAAACTGCTGCCCCTGGATGTATCGCAGCTGCATGCTGGCCAGATCCTCACCGTCTGCCCGCACCTGATTGAACGCACTGCCCAGGTAACCGGCACCAGTGCTGTTGTATGGCCGATGCTGCATGGTTGGGAACAGGTCGACGAATGCCGGAGTCACCTCGTTCACCTGCCCGAAGGTTCTGGCAATCACGGAGCCGAAGTTCGGGATGCCGTCGCGCTGTACTTCACCCATCGTGAAGCCGGTCAGGTTCTGGAAACTGGAATGCTCGTCCCGCTGACCCACGCACGAGCGGACGATCGAACATTTGTCAGCCACCATCGCCAGCTTCGGCAGCAGCTCGCAGAACTGAGTCCCAGGGACGGTGGTTTGAATCGGCTGAAATTCACCGCGCACCTCAGATGGCGCCTGTGGTTTCATGTCAAACGTGTCCTGGTGCGGCAAACCGCCGGACAGATACACCATGATCACCGACTTGTGCTGACGACCTGGCTCAGCAGGGCCCGCCGCGAACAGATCCGAAAGCGTCAGACCACCCGCCGCAAGGCCACCCAACTGCAGAAAGGAACGACGCGACACGCCATCACAGTAGCGGTGCGAGTTTCCGAAAAGTCTGAGCATTGAAGCGGTGTCCGGAACAGGAGGGAAAGACCGAGGCGGGCAGGACGAGACAAGCGGATCAGGACATTCGGCCGAGACCAGATAATAGGTTATTCGTCGGGCATTACGATTGTCACCAGCAAAATCGCCCGGCTGAGTCGTTCTTTGGGAATTTCCAGGCCCGTCGGCCTGAACAAAACTGCCGCGAATCCCCCATCGCAGCTCGGGCTTTCCAGCCCGAGCCCCCTCCCTAAAAACCGCCTCTCCGCCCACCGCCGGCACCCGCTCGCGGCACACCCCAAGATTCTCCCCCATCGCTGGAATTGCCCTCGTTTTTCAACTGTGCTGCGTCTTCCCGAGTGGACAATCGCATGCGGACATGCTTAATCTTGCTGACAAATGGCAGGGAATCCCGGAGAAACAACAATGCGGCGTGCAAAACTGCTGGTCTGTGGTGTTTGGTCTGTATGCAATCTGCTGGTGGCAGTGATTGTTCCTGCCGCAGAAATTCCGGCGCGCCCCAATATCCTGCTGATCCTCGCTGATGACCTCGGATTTCGAGAACTGGGCTGCTTCGGACAGCAGAAAATCCGCACTCCAAACCTGGATCGACTGGCGGCTCGCGGCATGCGTCTGACGCAGCATTATTCGGGGAACGCCGTGTGTGCCCCGTCACGCTGCGTACTGATGACCGGACGGCATCCGGGGCAGGCCTGGATTCGCAACAACAGTGAAGCTCAGCCGGAAGGCCAGCTGCCCATTCCGGACACCGAATTCACTCTGGCCGAGATGCTGAAACAGCAGGGGTATGTAACCGGCGCATTCGGCAAATGGGGTCTGGGAGGTCCCGGCAGTGAAGGTGATCCGATGAATCAGGGATTCGATCATTTTTTTGGCTACAACTGCCAGCGACATGCTCACAGCTACTACCCCGATTACCTGTGGCACGATCGACAGAAGATTCCGCTGCAAAATCAGCCGCCCGTGCCAGGCCATGCCAAACTGCCGGCCGATGCTGACCCGCAGAACCCCTCGGCCTACGCAGCGTTTCAGGGCACAGACTACGCCCCTGATCACATTCGGAATGCAGCCGTCGAATTTTTGCGGGGCAATCAGAATCGCCCCTTCTTTCTGTATTTTCCGTCGACTCTGCCGCACGTCGCACTGCACGTGCCGCAGCAGGACCTGACACCTTATCTGCAGCAGGGCTGGAACGACCCGCCGTTCACGGCAGCCCGCGGAGGTTACACGCCGCACTTCACCCCGCGCGCCGCTTACGCTGCCATGATCAGCAGGCTGGACAGCGACGTGGGAGTCCTGCTGGAGGAACTGGATCGGCTGAAGCTGACCGAAAAAACCCTGGTGGTCTTCAGTGCCGACAACGGCACCACCCATTTGTCTGAAGAAGTTGACGCCCAGTTCTTCAGCAGCACAGGTGAACTGCGCGGGCTTAAAGGATCACTGTACGAAGGTGGCGTGCGAGTCCCGACAATTGCCGCCTGGCCCGGCAGAATTCCGGCCGGCAGCGAAAGCAGCTTCGTCAGCGGGTTTGAAGACTGGCTGCCCACCTTTGCCGAATTCGTCGGAGCTCGTAATCTGCCGCAGCCGGCCGATGATACAGGCGGCAGTGTCAGCCTCGTTCCCACACTCACCTCGCTCAGCCAGACAGAACGCCCCTGGCTGTACCGTGAATTTCCAGGGTATGGAGGCCAACTGAGCCTGCGACAGGGGCCCTGGAAGCTGGTGCGACAGAACCTCGGCAAACGCAGCAGCACCGTGGAACTTTACAATCTGGAAACCGACATTGGCGAACGCACCAATCTGGCCGCAGAACAGGCCGAAAAGGTCGCTGCAATGACCGACCTGATCAGGCAGATTCGCCGACCTTCGCAGCTGTTTCCCCTGCAGTCCTTCGATCCGGCCCCCGCCGGTCGCAGGCAGCAGCAGTAACCTCGGCTCCCGCTGGACTCTGCTGATAAAATAGGCCCCGCTGGAAATCCCGGTTGGCAAAAAAGCACAGAATTTGCCGATGCAAAGCCTTGAAACCCTCGAGAATTCCCGCCGAAATGACCGTCGGACGTGTATTTCTGCCAAAAAATGCTAAAGTTTTGGCAGTTCACTGGTGGCATTCCGCTGCCAATCCTGCTCCGCAAAAATGCAAAAATGTCAACGGGGACACTCAAATGAAAAAGCTGATGGGTTTCTTTTCTGTCGCAGGCCTGTGCCTGGTTGTTGCTGGCTGTGGCGAACCGGCCGCTTCTACCGCTCCCAGCGAAGCTCCTGCTGCTCCGCCAACCACAACCGCTGGCGAACGTGAATCCGGCGTGGCTGGTCACGGTGCTGACGCTGCTGCTCCCGCAGCAGAAGGTGCTGCCCCGGCTGCCGAAGGTGCAGCACCAGCTGCTCCGGCTGCTGAAGGCGCTGCTCCGGCTGCTCCAGCCGCTGAAGGTGCCGCACCGGCTGCTCCGGCTGCCGAAGGCGCTGCTCCAGCCGCTGACGCTCCAAAGGCAGAATGATTCGTCGCCACTCTGTGGCCGCATCAGCCAATGCTGAACATCACCCCGCTGCCCCTGGCAGCGGGGTCTTTTTTTTCCCGCAGTGCTGGTCGCCCTAGAACTCCACCACACCACCAGCGTCAAACCGACTGATCAGCTGCCGCAAAACCACGGCATCCATCTGACGAATTAAACCACGCACGCTGCCGTCAGCCACCAGGAAATTCACCTGATAACTGTGCCTGCTGGCGAAACCTCCAACCTCCGCCGCCAGTCGCGCACGCACAGCCCGCCTTTCCTCATCTGTCGCAGCCGCCGCAATCTGTTCCGTCTGCTGCTGCAGTCCACCAGCCTTGCGCTCCTCGGCCAGCGGCAGACCGTTTCGCAGTGTCCCCCGGTCGCCAAACAGCCAGCCAAGGCCTCGCAGTCGCTCTGAACCTTCACCCACCAGCAGCGTATGAGAGCTGCCGTCCGGAACTGCCTCCAAAGACTCAGAACTGTTCGCATACAGCAAACCATCAGCGTCAGCATCGATCGCCTTCGAAGTACTGTTGTGGCAGCCGGCGTAGGCCGAAATCGGTTCCTGGCCAAACGGTGCCGGACTGGAAGGACACTTCAGGACAGCGATCACCGGATGCACAGGCACTGCGATCTCTTTCTCCGGCTCCTCACCAGCATAGACAGGCACACTGGCAGCCAAAGGCATACCACCGGCAGCAGCGTCATCGCTGACACCTGACGAGAAGGACCGCAGGGGCATCTCAAAGTCAATCTTTTCGTAAATCACACCCTCGCCCAGCTGAGGCAGGATCTGACCAATCCAGCCAATGCCCTCCGGCGCATTTTCCACATGTACCGGCAGTGTCACCGCCACAGCCCCCGGCGGCAGTGTCCTGTGCAGGAACTGATACTGGCCCAGAGCAATGCCCAGCTGCCGCAGGTTGTTCTGACAGCTGATCAGCCGCGACTGCTCACGAGCAGCCTGGATCGCCGGCAGCAGCAGTGCAACCAGGACAGCGATCACAGCCACCACAGCCAGCAGCTCCAGAAACGTAAAACCTCGCCTGCCGCGACCTCGACTCATCACCACTCTCCCAATATCTGCAGATCCGCTCGGCTGCCCAGATGCGAAAACGTCTGAGCATTAATGCTTTGACTGATAAACCGAACCGATCCGTCAGCCACGATAAACTGTGCGCCGCCGTTATGGTGCGAGCTAAAGCCACTGGTCGCTGTGTCGGAAGGAATGGCAATGGCAGCCGGCTTCCCGCCCGGGACCACCGCTGGAATATCCCAGCCCTTGCCAACCGCCGTACCCGTGTTTCGCAGCGTCGAGCGATTGCCGGCCATCCACCCAAACTCGCCGGACTCCGCCACAATCTGCTTCTCACCCGCCAGCAGCGTGTTCGATGCTCCGTCCCGAATCTCCCGATACCGCACACTGCTGTTCAAAAACAAACAGCCATCTCCGTCCGCATCAATGGGTTTGGCCGAGCCGCTGAAACAGCCGGCGTAGCTGCTTTCGCCCGCCGGGGCTCCGCCACCCGCTGTCAGGGGCGGTGAGGGATCACTGGGACAGCGAAATGCCGCTATCCGAGTCGTTCGGATCGGACCATTTACTGCCGCATATGCACCCTGCGAAAAATCCACCATGGAAAACAACATCGTCTGCTCCATCACCGGAAGCAACTGCACCATCCAGCTGATCTGGTAACCCTCCTCCAGATTCCGCACCGGACCTGCGGCATCCACAACTCCAGGCGGCAGCATCTCAAATGCCATCTCATAATTGTGCAAGGCAATCCCCAGCTGCATCAGATTGTTTCTGCACTGAGTCCTTCTGGCGGCCTCGCGGGCCTGCTGTACCGCCGGCAGCAGCATCCCCATCAGGATGGCGATAATCGCAATCACAACCAGCAGCTCAATCAGCGTGAAACCGCGGATCCGATGCGAAGCTGCACCCCGCCGAACCAAATGCCGTACTGTCACCGCACCATCGACCGCCAAATCCTGCTTTTCACTGTTCATCACGCACACTCACCTTTCTGGTCAGTCGACAGACTGCCGCAACGTCCGGCTCCGCCGGACTTCGTACCTCTGCCAAAATCTCATTTCCCGTCGCCCGCAGCTCAAGACTGACGGAATCACAGCGAGCAAACAGGCCAGCCGGTACGATCCACCGGCCACCAGTCCACTTTGAGTCCTCACGAATTCGCCTGATACCTTCCCGCAGCGCCGCATCAGCCAGTATCCCCAGCTGTTCCTGCACCACCAGCTGACGATCCTGCTGCCACTGCAGCCGCACTCTTTGCACCAGCAATGCCATCACCGACGTCACAACCAGCAGCACAACCATCGCCGCCACAGCCGCGACACCGCGACGATCACCACAATCAGAACGCCCGGAAATCCCGGTTAATGCGGGGCCAGTCGGATTCATTGCAGATCTCCGTCTGCCCGAACTGCACCCCGCAGGTGAATCTCAATCGCTAAGGCCTCCACACCGCCCGCCGGTGCCGCCGGCAGCGCCACAGCCTCAGGCTTGTTTCGCACGGCTCCGCCATCACCAGCCTCCGGATACCGCACAAGTCGTGAACCTTCCCGCACTCGCACCACCGCATCTCCCGAAAGCAAATCGCCGAATTCCACACGAGCCCCGGCGGGAAACACATAACGCTCCCGCGACTCGATTGCTCCCGCTGCCGTCCGCTCCCGCTGCACAACTCCCCGCGATTCACTCCACACAATCACGTCCCCGCCTGCCCCCGCCTCAATCCGCCAGACCCCGCCACCACCGGACAAAACACCAGCAACGGCATCCTCACGCAGCTGACGCTCCATCCGCCGCAGACTGTCCAGCAGCTGCGAACTGACACGCTGCCTGTGATCCAGCCGGAACATCGCCTGCAGACACATTCCACACGTGCCCAGCAAAGCCGACAGGATGGTCATGCTGATCATCACCGCAATCAGTGAATACCCCGCCCTGCCCGCCCGAGGCAGCACCGCACTGATCCCTCGACAGCCACCAGCCGCAGCAGTTCGCAAACGTCTCATTTCGCCACCTCCGAGCCGGCAGGCCAGATCACCAGACTGACAGTCTGAGCAGGCAGGCCGGAAACAGCTGGCCTTCGAATCGTCAGACGCACTGCACCTCCCAAAGGCAGCAGCTCATCCAGCTCTGCCGCAGCCTCACGCACCAGCACCGCATCCGGATAACGCTGCTGAAACCACTGCCCCAGCACCGCATTCGCGGCAGCCACACCCTCCAGATTCCGCAGCTCCAGCTTCGCCAGAGCTTCAAAACGACGCTGCTCCTGCTGCCGCAAAACTGCTGACAATCCCGGGCCAGCCACCAGAGCCACCACACCCGTAATAATCGCCGCAATGATCAGCTCAGCCAGCATCGCACCAGCCCGGCCGGCCGGCCGTCGCGAATGCCCCGTCAGCAGTTCCTGTATGCTTCTGCCGTTCATGCCAGTCCTTCCAGCAGTACAGTCATCGCCTGAAACACTATCAGACAGTAATACAGCACCAGCACACCCACCAGCACCGTGACCAACGGGCGCAGCCACGCCAGCAGACGCTGCAGGCGTCGACGCCGAGCCTGCTCAATCGATAACGCAAGCTGCCGGAAGCCCCAGTCCGCATGCCCGCGCTGATCCGCCGCATCCAGAAAATGCCGTTCACGCCCCCGAATCAAACCACTCGACTCAAGCGCCGCATGCAGACTGCCCCCGGACTGCACCGCATCCCGCAACTGAAGCACTCGAGTTGCAGTGCGACCTGCCGGCAACATCAGCACAGCCGAATTCAGCACACGCGGCATCGTGGCTCCCGTTGCCATACCCAGTCCCACCAGTCGCAGAATCGTCGGCGTCCAGTACCGCGGCCAGTGCCCCAGCAACGGCCAGTACCCCAGCTGCAGCTGTCGCAAACAATTCTTCCAGAACAGCACGATCGCCACCACCAGACAGCCGACAACCGGCAGCACAAACAGCGGCAACAGCGCCGACCAGTTGGTCCAGAAGTCCAGCGCGGCCTGCAGTGACAGAGGCAGTTCGACTCCAAAGCCCCCGAAAATCTGCTTCACTTTGGGCACAAAAAACAAACACAGGTAAATGCACAGGCCCAACAGTACCGTCAGCACCGCACCAGCCCACATCGCCAGCGCTGCCACCGACTCCTGAGTGCCGCCCGCTCCCGGCAGACGTGCTCCCAGACGCTGAGACTCCTCAAGCAGCACTTCTGTCAGCCCGTCCCCCCCCTCCGCCACCGAAATCGCCGCAATCGTGGCCGGAGGCAGGATGCCGTCGATCAGACTGAAAGCCCCCGACAGCGAATGACCAGTCTCCAGCAAGGACCTCAGCTGCCGCACACAGTCCCGCCACTCACCCGAACTCTCCGCTTCATGAGCCTGCAGCATCTGCAGCAGTGCCGTTGCGTTGCCCACAGATCCCGCCAGCATCAGCAGCAATGACGCCTGCCGCAACGGCTCAGGTCGGCTGCGCAGATAATACCAGTGCCGCAGATAACTCATGGCCAAAGCCCCCCCGGACGGAAGCACAGCGGCAGCACAATAAC
>JBJTPZ010000143.1:0-27004 GCA_046075365.1 Planctomycetaceae bacterium
ATCTATCTGGATCGGGTGGCGCTGGAGGAGGCGGAGGCGAAGAAGGCAACGGAGCGGGAAGTACCGACGAAATCCATTTCGCAGACTCGAGAGCTGCCTGCTGCTGTGTCTGGCGGCAGTGCTCCGGCGATGGCAGTGTCACCGGCTGTGTCCGGCAGTGTGGGGAATTCGAATCCAGCGGCTGCGGCTGTGCCTGCAGTGCCGGTTCCTGGTGGAGGCACTGTCCCGGCTCCGACTGGTGTGTCCCCGGTTCCCGCTGGTGTGTCCCCGGTTCCCGCAGGTGTGTCCCCGTCTCCGGCTGGTGTGTTCCCGACTCCGACTGGTGTGTCCCCGGTTCCGGCAGGTGTGTCCCCGGTTCCGGCAGGTGTGTCCCCGCCTGCGACTGGTGTGTCCCCGACCCGGACTGGTGTGTCCCCGACCGCAGCGGCGGAGGGGGCTCGGACTTTGGCGGCACCTGGAAGTGCGGTGCCTGCCGTGCCTGTGGCGTTTCCGTCTGCGGCTGGTGAGGCGGATTTTTCGGGTGGTTTGAGTGATCAGTTTTTGATGGAATTTATTGGTGAGCTGCCGTGGTCGGGAGCGATGCGTCCGGCTGGTGGTGCGTCTGTTCCGTCTGGCGGTGCTGGCGGGGCTGCCGGCAGTGACGAGGTGCTGGATTTGCAGAGTTTTATGGATGGTGCGGAGCCTGTGTTGCCTGGTCCGCTGCGGGGAGCGATGCCTGAGCGGCGTGGTGTTCCGGTGCGCCGTGGTCCGGTGAAGGTGCGTCCGCCGCTGCGTCAGCATCCGCGTGTGATGACAGTTTCGGGTCAGTCTGAGTAGTTCAGCGGCGGTTCTGACTTTCGCAAAACGCCGGTCTCCTGAGGGTTTAGCGGGTGTCTTACTGCGCCTGGTGCGTGTAGACTCTCGCGTTTTGCGGCGTTTTTGCTGTCAGTGGTAAGTGCTGGGTAAGTGCCCTGCCCTGCGGTCGAAGTGGAATGCCTAAGGTGCCTGCGGGTGGCTGGAGTCGGTTTAATGGGAATTCCGAAGGTGGCGATTACGGGTCGTCCGAATGTCGGAAAGAGTTCATTGCTGAACTGGCTGGCCGATCGACTGATTTCGATAGTGGACCCGACGGCAGGCGTGACTCGTGATCGTGTCACGTGGATCATGCACGAGGGGGACCGGTATTTTGAATTGATTGATACCGGTGGAATCGGGATTGTGGACAGCGATGATCTGTCGGAGGACATTGAGCGGCAGATTCAGGCGGGTATTGAAGAGGCGGATCTGTTGTTGTTTGTGGTGGATGCGAAGGCCGGGGTTACACCGCTGGACCAGCAGGTATCGCGGCGACTGCGAAAATCTTCGCGTCCGGTGCTGCTGGTGGTCAACAAGTGTGATTCGGTGAAGCTGGATCACGAGGCAGCTCTGTTTTTGGAGCTGGCGGACGTGCCTTATGTAACGACCAGTGTGAAGGCCAATCGCGGGCGTGACGTACTGCTGGATCAGATTCTGGAGCTGCTGCCTGTGGCATCGGACGCAGAGCAGTCTGCGGGTGACCGAATGCTGTCACCGGCTGACTTGCGTCTGGCGGTTGTTGGTCGGCGAAACGTGGGCAAGAGTACGTTTATCAACGAGCTGGCCGAGTGTGAGCGTGTGATTGTCAGTGAGATTCCCGGTACGACTCGTGACAGCATCGACATTCGTTTTGAGGTCGACGGCAAGGCTCTTGTGGCGATTGATACTCCGGGTGTTCGCAAGCGAAAAAGTCTGGAGAACGACATTGAGTTCTACGGGCTGGTGAGGGCTCAGCGAAGCATTCGACGAGCGGATCTGGTGCTGATGTTCTTTGATGCGACTCAGACGATTTCACGGGTTGACAAGCAGCTTGTGGAGGAGATTTCAGAGCAGTTTAAGCCTTGTATTTTTGTGGTGAACAAGTGGGATCTGGCGATTGAGCAGGGGATGACGATTGATCGCTGGGTGAAGTATCTGACGACCAGTTTTGAGTCGATGCGTCACGTGCCGATGGCTGTGGTAACGGCGCGTGACGGTCGGAACATTCGCAAGCTGGTGAATCTGGCGCAGTCGGTGTTTAAGCAGGCCAGTTTGCGGATCAGTACGGCGCGGCTGAATCGAATTGTGCGTTCGGCGATAGAGCGGAATGCTCCGCCGATGCGGAAGAACCGGCGTCCTCGCATTTACTTTGCTTCGCAGATTGCCGGATCACCTCCAACGATCATGCTGCGGTGCAATGATGCGACGCTGCTGGACGAGGGCTGGAAGCGTTATCTGCTGGGATTTTTGCGTGAGTCAACGCCGTTTCGCGAGGTACCGATTCGGCTGGTGTTGCGCAGTCGCAACGAGGTGGATCCTGATGCTGTTGCCGGTGTGATTGAGGATGAGCCGGCCGACATTATGGATCTGCGTGAAGACCAGCTTGATGACGGGGATCGCAGTGTCGGTCTGGATGCTGATCTGCGGGGCGAGGACGTATCGGCAGCGGGGCTGCTGATGCTGGACGATGATGCTGACGGATTTGAAGAGGATCCGGACTATCCTGCGCCGAATTTTATTGACGATGAGGATGCATTTCGCGGGTGAGGCTGTGAGTTACAATTACAGTGACTGACGTCGAGTCATTTGCAGGCGGCTGAAGAACTGCTGCAGTTCGATGGGTGCGCGATCGATGTCCAGCTGCAGCAGGTCGTCGGACTCATAGGCATCAATTTGCTGCTGAATTTCGGACAGCAGTTGTTCCAGTTCCGGGCTGCGGGGGCGATCACGGAGGCTCCAGGCCTGTCCGATCATGCCCAGCAGCCGGAGGTAGTTTTTTTCGGGTGCGACTTCGCCTTTTTCGCGTACGGCGGCGAACGCTTTCAGGGCTCCTGCGGCATCCGGGACAGCACTTTCCATGAGGGCTACTCCGAGCTGCAGCGAGGCTATTTCCGCTTCGGTAGTTTCCGGGTAGAAATGGGAAACGGCGTTCCAGAGATCCTGTCGATCTGGCTGGAGCATAGCGAGTGCGTACTGGCGTGCAGCGGACGGCTGTTTACGGACTTCCGGGACGACGGCGGGAGCCGGCAGTTGTACTGGTGCTGCGGTGAATGTGGCGATGGCCCAGGTGGCCAGTGTGCAGCCCATGATGCCTCCGCCGACAATTGTCATCATGGGACGCCAGCGGCTGAGTCTGCTGGAGAAGTCTGTGGCGGGTGCTGCGAGGTCATTAGGTGTCAGGGCGGCGGCGGCGAGCAGGGCGTTTTCGAGAGTTTTTCCGTCCGGGAAGCGGTCTTCGGGTTTTTTAGCCAGCATGCGTTCGATGACGGCGCAGAGTGGCAGCGGCAGATCGGGGCGGAGGGCTGCCAGTGAGGGCGGCTGTTCCTTCAGGTGCTGCACGGCAACGGTCATGGGATTTCGTCCGGGGAACGGAGGTTTGCCGGCGAACATGTGCCATGCGGTAACGCCCAGTGAGTATTGGTCGGACCGGTGATCGAGTTTTGTGCCCTGAATCTGTTCGGGGCTCATGTACCATGGAGTGCCGAGTGTGGTGCCGGCCTGCGTCAGGTTCATGCGTACGGGGGCGGGCTGATTCAGTTGTGCCAGCCCGAAGTCTGTGACTTTGGCAATTGCCTGGCGGTTGAGCAGAATATTTTCCGGCTTGATATCTCGGTGGACGATGCCGGCATCAGCGGCGGCGGTGAGTGCAGCGGCGGTTTGCTGGAGCCATTTGATTCCGGTGTTGAAATCAGGAGGGCCGTTGCGACGAATCCACTGGCTGAGATTCAGTCCTGGCACGTACTCCTGAACAATATAAGCGATGTTATTTTCCTGACCTGTGGTGATGATTTGTACGACGTTGGGGTGGCTGAGGCCTCCGGCTGCACGTGCTTCCTGTTCGAACCGTTTGAGCAGCACGTCACTGCGTCCCTGCAGTGAGTCATTTTTGAGGACCTTAACGGCGACATGTCTGCCGAGACTGGTTTGTTCGGCGAGGTAGACATCTGCCATGCCGCCGCTGCCAAGGCGTCGCAGCAGAAGGAATTCCCCGACTCGCAGATCGCTGAGATCAGCAGGACCGGGGCCGGCACTTTGATTGTCCGGGCTGGCTTCCTGGGGACTGTTCACGGCAGACACCTGAAGAGCGTTGGAAAGGGGGAGCGGGGGCCGTTTACCGGCTTTTTTTGGCAACAGGCTGAATGGCGCCGCTGATCTGCACCTTCAGGTCGCCGCGGCATTTTGCGGTTGCCGGAACATTGACGCGAAGGAACAGCGTGCCGGATTTTTTGGGAGTGTGTTCGACGGCTCCGCCGATCAGGAACGGATCTCCGGGTTTGCCATCGGTGAAGACCATTCCGATCACGGCGCCAAACGGCACGCCGCCAACATGATCTTTTGCCGGGTCGCCGGTAGGCAGTCCGGCAAGTGTTACGGGTGTCGTGAGGTCCATTTTGTATTCACCGGCAACGACGATTCGCAGCCCGCGACCTTCCTGGACTTCGGCAACGGGCAGCCAGAGTTTTGCGGTATCGAAATCGAGTTTCAGGCCATTTTCCTGCAGCAGCTCTTCGCGAATTCCGTCCATGCGCTGACGGATGCCGGGCATTTGCGGATTGATCTTCGCGATGCGTTCGAGCACAGCGATGGACTGTTCTTTCTGATCCTGCTTGTAGTATTCGTTGGCAACTTCGAGGTATTCCTCGAGCAGTTGTTCTTCAGCCTTGCTGATGCGGGATTCCAGCTGCTGCGGAGATGCGGCTTTGTCGCTGCTGTCTTTTTTCTTTGTATCGCGATCCCGGCTTTGAGCGTGAGTTTCTGAGCAGCAGAGTAAGCCGAGCAGGAGGACTGTGCAGATCAGGCTGGTGCGAGAGCGGGAGGCTGTCTGGTTGGACCGAGCGATCATGTGGGGGTGTTTCCTTAATCGGCGACAGGCAGTTTTAGGCCGTCAGCAGTCGCTGACTGCCGTTTTATTGTTTCAGGTTTGGGGAAAATTCCCAGTGTGAGCAATGGAAAGTCCGTGGAAATCATGGGACTGATTCGGCGGGCAGGATGATTTCTCCGAGGCCCTTTGCTGCGAGATCTCCGCGGTAGACCGAGAGGGGTGCGTTGAGTTGTGCGGGATCGACCGGGAAATCCAGAGACAGCAGGCGTTTTTGCAGGAGTCGGATGGTGGTGAGCTGGAGAGTTGCGGAGTGGCGGAAGCCGGGCAGGAGCGGGCAGTCTGAGCCTGCTGTCAGCACGAGGGTGCCTCGTCGCATGCCGGCGCCGGCACGCCGGCCGCAGCGACCGCCGGTCAGGAGCGTTCCGGCGATCATGTTTCTGCCGGCAAATTCTCCGGCTGAGCCCGCGATGGCAATGAGTCCTCGACGCATCGCCAGTCCGGCTTCGTCGCCGCAGTTGCCGTGAATCAGGAGTGTTCCGCCGGTCATGCCGCGAATTGAGCCTGGTAACGCTCCGCCGGCGAACTGACCGGCATTTCCGCGAATGCGAATGAGTCCTTTGCGCATTTCTGCCCCGGCCCAGCCTGCTGTATTTCCGGTGACTTCAATGACCCCGCCGGACATGCTGCTGCCGAGGTGTCGACCGGCGTCGCCTTCGATGCGAACAGATCCGGACCGCATACCGGCACCGATCCAGTGGACGCGACTGAGGTCACCCTGGAGCACGAGCTGCAGGTCTGAGGCTGTCCCGGAGATGTGGAAGAGGTCAGCGAGTCGGCGTTTTCTGTTTCCTTCGAAGCAGGTGAAGTTTTGAATTTCGCTGGTGCTGAGCGAGGCGCATCGATCCGGGGTGAGTCCTTCCAGTTCGATGGGGGTGGTGGTGTCAGAGACGGGGCTGAGTATGAGTGGCATATGCTGTGGCCGTGTGGACTGCCGGGACGGGGGACTGTTGTTGTACTGGTTTGCAGAGGGTTTGGGACACACTGGAATCGCGGTATTTTAGCTGTTTTTTGTGAAAATGGCGGGTGAGTGTGCGCGGGTCGTTCGGGGAGTGACGATGTGAGGAGCGGGTGGTTTCAGAGCGGGAAAGCTGGCAATTGGGTGCAAATTCAGGACCTGGGTGTCCGGCGGTGCCTGTCGGTGCTTTCGGAAAATTCGCCGAAAAAGGTGAAAATGCCGAAAGGACTCGGGGGGTAGCGTCTTGCTATTTTTTCCCGAAGATCGTAAAGTATCCGACGAGCCGGCAACTCCGTCGACGTTCAAGACGGGGGGCTGCGGCTCGAGGCTGTCCCTTGTGTCATCAAATTTGATGCGGTGGAAGCAGTCTCTTTGAGGTGTGATTCTACAGAGTGCTCGGTATTCGCTTGAGTCGTCCTGCAGTTTCCTCCCCAACAGTTTCATTTGTGTTCTAACGGCTGCCGTTGGGGCAGCGATCGGTGTTTTGGGAGCTGCAAGGCTCAGGGTTTGTGTGATGAGTAAGAACATCTTCGTGGGAAGCCTGGCATGGGCCACCACATCCGAAGGTCTCGAGAAGGCTTTCGCCCAGTATGGTTCTGTGACCACCGCCAAGGTGATCACGGATCGTGAAACCGGCCGTTCAAAGGGCTTTGGTTTCGTAGAGATGGCGACCGGCGGTGACGAAGCGATTCGTGCACTGAATGGCGCGACACTGGACGGCCGTACGATCGTGGTCAACGAGGCTCGTCCTCGTGAAAGCCGTGGTGGTGGCGGTGGTGGTTACGGCGGCGGCGGCTACGGCGGTGGCGGTGGCGGCGGTGGTTACGGTGGCGGCGGTTACGGTGGTGGCGGCGGTGGCCGTCGCGAGCGTGGTGACCGCGGCGACCGATACTGATACAGACGGACTGACCTGCTTTGGCAAGTCAGTCAGGATTCGGAAACGAGTTCAGATCCGGGCCTTCAGGGGCCCGGATTTTTTTTGCGCCCGCTGCGGCGGTATCGGTTCAGCAGCAGCATGCCTGCAGCAACGGCAAAGCAGGCTGTGGGTGCAGCGAGTGAAACGGCGGAAAGTCCAAGAAGTGCTTCCGTACGTGCGAAATGCATTTCGTTATAGAGTCGCGTGACAATCGGTTCAAATGTCAGCGGGTGCAGCAGCGAGGCTGTGGTGACATCCCAAAAGACCCACTGGGTCAGCAGCAGCAAAGCGGTGACGAGGGGCAGATCCTGCAGTTTCCACAGCAGCTGAGCGGCCAGTTTTCGGCGACGGAAGTCTGGAGCGAGCAACAGCAGGCTGGCGGTGTGCTCGGATTCCCCGCGGTCTGGTGTCCACAGCAATTGAGCGGCGGCAAAGGCGCGTGGCAGCAGCCAGAGTGTTTGTCCGAGCAGTTGTGGCAGCCAGGTGTCCCAGGTCAGTCTCAGGACCGGCAGCTGGAACAGCGACTGCAGTCCCAATGAAAGTATCAGTGGTCCTGTCAGTCCGGGCAGCAGTGCGATGCAGCAGCAGGTGGCGTGCAGACCGGATCGCAGGGCCAGTTCAGGACTTAAGCGGCTGGCAAGTCCGAGTGCGCAGGCAGCAGCGGCGGCTGAACAGGCAACGGAGGTTCCGAGGGAGACGGCAGTGCGCTGCGTGATCCTCGGATCCGAGAGAATGAACTGGATGCCTCGCATGGCCGGTCCGGCTGACGAGATCAGCGGGATTAGTACGAGGAGAATCAGCGAGAGGCTGATGAGGAAAGTGACGGTCAGCGCGGGGGCCGTTTCTAAGGCGGCGTTTGGCGACGGAGTCAGAGGCTGTTGTTCGCGGTTATTGAGCGAGCAGCCGATGGCAGCGATGCCTGGCAGCAGGAGCAGCAATTCCACAAGCAGGCCCTGCCCTGCCAGTTTGAGGGACGCAGCGAGTGGCTGCCATGCGGCGTGTGCATCAAACAGGCATACCGGCCATGACCATGGGTGCTGGTCAATCTGCATCAGAGCTGCAGTTTCGAACTCCTGAAAAATCACAACTGCGGTCAGGCTCCATGTCAGTAACGGGGTTCGCCAGGGCCCGACCAGATGCATTCGCAGCCATTCGGTGTACCAGCGCACCGGCGGGACACGACGGCGCAGCAGCAGCCATGAGAACAGTGATTCTTTGTTATCAGAAGGAGGAGGGATGATGCGCTGCAGCAGTACTCCCATGGCAATTGCGCGAAACAACTGCAGTGTGCAGTACAGAATTTCGGTGATCAGCACATAGCTCAGGCCGCCGAAAATACCGGCCCAGGCTGAAGCTGTCAGTCGGTAGTGGAAGCCCGTCAGCAGATCGGGTGTGAAGAATGGCAGGACGCAGAGCAGTTCGCGAATTCGTCTGGAGAATCGCGAAGGACTTTGCTGAATCCAGCGGGAAAACAGGGGCAGAAGCAGGCAGGCGAGGCTGCTGACGAGCAGGCTGCGCAGCAGTGAAGCGACGAGAGTTGTGGTCAGCAGCGTTTCTGCCATGCTGCTGCGCTTTCAGGATGCGGGGTGAACACCGCGAGCCAGTTCGTCTTCCCAGTCGTCCAGCAGCGGCCAGTCCACTGCACAGGTGCCGAAGTCTGCCATGTGCTGGTAGCGGTCGAGGCGATCGATAGCGGACTGCAGCAGTCGGCGATCATTGCGAAAAGCGGGGCCGTGACTGGGCAGCAGCCAGTCAACACCGCTGTTCTGAATTCGCTGCAGTGATTTGATGAAGGCCGGCAGGTCTGAGCCATGATGGGCGTCGATGCTGCCCACGCAGCCATCGCGAAAGATGTTGTCGCCGGAAAACAGCAGTCTGCCAAAGCGGAATGACAGTTGTCCCACGGCGTGGCCGGGGGTGTGCCAGACGTCGAGGCTGACACCGTCCAGAGTCAACTGGTCACCTTCATCGATTTCCTGATCGATCTTCAGTGCCGGAAGGTCGATGGAAATCTGCTGTGCCGGAATTTCAGCGAAGGCAGCAATGCGGTCATTGGATTCCAGGATTTTGCGTGCGTGGGGGTGGGCAACCAGTCGGGCTGAAGGCAGGAGCTCTTTGGCCCGAACAAAGCCCTGGACGTGGTCGGCATCTGCGTGTGTGGCAACGAGGTAGCGACAGTTCGCGAGCGGAAAATTCAGCTCGCGAATCAAATCAATGAGTTCTTCAACGGTGTCCTCGTAGCCAATGTCCAGCAGCATCCAGTCGGACTGACCATAGACGAGGTAGACGCAACAGCCCATCCGGCGTCGTGCCTGAAAATTCAGTTCAAGGACATTCGGAAATAACTCGCGGCGTTCCTGCATCGGCATGCCTGATCAGCGGGGACAGAATTTCATTCAGTATCTGCGGGTCACGAGAGACCACCGCCGGGCCGGGAGCCCTGGGGGGCGTGCTGGTGGGGGGACTGGAGCGGACTTCGTAACTGCGTGCTGCTGTACTGTGATTCTAGCAGGGATTCGTCTGTTCAGAAGTCAGTCTGTGGAACGAAGGGGACTCATTTTTCGGATCTGAAACTGCAAACTGCGGTTCCTGTCCGTTAAGCTTAAGGGCAGCCTGTTTGGAAACCAGCTCGCCGGCTGCCTGTTTTGCGGCCTTTTCGGAGTTTCTTGTCGTGAATTGCAGCCGGATTTGGAAGAATGCGAGTGTTGTGTTTTGGCTGTTGCTGTTTGCTGGTGCTCCTGAGGCTTTTTCTCAGCAGCCGCTGGACGCATCAAAGCGGTATTTGATCGTGCATTCTGATGATGCGGGGATGAGTCATTCCGTGAATCGGGCGACGATTGCGGCGATGGAAACGGGTTTGGTGACGTCGTGCAGCATGATGACTGCGTGTCCGTGGTTTCCGGAATTTGCGGACTGGGCTCGTCGGCATCCGGAGCTGGATTTTGGGATTCACCTGACCTTGAATTCTGAGTTTGAGAAGTATCGCTGGGGTCCTGTTGCCGGGCGTGATCGAGTTCCCAGTCTGGTGGATGCCGATGGCTGGCTGCATCGGCGGAAGGAGGATGTGCAGCGTCTGGCGCGGCCGGCGGAGGTGGAGCTTGAGCTGCGAGCGCAGATTGATCGTGCGTTACGGGCCGGCATTCGTCTCAGCCACCTGGATACTCACATGGGAACTGTGGTTTCGACGGGTGAAATGCTGGAGATTTACGTTCGTCTGGGTCTGGAGTATCGCCTGCCGGTGATGATTATGAAGAATATCGATCCGGAACTGGCTCCGGGTTATCCCGATCTGGCCCGGAAGAATTTGCTGTACATCGAAGCCTTGCGGGCTGAAGGGCTGCCTGCGATCGACTGGTTGTATCAGTTTTACGAAGGCAGTGATCACACTGTACGGAAAAAACGGTATCTGGATACGTTTCGCGGTCTGCGGCCTGGGGTTTCGCAGATGATTATTCACTGCGGGACCGATGATTCAGAGCTGCAGGCGATTACGGCCAGTCATTTTCTGCGTGGAGATGACACTCGAATTTTCTCAGACCCGGCCGTGAAGACGGAAATTGAGGGTTTGGGCATTGAGCTGCTGTCGTGGACGCAGTTGAGGGCTCGCGGGGGGCGACCCTGAACGGTGCTGCTGCTGATTGCCCGAGGCGGGGCATCGTCTATGATGGTTGAGCTGTCAGGTCTGTTTTTGGCTGTCTACACAAGGTGAACTGAGGAAATCCATGGATCCGATGTTTGTGCTTTCTCTGGTGTCGCGCTGGATCCACGTGGGTACCGCCGTGGTACTGGTTGGCGGACTGTTTGCGCTGCGTTTTGTGGTGCATCCGGTACTGTCAGGTCGTCCTGAGGATCTGGCTGCAATTCGTGGCCGCTGGAAGAAGTATGTGCATGGCGGAATAGCGCTGCTGTTGTTGTCGGGGGGCTTCAATTACTGGCGGGCGATTGCTGCGGGGCGGGTAGACGGCATTTATCACGCCATGGTTGATACCAAGATTTTGCTGGCGATGGGTTCATTTTTCCTGTCATCCGCGCTGGTCGGCCGTTCTGCAGGGACTCAGAAGTTCCGCGATGCTGCACCAAAGTGGGCCGGGGTGGTGCTGCTGCTGGGCGCGGTGATCATTGCTTTGAGTGGTGTGGTGAAGGTGCGAGACAATGCGAAGCAGGCGGCGCTGGCGAATTCAGCAGCGGCAGCGGCAGCGCCTGTCGGGACCAAAGCGGCTGAGTGAGCAGCTGTCAGTCTGTCTGAAACTCGGTTCGCAGTGCCGTCAGTGCTTTGGCTGATTCCTGCGAACCGACGACGATACTGATTTTGATTTCGCTGGTACTGATCATATCCACATTGATGCGGTTTTCAGCCAGCGTCCGGAAAACTCGACGTCCCACGTCTGTATGGCTGCGAAGTCCGATCCCGGTAATAATCAGTTTGCAGATTTCAGATTCCGAATTCAGTGTTCCGGACGGGTAATGTTCGTCGAGCACGGTTTGCAGCAGTTGCAGGCATCGCGGACCGTCGGCTGCCGGGACTGTGAAGGAGATGCTGGCCACACCTGAGCGCGGCGTATTCTGGACGATCAGATCAACCAGTACTCCGCCTTCGGCGACTGCGGCGAATACAGTGCCTGCGACCTCTGGTGCGTCGGGCAGATTGCTGAGACTGATGCGGCACTGATCGGTGTCGGAGGTGATATCGCTGACGAGGATGCTTTCCATGCTGTCCAGTCGAGAGACGATATCGGCGACGACTTCGTCGCTGGACACTGCGGCGGTGGCACTGCTGGTGGGGTGTCCGCAGCCGGGCAGCGGCGGAGAGGGCTGATTGAGTCCGAAGCCGCTGTGTACTGCGAGAATTGCATCATTGCAGCGGTCGCTGTCGATGAGCACTGAGATTTTGATTTCACTGGTGGTCACCACGTGAATGCGGATATTGCTGTCTGAGAGGATCTGAAACAGCCTTGCTGCGACGCCTGTGTGAGTCTGCATGCCGTGTCCGACGATGGACACTTTGGAAAGTCCGGTGGTTTTTTGTATGGACTGGGCAGACAGAGTGCGGGCTGCGGCAGCGACAACTTCCATGGCAGCCGGCAGTTCATCTTCGGACACAGTGAATGAGACGTTGGCCAGACCTTCGGCAGCGGCGTTCTGGACCACCATGTCGACAGGAATCCGGGCGCTGGAGAGGGCCGTGAAGAGGCTGCTCATGACACCAGGCTGGTCGGGCAGTCCGATCAGTGTGACGAGGGCTTCATTGCGGACAAATGCGACTCCGGTGACGACCGGCTGGGCGGTGCCATTCTGAGGAGCGATGAGTGTGCCGGGGCCATCGGAGTACGACGGTCGGACTCGCAGGTTGACCGCATATTTCTTGGCAAACTCGATGGATCGTGAATGCATGACACCGGCGCCGAGGCTGGCCAGTTCCAGCATTTCATCGTAGGAGATGCGTTCGACCTTGCGTGCATCCGAGACGACTCGCGGGTCTGTTGTGAATACGCCTTCGACATCGGTGTAGATTTCGCACATTTCGGCGTCGAGCACGGCAGCGAGGGCGGTTGCGGTTGTGTCACTGCCACCGCGTCCGAGAGTTGTGATGTTCATGGCCGAATCGACGCCCTGGAACCCGGCAGCGATAACGATGGCGCCGGCTGCGAGGTGTTCGCGGATGCGGGCTGTGGAAATGCTGACGATGCGGGCTTTGGTGTGTGTCGTGTCCGTGAGGACACCGATTTGGGCACCGGTGAGGCTGATGGCTTCGTGGCCCAGCTCGTGTACCGCCATGGCGAGCAGGGCGACGGATTCCTGTTCTCCTGTGGACAGCAGCATGTCCATCTCGCGGGGGCGCGGACTGGAGGTAATGCTGCGGGCGAGGTCAATCAGTTCATCTGTTTTGTGACCGCGGGCGCTGACCACGACCACGACATCATGTCCGGCCTGGCGGGCTTTGACGGCACGTGCGGCGGCAATTCGGATTTTTTCGGCATTGGCGACGCTGGTACCACCGAACTTCTGGACGATCACCGACACGGGGATGTGCTTTCGGAAAAACTGTGGAATCCGGGCAGCGAATCCGGCCCGGGATGCCGATTTGAGAAACTGCGATTTGTCTGACTGAGCAGCCGCGAATTGTAGGGAATTTCGCGGCCTGGTGTGCTGCGACTGTCGGAATTTGCTGAGTTCCGGAATTTTGCACAGGGAGGTCATGGGGGTGGAGAAGATCCGGGATTTGTGGCTGGCTGCTGTGGTGATCTGCGGCGGAATGTGTTTGTGTGAGGGGGCTGCTGGCGGGGTGGCGGATGAGGCTGCTGCCGGCAGAGGAGCCGGGTTAGCCGACACGCAGATTTCGGCAGAATCTGCCGGAACACTGATTTTGCTGACGAGGGAGCCGATTCGCCTTGCAGAAGCTCAGCTGCGGCAGGCCGCTGTGCAGGTCTGGCCTGGGGTTACTGTGCGGATCAGTCGCAGGACTGTGGCGGCTGTGGAGGGTTTGCCGGCTGAGCGAAATGCGGGCGAGGTGTTGATCGTGGAGGCTGGATCCCGGTGGCTGTCGCTTGCGGTGGAGCGGGAGCCTGTAGCATCGGCTGAAGAGATTGCGGCGACTGAAGATGCGACGGTGCGACGAGTGCTTGAGCAGCATCGCGCATCGTTGACAGTTTCAGGGGGCGGTTCTGACCGCGGGCAGGCAGTGACAGTGAAGGACTGTGGTCGACTGCTGGCGACCTTGCTGGAGCAGCGGCTGATTGCTGACGGCGTGATTTGCGGGCTGATGGTTCCGGCGGACGAGACGGTGCTTCCGTGGGAGCAGATTCAGGGGGAGGCAGTGTCTTTATTGCGATCGGAGCATCCGGCTGATGAGTTGCGGTCTCGCATGAACGCGCCGGTGCTGAGTGCGGGGCAGCACGCTGCGGCTGTACAGCGTGCTGCTGAGCAGGCGCGGGGGGCGTGGGCGGAATTCAGTTCTGCATTTCGCAGTCGTGCCATGTCGGCAACGGCGGGGCACAGCGTTTTGGCGGAGTTTTCTGAGGGGACAGCGCGCGAACTGATCTGGCTGGAGGTGCGGGAGCTGCGTGACGGCCGAGTTTTCGGTCAGCTGGCCAACCGGCCATTGAACCTGCGGGGGCTGCGCGAGGGTTTGTCGGTGGAGGTGGCGGAGTCTGCAGTGCTGGACTGGGTTTACGTCACTGCTGCAGGTACGGAGCTGCGTGGTGCGTTTCTGTCCCGGCAGCTGGCTGGTGAGCGCACTGCTGCGGGCGGGGACAGTGCGGGTAAATCAGAGTCTCGCCAGCAGTGACTTTCCGGCTGCTGGCAGTTTTTCAGCCGTTCGAGATCCTGCGGCAGAGCAGTTCAACGACCTGTTCGATGCTGAGTTCTGAGGTATCGACAAGCACTGCATCGGCGGCTGGTTTCATGGGTGCGAGGGCGCGTTTTTCATCGCGTTCGTCGCGTTGTCGGATCTGTTCGCGAATTTCTTCCCACGAGCCTGTTTGTCCTTTTTGTTCGAGTTCTGTCAGGCGTCTGCGAGTGCGGGCATCGAGACTGGCAGTGAGAAAGTATTTGAAGGGGGCGTGGGGGAAGACGATGGTCCCCTGATCGCGGCCTTCGGTGACCAGTCTGCCGGTTTCACCAATCTGCTGCTGCTGCTGGACGAGGCTGTTTCGGACGGCCGGGTTGGCGGCGACGATGGAGGCTGCGATGGCGACTTCCGGCAGGCGGATTTCGGTGGTAACGTCCTGCTGGTTCAGCAGCAGTCGGTCATTTTCGAAGCGGATACTGCAGTGTGCTGCGATTTCGGCTACTGCTTCGGCATCCTGCTGACTGGTGTGGCTGCGGAGGACGGCGAGTGCAACGGCGCGGTACATGGCACCTGTGTCAAGAAACCTCAGGCCGAGGCGGTGTGCCAGCAGTCGGGCCACGGTGCTTTTTCCTGAGCCGGCAGGCCCGTCGATGGTAATGATCATGATAGCTGCTGTGAAACTGGGAGGGATCCGAAGACGGCGCGGCTGGGCCGGCCGCCGCAGTGTGAACAGTCTGGACGCCCTGGACAATAGTCCGACGGTGTCGTGAAACGGCACGATCGGAATGCAAAATGCTGGGTTTTTAGGTGTGTGTGTTCTGGCTGGAGTGCCCGAGCAGCGGTTTTGTCTTCGGCGTCTGTTTGAATTTGCCGCAGTCTATCCGCAAAACGGTTCCAGAAAAGTGCAGGTTTGCTGAAACCCGGTCGGTGTGCTGTTTCCGTTGAGTCACGGTGAGTAGAATTTCGCGTCAACGGTGAGGGTTGTTCATTATCGCGCGACGGGGCATGCGGGAGCAGAATCAGTGGTCACACCGGTCGGGGCGAGCAGGATTCAGGAATTGCGGCGAGCTTTGCAACTGGCTGAGCCGTCGGCGTTCCTTGCGGAACCGCGAGTCATCCGGCGGGTGATTCGGGAACGTCACGGCTTTGTGAAACTGTCGACGGCAATACCTCACACGGACAGTCAGATTGTTCCTGCGAGTGAACTGCGGGAGCTGGTGCATCCTGATGAGCTGGGTCTGGCGGATTTTCTGAGCCTGCCGGAGACCTGTCTCCTGATCAGTCAGCCGGCTGAGGATGAGCTGCAGCACTGGCCAATTCAGGAGCTGCTGCAGCAGGTCTGGCGGCGGTTATTTCATGCGGTCGTTGACCGAGAGCTGCAGCAGAAGCTGTCGGGTGCATCTGAGCGAGCCGAGGTTCAGCAGCGGATTGCCCGGCTGGGCCAGGTAGCTTTTGATGAGGCGCACTTCGTGCTGCGTTCGGAACTGCGTCTGGTGATACCGGAGTCTCGTACTGAGGCCTGGCGTGAATTTTGTGCGATGTATCTGGAACTGCGCTGGTTTGAGCCGGACCTGCTGAAGGTCTGGTTTCCGTCTTTGGCGGAGTCGCGATTTGTGGATGTGCTGCTGGACGGTGACGTGGCGGCGGCGCAGCTTTTCGAGCGGACGAGGCTTTATGGTGCTACGTCACCTGATCTGACCACGCATCTGCAGCGAGATGAAGAGCGTCTGGTCAGTACTCGACGCGAGTGGTTTTTGGGTATTGGGTCATCACCGTCTGATCGGGCCTGGCTGCGGGCTTCTCGTCGTCGTGAGCGTGCTCGTGAGCGTGGCAACACGGTCGGGGCGATAGTCAGTTCGATGCAGGCAGCGCAGCGGGCTGTTACCGAGGACAAGCGTCAGTCTGCGGTGGAGTCAGCAAAGCAGGAAATTCGGCTGCTGGCAGACCGTCTGCAGCGGGCACTGAAGTTTACTGAGCCGGAGGCGGAAGCGTGGCGGGCCGCTTTATGGGAACTGGCAACAAATGCGATTCATGGTTTCTGGAATTCCGAGAAGCGACTGTTGTTTGATTTGCAGAAAGTGTGTCTGGACAACGAGCGAGTGAATTACAAGGTGGACCTTGTGACCTGGCTGGCCAGCCGGGGGGCTCGTCCGCTGCGGCGTCCGCTGCACAGTCTGCGGGAAGTGCTGATGACGCGTCATCTCAGCAGCGCAGCGGCTCGGCTGGTGTACGTTCGTTTGAGTGGTGCAGAGCGAGACAGGCTGTCGAAGCTGCTGAACGAAGCGGCGCATCTGTCTGAGCTGCAGATGCGTGAGCGTATGCGTCCGGTACTGGGGCAGACACTGCGTGATGTGGGTCTGATACCTCGTAATATTCCTGAGCAGGTGGCGCTGGACAAGCTGGTGGACGACGCTCTGGACTGTATTGTCAGCCGTGGCTACCTGACGCTTGGTTATCTGCGGGATTCCATCAGTCGCAATGATCTGAAGCTGCCGGATCTGACTGATATGCGGGATCTGTGGCAGGGGGATTATCTGTTGCGAGCGGACGATCGTCTGGCGCTGTCGATGGATGGTGTTTATCAGCGTGGCGAGTTTTATTTGCGGTGGCTGCAGACGACCAGTTCGATTTTTTTCGGGAATCGAGCCGGGCGATTTGCGACTTTATTTTTGTTGATACCGTTTGGCGGGGCGCTGGTGATTGTGGAGGGCGTCCGGCATCTGGCGCATTTATTTCATCGCAGGCCGGCGGCTGGTGTGAAGTCTGAGGCTGGTGCGTCAGCAGCGTCGGAGTCTTTGCCGTCCGAGACTTTGCCGGGGGAGTTATCTGGAACCGGGGAGTCTGCAGCGGAGTTATCGACGGCGGAGTCTGCGGCTGTGACTGGGCCTGCAGCTGCGGAATTGGAGTCCAGGTCGGGGTCAACGTCGGGGTCTGGCCGCAGTGAGGTTCAGCTTACTGGGGCAGCTGAAGTTGAGGGTGCCGGCGTGCCGGCAGTTTTGGTACCGGCGGTGTCGGTGCCGTCTGTGCAGCAGGGGCCGGACACAGCGTCGTGGGTACTGGGAGTTGGTTTTCTGCTGATGGCATTGATTCATTTGTCGCAGTTTCGTCGTCGTTTTTTCAGGCTGTTGCGTTCGGCGGTGCGTTTGCTGAAGCTGGCACTGATTGAGTATCCGCTGCGAGTTGCGCGTTTGCCGGCAGTGCAGGCGATCTGGCGTCATCGTGCGGTGGTCAGATTTCGACGGGTGGTGGTGGTTCCGGCGATCGTTGCGTGGCCTTTGTTTCGTGGTATTCCGGGTTTGTTTTTGGGGAGTTCCCCTGGCTGGCTGTGGTATTTGTCGGGGTGTGTGTTGTGCAGTCTGGCATTGAATTCGCGGCCCGGTCAGGATGCTCAGGAGCTGACATCGGAGTGGCTGGCGAATGCGTGGCACAAGCTGCAGGCGCGAATTTTTGTGGCACTGCTGGATTTGCTGCTGGAATTCTTCCGGATGGTGCTGAATTTGATTGAGCGTTTTTTGTATGCGGTGGATGAGTGGCTGCGTTTTCACAGTGAGGAGAGCTGGCTGTCGATAGTGGTGAAAGCGGTGCTGGGGGTGGTGTGGTCATTTGTTTCGTTTTTGATTCGCATTTACGTCAATCTGCTGATCGAGCCCACATTTCATCCGGTGAAGCATTTTCCGGTGGTCACGGTGGCTCACAAGATGATTCTGCCGGGACTGGTGTTGTTGCAGGGCAGCATGGTGTCGTTTATGCAGCCGTATCTGGGGCGTGTGCTGGCGGAATCAGTGACGTGGTTCAATATTTTCTTTATCCCTGGGATCTTTGGTTTTGCGGTGTGGGAGCTGAAGGAGAACTGGCGGCTGTATGCATCGAATCGTCGTCCGCGGCTGATGCCGGTGGCGGTTGGCAGTCATGGTGAAACGGTCGCTCGACTGCTGCGTCCCGGATTTTACTCGGGGACACTGCCGAAGATCTTCCGTCGTCGTCGTCGTCTGGAGCTGCAGCAGGCGTCGTTTCGTCGTTTCAGTGCCCGGCGTTCTGTGCACAGTCAGCTGGAGCATGTGGAAGAGGCGATCCGGAACTTTGTGAAGCGTGATTTGATTCGGGTATTGCAGTTGTGTCCTGTGTGGGCAGGTACTGGCATTCGCTGTGCCGGGGTTCGTTCGGCATCAAACAGTTTTTTTGTTGAACTGGAGTGTCCGCTGCTGGGTGAGGAGTTGATTTGTATTTTGTTTCAGGAGCAGAGTGGCTGGGTAGTGGCGGGAGTGGAGCGGGCGGGTTGTCTGGGTTTTGCCTCGGCCGATCAACTGCGATCACTGCAGCATGCGCTGGAGGGATTTTATCGCAAATGTGGAATTGATATGGTGCGTGAGCAGCTTGAGAGTGCGTTTGTGCATGGTCATCCGTATGACATCAACGGAGACGGACTGGTTGTCTGGCCTGGCGGTGATTTCAGTCGCGAGATTTCGACGATGCTGGCTCAGAAGAAGCAGCTGCGTCCGTTGCCGGCAGCGGAGGCCCAGCTGGCAGGGTTATTTCCTGCGGATCGTCAGGCGGTGATTTTCGGTGAATCCGGGACAGTCTGGTCAGACTGGATTCATCGCTGGGAAACGGGCGCGCGGGGCTTTCCCGAGGCCTGCCTGCAGCCACCTGGGATTTTGCTTTTGCCGCCGGTTGTCAGCGAGTGAGCGATCGGGGCGGCCGTTCAGTTTTTTTGCTGAGCGGCAAGGAGTTCGGCAATCTGCACGGCGTTGGTGGCCGCACCTTTTCGGAGGTTGTCGGACACGCACCAGAAAGTGATGCAGTTGGGGTGCGATAAATCCTGGCGAATGCGCCCGACGAAGACATCGTCGCTGCCGTCGCAGACGGAGGGCATGGGGTACTGGCCGAGGTTTGGGTCATCGAGGACTTTGATGCCAGGGAACGATTCAAACAGTAGTCGGGCTTCGGCAACTGAGAGTGGTCGTTCTGTTTCCACATTGATGGTTTCGCTGTGGCAATTGGAGACGGGGATGCGAATGCAGGTTGGGCAGACCTGAATTGAGTCATCGCCGAGTATTTTTCGAGTTTCGAAGATCATTTTCAGTTCTTCGCTGGTGTAGCCATCCTGTTTGAAGCTGCCGATCTGGGGGATGGCATTGAACGCGATGGGGTAGCGGAAGGCTTTGTAATCGTAGTGTCTGGAATCGAGTGCGGCGCGGGTTCCGGCGAGCAGGTCGGCTGTGCCCTGCAGTCCGGCGCCGCTGGTGGCCTGATATGTGCTGACGACGACTCGGCGGACCCGAGCTGCATCATGCAGTGGTTTGAGTGCCACGACCATTTGGGTGGTGGAGCAGTTGGGGCTGGCGATGATCCCGGTGGCGGAAAGAGCAGCCTCGGGGTTGATTTCAGGAATCACGAGAGCGACATCGGGATGCATCCGCCAGTACCCGGATTCGTCGATGACTCGGCAACCGGCACGTACGGCGGAGGGCAGGAATTCGGCGGCTGTTTCATCTGGAGTACTGGCGATTACCAGATCGATACCGTGAAAGCAGTCGTGTGTGAGTTCTTCGATGGTGAGGCGGCTGCCGGCAAATTCCAGCTGTTGTCCGGCGCTGCGAGCGGAGGCGAGGAGGCGAAAAGTCCGGGCCGGGAAGCGACGCTGTTCGAGAAGCTGCAGGATAATTCGGCCAACGGCACCCGTGGCCCCGGCCACAGCAACTGTATTAAACACGGCAGTTTCCCTGGTGATCTTTCCGAAAATCAACGATAATTGCGACACGAGGTCGGACAGCCGGCATTCCGGCGGGTGGAAAAATAACGAGTCTGAGCGGAATTTCCACAAATGCCAGACAAAGCCGTCCGTCCTGCGTGTTTTGGGAAGAGATGATGGACGGGGATTTTCAGTTACTGGTCAGAAACTGTGCTCAGCGGCTGTCGCAGTCGCCCGAGGTGGCTCTGACTGAACTGTTTGAACTGACGGCAGAACGACTGGTGCGTTATGCCATGTCGGTGACTTCGTCCCAGGCGGACGCGGAGGACGCCCTGCAGGGGGCTTTTTCCAGGATTGCTCGTCGTCCACAACTGCTTGTGGCTGCGAAACTTCCGTGGTCTTACCTGTTGCAGGCTGTGCGTAACGAAGCGTTGCGAATACTGCAGCGGAATAAAGCCCGGAAGCGTTTGCCAGTGGCAGCTGTGGAGATGCCGGCGTCGGCCGAACAGCAGGTGCTGCAGCAGGAGTCGGCGGAGCAGATTCGTCGGATTCTGGACAGTTTGCCGTCTGAGCAGTCTGAGGTGGTGATTTTGAAGCACTGGGAAGACCTGACGTTCGCGGAAATCGCTGAAGTTCTGGGGATTTCTCAGAACACAGTTGCCAGTCGTTATCGTTATGCGATGGAAAAACTACAGCGGGCACTGGAGGGTGTGGTGCGTTAGGGTGTGGTGCGTCAGGGACTGGTGCGTCAGGGTGTGAAGCGGGGACTGGTTTTGTGGTTATTGGTGCTGTTGCGTACTGCTGTTTTCTGTCTTCATTCTGGTTGAATCTATGAGTGGTGGTTTGTCTGGAATCCCGGAACCTGTGATGCCCGAGCACGAGCTGTTAAGCGGTGCAGCGCCGCGGATTCAGCTTTCGGCTGAGCTCAGGCAGCGGGTTGTGGGGCAGGCAGTCTCCCAGTATTATGCGGGCCGGCGGCAGCGTGTTTTGGTTCGGGCGGGTGTTGTTGCCACGGTGTTGCTGTGCATCGCCGGTGCCGTGTGGCAGATGACTCAGCCGTCTCCGGCGATTTCCGGTTTCCAGCCGCAGTCATCTGCCGTTTCGGCCAGTCCGTCTGAAACGGCTGCTCGCGTTCCGGCGACATATCAGCCGGCAACATCGCAGCAGCAATCTGCAGAGACTGCTTTGCCGCAGGAACAGCTGCCGGCTCAGGAATAAAGATGCCAGATCCAGCCCGTTATCAGATTCCCGACCCATCCGTTCGGCTGACGGACGAGTTGATCATGCAGCACATTGATCGAGGCAGTCGTGTGATTGACCTTGGTTGCGGCGATGGTCGTTTAATGCACAGGCTGAATGATGAGCTGGGCTGTGATGTGCTGGGGGTTGAGGTTGATCATCTGAACATCATGTCGGTTGTGCAGCGTGGCCTGCCCGTGATTGAAGCGGATCTGGATCGCGGACTGCAGGACATTCCGGACGACAGTTTTGACTTCGCAGTGCTTAGTCAGACACTGCAGCAGGTTCGCAATCCTCGGCGACTGCTGTCAGAGATGCTGCGAGCAGCGAGGCGAGCGCTGGTGGTGGTGCCGAATTTTGGTCACTGGCGTGTGCGGCTGGAGGTACTGCGTCGGGGTCGAACTCCGGTGACGCAGTCGTTTCCGTGGGAGTGGTATGAAACACCGAACGTGCATTTCATGTCGATGCGTGACTTTCGGTCTCTGATGGAGCGGATGGGTCTGCGGATAGTGATCGAGAGCCCGATTATTCGTGGTCGGGCGGTGGACCGGCTGCTGGTTTCCAATCTGCGTGCGGACAGTGCCTTTTATCTTGTAGAGCGTGGAAGCTGAGAATTTTGCCGCGCGGGGCTGATTGTTTGCCGTTCAGTTCCAGCCGCATCTGCGGATCGGTGACGGATCCATGGAAGACTGGGGGTTATGGGTGCTTTGGCGGATTCTCGTCTGGCATTGCCGGCTGTGGTCGCCTGGTGTTCATATTGACCCCGGAGCCGTAAACGTCGTAATTTTCCAGCTGCGTCGCGGGGGCCGGCAGGTCCTGCGCGGCAGGAAAGCTGACTGAGGCTGTACGCTGCAATGGATTGCGGTGCCGGGTAATGGAATATCGGCTGACATTGATTTTGCTGGTGTTTCTGTTCGCTGCGCAGATTTGGGCAGACGAACCGGGGTCGGGTTCTGTGCCGGCTGTGGGTGACCGAAAATCGGCAGTGCTGGTACTGACAGACGGGACTTTGCTTGAGACATCGCTGCGTGTGCAGGGTGGCGGCTATAGTGTCGAGGTGGCTGGCGGTCGGCAATTTATTGAATCGTCGCGAGTGCGTTTTCTGGCGGAAGACCGTGTGGATGCCTGGCGTCAGATGCGAGCGTCGTTTCAGGAGCTGACACCGGAGGTGCATTTGCAGCTGGCGCGGTGGTGTCTGCGAAACGGTTTGCCGAAGCAGGCGGAGCGGGAGGTGCTGGATGCACTGCGTCTGGATCCTTACCGGGAGGATGCGAAACGGATGCTTGAGCAGCTGGCTGCCGAATCATCCGGGAAAGGTGGTGTTCAGCGTGCTTCTGAGAGTTTGCAGATGCCTCCCCTGCCCTCCGCGGGTGCTGCGGCAAATGCTCGTTCACTGGCCGGGCTGCGGCGTGCCACGGCTCAGCAGTTTGTCCGCAGCGTGCAGCCGTTGTTGTCGAGCAAGTGTGCGACGGCCGGCTGTCATGGGTTGAATGCGTCGTCGGAGTTTCAGCTGCTGTCCATCCGCAGGGGCTCAGATCCTCGGACCGCCGAGCAGAATCTGGCGGCAGTTCTGCGGCAGATCAGCTTTTCTGAACCATCTCGGAGTGCGATTTTGCAGCAGGCTGGTCTGGCTCATGGGGGGCAGCTGGAGCTGCCTTTGCGGGGCCGGAGCGGGACATTGCAGATGCTGACTTTGCGGGAGTGGGTGCAGGCTGCGGCGGCTGATCTGGCACCTGGCGAAAACCGGGAGATGATGGAATCGGCGAAGCCTGAACAGGCGGCAATCTCGGCATTGAATGAAAAAGACAGCGATGGTTCTGAGACGATGGTTCTGCCCGAGGAGGCTCATGGGCAGGAGCAGGACGGAGCGGTTGCGGATCGAGAATTTCTGGCAGAAGCGAAACGTTCACTGAAGCATGATCCGTTTGATCCGGCGGTATTCAACCGTCGGCGTCAGGCAGATCGAAGTGACCAGTGAAGGTGAGAGAGCCAATACGAGAAGGATGCGAGTTATGAACAGGTGGACGGCTGCGGGACTGCTGGGAACGGTATTGCTGATGCCGGGTTGCGGAACTATGGGTCTGATGACTCGCAGTTCGTATTCCACGATTCGTGACCCGTTTCTGGATGGGGCGGAAGAGTCAGTCGATGGTGTGCAGGCTGATTCGGGTAGTGGAGCGATGTCTGGGCGGGTGGCACTGGATGCTGATGCTGCCGGCCCGGCTCCGCTGCCGGGTGGTTCTGGTCGTGCCAGGCTTGATGATTCGGCCGGTACTGCTGGAGTGGCGGCAGCGACGGCTGTTTATCCGGGCGCGGGTACTGCTGGTGCGGGTGAGTCGGGTGAGGCAGTGCTGCAGACCATGAAGGGGCCGGCTCTTGCGGGATTCCTGCGGACGGGTCGGACGCCTGACGGAAAAGCGGGTGCGGCAGTGATTGGTGATTCTGGTGTGGGCGTGCGAGCGAGGACTGGTGGCGGTGCGGAGCAGACGAGTCTTGAGCTGCCGCGTTCAGCGGCGCTGAGCCGTCCGTCTCCGGCGGCAGAAGCGGCTGCCCTGACTACGGGGAGTGCTGAGGTTGACGGGTTCAGCAGTTTTCTGGCGCGTGACGGTGGAAGCAAGGCCGCGCCAGCGGCAACAGCAGCGGCGAAGGCCAACAGTGCAGCGACTGTGGAAGATTTTTCTGAGTTTGCGAGTCGTCGGCAGTCGGAGTGGAAGCAGAAGCCGACGGGCAATTCGGGGGTTGTGCAGGCGTCTGCTGTGGCGGAATCAGCTTCCTCTGCAGGGACTCGCAGTGAACGGATGAAGACCCTGCCGAAGCAGTCTGCGAGCAGCGCATCAGAGCTCAATCCCTTTGAGGATTTGCCTGCCTTTGATACAGTCGAGGGTGCTGCTGAGCAGCAGAGCGGAGCAGCCACCGGGTCTGATGACACGTTTGGCGGTGAAGCGGACTGGAAGCCGGCAGAGTTTCAACCTTGATTTCGTGCGGTGTTGAGCGCCTGGGGTAAGAGCAGATGCGTCCAAAAATGACTGCCGGCATGGTCGGCATGGGTATGATTTTTGATGATACCTACCGTCCATTTTTCGAAGCTGTGGCTCGGCAGGGCCTGTATGACCGGCGGTTCGGTGATCTGGACGTGCAGCTGGTGGCGGTGGCGACAAAGACGGGCAGTCGTGCGGAGCGTTATCTGCGGCAGTCTGCCGGATTGATTCCGCCGTTTACGAACTGTTCCGGGGATTCTGCTGTGCAGCAGATGCTGCAGCACCGACCGACTTTCGCCTGCGTAGCGACTCCGGATAACCGGCATTTTGAGGCAGCGCGAGCGATTCTGGAAGCGGGCGTGCATTTGCTGGTGGAGAAGCCTTCAGTGCTGTCGCTGAGTGAGCTTGACGAGTTGACTGCGATTGCTGAGCGGCGTGGAGTATTGGCGCGGGTGGTTTATCACAAGCTGCTGGATCCGGACCACAAGAAGCTGCGCACGCTGGTGGCGGACAATGTGTTGCAGCACGTGAACAACGGCTACTGTTCGCTGCTGGAGCCGCGGCAGATTTCGGGCCAGCAGTTTTCGGAGTGGATTACGGGCCGTAATCCGGGAACGTATGTGGCGGTGCACTACATCAAGCTGATTGATTTTACCTTTGGGGGGCGGCTGAAAACTGTGCTGTGCACGGGGCAGCGGGGGCTGGTGGGGCCGCAGGACGGAAATACGTGGGACAGTTGCCAGCTGCGGCTGATTTATGAATATGCGGACGGTCGTGAAGCGGCCTTTGACATTCACACTTCCTGGGTGACTCCTGATAACTTTCCGGGCTACGTCGAGCAGGAAGTGCAGTTTCGCTTTGACAATGGAATCTGGAACGGGCATTCGCGGAAGCGGGGTGTCGAGCTGACGGTTGATCAGCTTACGCCATTGAAACTGAAAAACACGATCAACAATCACTACAACGGCAGTTTTCTGGAGCCGTGGGGTGAGCGTTCGCAGCGTGGGTACGGGATTGAGGTCATAGATCGTTTTGCTCGAGAAGTCGCCTGGGTTGAGCATGGCGGTGCGTCTGCGGAACGACCGCAGCGACTGCAGCAGATTCGACAGCTGGAGTATGCGGATCTGGCGGCTGACCGACAGGTCGTTGCGGCGATAGAAGCGATGGAGCGGATCCTAGAAGAGCAGGCGGCTGGAAGACCGGATCGTGTGGCTCGCTATGATGGCCGCACGATTCAGCTGCACTGAGTGGAAGAACTTCAGGTGCCGTTCTGAGTCTGGCGGTATCCGCGAACGCTGCTGTACCCCAGAGCTGCGATGACGATCAGCAGTGGCATGATTGGGGTTCGCATACGGGCATCTGTCCAGTAGACCAGGTGAGTCCCGCTGAAGGCCAGCACGCAGATCCAGAGCGATATTTCGGCGGTATGCTGCAGCAAACTGCGGGGATGGCAGCAGTGCTGCAGCAGTCTGAGCAGTACACCGGCCCACAGGCAGAGATACCAGATGGCGGTGAGGATACTGACGGGAGTGGCCGGGGTGTCAGCCTGGCCGAGGGCCCAGAATCTGCGGAATCGCAGTTGGCAGGCCTGCAGAAAATCAGCTGGAAAGCGGCGGATGGCATCGCGTGCGAGAGCGTAGTGAAATTTGTCGAGGGCCTGTTCATCAGCCAGGTTAATGCCGTTCTGTCGGGCCTGGGCAAGCGTCTGCTGCTGCCAGTGGTCGAGCGCAGCTCCATCCCAGGGGAACCGATCTTTTCCGCGAATCACGTCTCGATAGAAGTCAGGGTTATTTCCGAGTGCCAGCGTATAGCCGCCGTGTGTAGTGGCGGGTATGAAGGCATGGAACTGCAGTGCATTTCTGAGCAGCCATGGTGACATGCCGAGGGTCATTCCGGCAGCCAGCAGCAGGGGTGCAGCGGGTGTGAGTCGCTGGTCCGCAGATTTCCTGTGAAGGAGCAGCAGGATGATCTGGCTGAGGCAAATTCCGGCGGCGGCGAGCAGGACGGCAGGGCGAGTCAGAGTGGCGGCAGCGAAGAGCAGTCCGGTGAGGATGTGCCGTGAGGTGCGAACGGGCGGTGAAATGGAGCGGGTGAAGGCAGCGCAGGCCAGCGTCAGCAGTGCGGCGCATGGGACTTCAGTCATGGGCTGAATGGAGTATCTTAACAGGAGCGGGTCGAGAATTGTGGCCAGCACACACAGGAGTGCGGTTCGGCGTGAGTGCAGCAGTTGCAGTGCAAGGTATCCGGTTGCAGCGGAGCAGGTGACAGAAGCCAGCAGGTTGATCGTGAGTACTGCGGCGGCAGGAGTCAGCCCGCAGGCCAGCGGGAGTGCGAGGAGCAGTGGGTAAAGTGGCGGTCGGAAGGCCGTTGGTTTTTCGGTGAAGGGGCCGACGAAGCCGTGGTGTTTGAGAGCTGCGGTGGCGTGAGCCACATAGCCGTCTGCATCTGTCAGCGGCAGTAACGGGGCTGCGGCAGCAGCCAGTCCGCGAACCGCGATGGCCAGCAGCAGCAGCAGTAAAAACTGGCGATCCACGAGTCTGGCGGGGGAATCTGACTGACGGGGGAAGAGATCAGACATGCAGCGAAAGTCACTAAAATTCGGTCTCGATTTCACCGTTTTCCGAGAGGCTTGTCAGTGTACGAGAACGGGCGTCGATTTTTCAGTTACTGGAAAGAATCTCTGGAGAATCAGGGTGTTTGGTCGTAAGTTGTTGCAGTTGAGTGGTTTGTGGCGATGAGGGTGCTTTTGCGGTGAGCTGGTGCCGTTTTTTTGCAGACGGATTTACGAGATTTCTGATGGGATTTTGACTGATCGGGCAACCTATATTGCGTGTGGTGGATGTCAGGTGGCCGGCATAAATTTGCGGCGGACCTGTAATTGGGAGGGATGGTTTTGTCGTCAGCGTCAGCAGCTTCATTGTCACCAGCAAGCGTGTTTCTGGAACACGAGGGCTGGCTGCGCACTGTGGTCAGCAGTCGTCTGGGCGAGACGGATGCGGTGGATGACGTGATGCAGAACAT
>JBJTPZ010000144.1:0-17365 GCA_046075365.1 Planctomycetaceae bacterium
ACTCGCACCATCGGGACTCAAACTCAGACCACGACCGTCGCTCGGGAGCCTGAAACGAAAAAACTCGTCCGCACTGTCCGGCTTCCAGAAATACAGCCAGCCACCGCCACCACCACCCGTCAGACCCAGCCAAAATCCCCCAGAATGCCACGACACACCCCATGTCGTGCCCACCGTCTTGTCCTTCGACTGCAACACCTGCTGCAATTTGCCGTCCGCGACATTCACCACCGCCACCGCAATCTCACCCACACCCGCAAATGCATTCGACACTTTGGTAATTCCACCCAATGCCAGCTGCCGACCGTCCGCGTGCAGCGCGATGCAGCGAGCACCCCCGATGTCCGCACGAAATGTCGTGTCGTAACCGTGCAGCTGAGCCACCGTTGTCAATGCCTGGGGACGTGCCACTCCAGATGTCCACAACTGCACCACACCCTTCAGATCACAGGAATACAAACTTCCCGCATCCGGCGAATAATGTACGTTGTAAACATGTGACTCATGGCCCGCATACTCATGCAGCAACTGACCCGTCGCCGCATCCCACTCCTTCACCAGCCGGTCATTCCCGCACGTTGCCAGCTTTCGCCCGTCACCACTGACCGCCAGGGCCCGAATCCAGCCCCGATGAGCCTCAATCACCCGCAACGGCTCAGGCCGCTCACCAGCCACCGGCCAGAAAATCAAACGACCGTCATAACCGCCGCTGTACAGAGTCTCACCGTCCGGCGCTGAACCAAATGCCCGCACCCAGCTTTCATGACCCGCCAGCAAAGTCTCTCCGCCGTCACCCATATCCAACCGATGAATCAAAAAGTCCTCTGCACCACAGAACACATAGCGCGAACGCACATCCCAGTGACAACCGGTCAAAGGACGACCCAGCTTGTACTCCCGCAGTAGTTTTGTCTGCTGCGGATCCGCAGTCATGGAACCCGTCATGTCAGCAGCTCCGCAATCGCCTGCCGCGCAGGATCGGCCACCGGAAATGTCCGACCACCAATCTCAAACTCACCCGCCGAATCCACCCCCGCTCCACGCAGAATCGTATGAAAGATATGACCATGATCAACCACACGGTCCGTCACCTCCGTGCCGTTCGCATTCGTCTTGCCGATCACCGCACCCGGCTGAATTGATGCTCCACCCAGCAACACACTCCACGCCGTCCCCCAGTGATCCCGACCATAGGTTTTGTTGATCTTCGGAGTCCTGCCGAATTCACTCATCACACAGATCAGCGTGTCCGACAACAGTCCGCGATCCGCCAGATCCGACACCAAAGTTGCAAATGGCTGGTCAAACTCACCCAGCTGCTCAATGTGAAAATCGAAGTTTTCGTGATGAGTATCATAGTCGGCGTGATTCACCTGCACGTAAGGCACCCCATGCTCCAGCAGACGCCGCGCCAGCAGACAGTGACGACCAAACTGACTGGTCCCGTACCGCGCCTGATCACCCGCCGATTCACGACTGACCTCAAACACATGCCGATTCGACAGCAGCTCACGAGCCTGCGAGAAGGAAAAATTATACGCCTCCGTCTCCGCCGTACGCCGCCGCTGCAAAAATCGCTCGTTCGCACGCTGCCGAATCCCGTTCCGCCGCATGTCCGCCTCGTCCGTAATCTCTCCCGGACGATCCTCAAACTTAGGCGGATTCGCATCGTATAACGCCATACTGGCATAACGCGGCCCCAGCCACGCCGCCGAATGAAACTCAGATTCCACATTCCGACCGCCAGGCGAACTGCGGATCAAAACATGACCCGGTAAAGGAAAATCGTCAGGCATCAGCGAACGAGCTGCCACAGCACCCAGATGAGGATGCTCGACACCCGGCATCCGACCACGACCCGTCGTCATCTCAGTGACACCGCGAGCATGATCGCCGTTGCGAGTATCCAGACTGCGCACAATCGACAGCCGATGCATCTGCTGCGCCGTGAACGGCAATAACTCGCAAATGTGCAGCCCCGGCACCGTCGTCTGAATCGCCCGAAATGGTCCCCCCGTGTCCGTATTGGGCTTCGGATCCCACGTCTCTAGCTGACTGACACCGCCATGCAGAAAAATGTTCAGCACTCGGCGACTACGAGACCGCACCTGACCGGCAATCGCCGGTGCTGCCGTCAGTACGCCACCCAGACCCGCCGCTGAGCCCAGCCCGCCCAACAGTCCACCACCCAAAAATCCACGACGGCTCACGCCGTGCTCCGGCAGTCCACACGGTCTGTGATGCTTCATGACAGTCCCCGGTCAAAATGCAGGCAGGATCGCAGCAGGGGCAGACGACCCCGACCATAGTACCCGCTGCAGACAGGGAAAACAATTGCGTTTTGCACTCGTACAGCAGGCAACCCACTGCCCAGTGACCACCCCAACCACCGACCCCAAGCCCCGCCTCGCCACCTCGTCCCCGTGAAACGGGCTAGAATTTCCCTGGGTGAGGGTGGCCGCTAACCCTCAAAACGATTCCGCCAACACACCACAATCACTTGCCCGCAACTTGCCAAACCGAACACCGAACACTCTTCCTCCCCACGCCCCCGTGAAACGGGGGAGACGGGTCGGGGGTGAGGGGGCCACACTCACCACACACCAACACGCTCCGCCCCACCCCACTGTCCGCAAAGTGCTCGGGCTGGAAAGCCCGAGCTACGGAGGTGTCCCTTTCCGCCGCACCGGGTACGGCAGTGCCCGAGGCACGCGGCCAATTACACTCAGCAATTCCCATACCCGCGGACGCCCGTCCGCGGCTCGCCAAACTGAACACCGAACACCGAACACCCTTCCTCCCCTCGCCCCCGTGAAACGGGGGAGAGGGGTCGGGGGTGAGGGGGGCCACACCTCCCACACGCCAACACGCACCGCCCCACTTCACAGTCAGCAAAGTGGTCGGGCTGGAAAGCCCGAGCTACAGAGCGAACCACCCGCGGACTCATGTCCGCGGCCCGCCAAACCGAACACCAAACACCAAACACCAAACACCAAACACCAAACACCGACCACTGATCACTGCCCACCGCCCACTCGCGGCAGCGGCGCCAGCTTCCAGTCCACCACATCAGGCACCATCAGCACCGGATACTCGCCACCCTCACGCAACACACCGTCAAAAAAATTCCACGTCGTCAGCCCGTCACAACTTTCAGCCTCCAGCAGCCACGCAGCCAGTCGACCCAGCGGCTGTGCTGTCAGCACAATCACCGTTCCCGCACCCAGCTCACGCTCAACTCGCACCTCCTCCGTCTCCAGCTGCACCAGATGATGCTGCTGAAAAGCCATCGCACTGCGACTGATCGACGCAATCCTTCGCACCACCACGGGAACTTTCACCGCCTGCTGCAATACCGACAGCCGCACTCCGTGATTCCGCAGATTCTGCAAAACAGACTCACTGGCTTCCGGCAACACGCAGGCCACAGGTAACGACACCCGCTTCGTCGCTTCGTAACGACCCCAGTACTCAACCGCGTAGTCCCGAGGCTCATCACTCCCCGGAACCCGCCCCAGCACCGTCACCTTCTGCTCAAACGGACCCAGCACCGCGTTTAATGGCAAGTCACCTCCACGCCCCTGGCCCAGCTCAGCACCCCGCTCAAGCTCTCCCAGTACACGCGAAATCTGCCCCGCACGCGACAGCGATACTTCCACACACTGCCGCACAAACTCACGAGATGCAAACACCCTCGTCCGGTAATCAGCATAACTGTAAGACTCAGACAAAATCCCGATCCGACCACGCAGCCCCAGATACTCGGTGCTGTAACGAGGCTCAAAGCCGAAGGATTCCCAGCGAGTCTGCTGGCGCGCAAAATTGCCGTAATAAAAAGTTTCAAAACCCGCTTTCCGCATCCGCTCCGTCACCTCCGGCATAAACTCACCACGCAAAAACTCACGCAGCGGCGCCGCCACCGCCGGATTGTGCGGTATGTCATAGGTCAGCGGATAGCGATGCACCGAACCATTCGTTGTGTGACAGTCAATAAACACATGCGGATTCCACCGATCTATCAGCCGCACCAGTGCTCGCCCCTCAGCCGTCTCCAGCTTCACAAAATCACGGTTCAGATCAAAGCCACGAGACGTCTCGCGACGCCCCATGCCCCGCACCGGCCCCACCTGCCCCGGACGATTCTCCACCGATACCTGATCGTTGCCATCCGCATTGTAATTTGGCACCAGCACAAACACCGCCTGCTTCAGCCACGGATGGTCTGACGTCAGCGCCAGCTCGCGAGCCAGCATCAGCAGAGCTTCCTTGCCGTCACACTCACCGCTGTGAATATTCCCCAGCAACATCACCACCAAACGACCATCACCACCTGACCGCAACTGCTCCCAGTCCCCAACCGGCGGATCGGCAATCACCAGCCCCGACATCTCCCGATCCTGCTCAGTACGGCCAAACTCAAACATCCGCACATGCCCCGCCCGCTCGTCACAGGCACGCAGAAAAATCAACACCTCCTCAGATGTACTGGTCGCCTGATAATCACTGGCCTCCGCCACCGTCGGCAAATCCCGCGCACCAGCAAAATCCTGCGGAACTGCCAGCACCCGCCCACAACACAACAACAACAACAAGCACAACTCACAACAGCCTCGCATCAGACAACTCCCCCCCAACCCCGAACCCGAGCCCGAACCCGAACCCGAACTCGACCCGAGCCACCACACAAGCTGCCACCGACACCCATCCGTGTCCATGCGAGGCTAAAACACGCACACACACACATCTCTCACAATGCAACCGGAACCAGGCTCGGGCTGGAAAGCCCGAGCTACAGAATCGCAAAGGGGACGGGCCGAACGCAGCAGGGATCACCCTCGTTCAAATCCGTCCCCTTCGCTTTTCCCTTTGCATTACCCTTCGCGCCTTCGCGGCTTCGCGTGAGGCAAACTGTTCGACCACTGACCACTCATTCCCCGTTCTACTGCGCATTCCGAATGCAGTACAGCCGAGCCGAAGTGCGGATCAGCAGACGGTCGCCGGCAATCGCCGGAGTCGCCATGCCCATGTCGTCCTCCGCCAGCGAATTCGTCCGTATCACCTCGTACCTGTCGCTGTCACGCAGCACAAACGTCACACCATCCTCGTTCAGACAGAAAATCTTTCCGTCTGCAGCCCACGGAGATGCTGTGAACGCACGCCCGTTCGGCAATCGCTGCTGTGCATACAGTTCGCGACCGGTCTTCGCGTCAAACCCCGCAAAAAAACCGCGGTCATACAACACAAACAGACGCTGACCACTGACCAGCGTCGATGGGTTATAAGGCCCCGCCTTAGGCTGCGACCAGACAATAAAGTCATTGCTCGTTTCACCCTTTTTCAAACTGATGTCCCCCGCTGCTCCCGGACGAATCGCATAGATCGGCCGCTGCTGGTCCAGCACATAGCCCGAACTTACATACAACAGACCGTCGACGGCATACGGAGTCGCAATGGTGATGCTGGACATGCCGCCGCGAGTCGACCAGAGGAGCTGCCCGGCCAGATCATACGATGCAATGCCACCGGTTCCCGCCAGCACAATCTCAGTCCGCTGCTCGTGCTGCCAGACAAACGGGGTCGACCAGTTGCTCTTGTCCTCCCGCTCAGTCCGCCACAACTCCTTACCCGTCGCCGCGTCCAAAGCCAGCAGCACTGACTGCTGCTCATTGTCACTGCAGTAATACAGCCGGCCACCGTGCAGTACCGGCGATGCGGCAGTCCCCCAGCCAAATCGCATCGGCATCGCCGCCAGCTCATGCCGCCAAACTTCATTGCCGTCAAAATCAAAACAAAACACCCCCAGATTGCCAAAGCAAAAAAACACTCGCTCACCGTCCGTCACAGCTGTTTCCGAAGCAAAGCTGCTTTTGATGTGAATCGATGACGGCGGCACACCCTCATGCACCTGCCGCTCCCACCGCACCTCACCGCTTGACAGATCCAGACACACCGCCCTCCACTGATGCACCGACTGCGGCGGCTTCGTCCGATCTCCCCCAAAATACAGCCCCTTCTTCGGCTCCTCCGACTCACCCGTATTCACCACCGTCGTCAAAAAAACACTGCCGCCCCAGACCACCGGCGATGACCAGCCCCGGCCTGGCAAATCCCGCTTCCACGCCACGTTCTCAGTCGCTGACCAGACCTCCGGCAAACCGCTGCCCAACGCCACACCCCGCGCTCCCGGCCCCCGAAACTGCGGCCACACGGACGCCTCCTGAGCCTCTGCCGGCAACAAACAGCAACACAATACCAGACTACAGTAAGCCAGTCTCGTTCCCAAATTCATCACAATTCCCCCCACGCACCCCCATCTCAGCCAGCATCAGTACTCAAGCCAGAATCTACCAAAGCCGGAGCCACAGTGCGAGCGCCCGCGACTGCAACTAACCGCTACACAACCACCGATGCCATCCCGCCCACTGCTGTACACTGCCCCCTTGCGTTTCTCTTCGCGGCTTCGCGGCTTCGCGTGAGGAAAACTGTCTGCTGGTCACCCGCGGACTCCCGTCCGCGGCTTGCCGAACCGAACACCGAACACCGAAAACCGAACACCGAACACTCCTCCCAATTCACCCAACCAGCTCCCAGATTGGTACTCCCCCATGAGCAATCGGCAGCGGACGTCCTGAACGGTCAGGCAGCATCGTATCAGCATCAATGCCCAGCTGATGATAGATCGTCGCCACGATGTCCGCTGGACTCACCGGAGATGACGCAGGCCACGCACCAATCGCATCCGAACTGCCATGCACCACTCCCGGACGAATTCCACCACCCGCCAGCAGACAAAATCCACACTGCGGCCAGTGCTCACGCCCCGCCTTCGCATTGATCTTCGGAGACCGCCCCATTTCACCCATCACCCACACCAGCGTCGTTTCCAGCAGTCCACGGTCCTCAAGGTCCTCAATCAATGCCGGCAACAACGCATCCAGCACCGGCAGATTATGATCCCGCAGCATCGCAAAATTGTTCTCGTGCATGTCATAGGTGAATGAACCGTGAGGCAAAAAGTTCTCGGCATGCACACTGATGAAAGGCACCTCAGCCTCCACCAGACGCCTCGCCGCCAGCATGCAGTTGCCGAACAAAGAACCGCCATACCTCCGTCGCACATCCTCGGATTCGCCAGACAAATCGAAAGCCGCACGCACTCGACTGGTTGTCAGCAGACCAAAGGCCTGCTGCTGAATCCGATCCATCCGCTCAATCGCCCCCGATGACTGCAGTCGAGAAAACTGCTGATCCAGCTGCTGCAGCATGCTGCGGCGACGATCCAGACGATCGACCGTCATTTCCGGCAGAGCATCCGCGGCAGGCATCCGAGGCTCGCCCAGCGCAATCGCAGTGCCGTAGTACGGGCGATCCGGCTTGCGATCAAATGTCGGCTCACACAGACTGAACAGCGGATCAAACTGACTGCCCAGCCAGCCGCCATACGGACCGGGACGACGAATTCCGGGATACATGCTGCTTTCGCCCCAGCCCGGATAACATGGCAGACACACCGCTCCAGGCATACCACGCGGCCCCAGACCCAGATACTGACAGACAGCGCCGATGTCAGGAGGATCATTCGGATCAGGAGTCAGCGCGGAGGGATTGCCAAGACTAAAACCCGTCATGATGTTGAGGGGATTGTGAGCATTATAGTTGTGGGTCACCGAACGAATCAAAGACAGCTTGTGCATGATCCGCGCAGTGTTCGGCAAATGCTCACAAATCTGCACACCCGTCAGCGAAGTTTGAATCGGCGAAAACTCACCGCGAATCTCAACCGCAGCAGCCGGTTTCATGTCAAACATGTCCAGCTGACTGGGACCACCCAGCAGATTAAACAAAATCACCGATCTCGCCGCACCCGGTCGACGCACCACAGAATCCTGAGCCCGCAGCAGCCGCGGCAACGTCATGCCACTCACCAGCGACAGACTGCCCGCCAGCGACAGACTGCCCGCCTGCAACAGATCCCGCCGCAGATAATGCTGCTGACCACCCGCGACACCCTCTGAGATTCGCAGCATCAAAAAACTCCGGTAACGGGATCAACAGACCTGCACCACAGCACCCTGATCCTACCGCCGCAGACCATGCGAAGCAAGAACACATCCCCCGCACCGAAACTGGCAGCACCCCTCTGATCACCAGCCGCGTGCGCTTCTACTTCGCCGCTTCGCAGCTTAACGTGAGCCCAACAGCCAGCAGAAGCCCCGCTCCGTGCGGCCATCTCCAGACATTCCAAACGCAGAGGGCAGATCTCGGGCTGGAAAGCCCGAGCTACCGAACACAGCCACCCGCTCACTCCCGTCCGCAGCTCGCCCACAATTCCCCCCCTCGCCCCCGTGAAACGGGGGAGAGGGGTCGGGGGTGAGGGGGCCACACTCCCCACGCACCAATACGCCCCGCCGCACATCTCTGTCAGCAATGTGCTCGGGCTGGAAAGCCCGAGCTACGGGCAGAGGTCTTCAGGCGATCATTCAGGCGGGCCAGGCACGGCAGTGCCCGGGCGTGCGGCCTCGATGCCGCCGGTTCGCATTCAGCGATTCTGCGTCTCCCTTCGCGGCTTCGCGGCTTCGCGGCTTCGCGTGAGGAAAACTGTCTGCAGGTCACCCGCGGACTCCCGTCCGCAGCTCGCCTGACCACTGACCTCCGCTTGACGAACCAGCCCGCCAGCCCCAGGATGCACCCCACTCCGACTCTCCATTCTCCCCCCCCCGGCCACTGCCCCGCTGATCACTCCGAGCTTACCCGCCATGAACACAACCCCGCACATCTCACTCCCCACCGCCATCCTGCTGCTGTCACTGGCAACCGCCACCGCAACCGCCCAAAACACACCACCCGACAGCTCACATCCCCTGCAACAGGCAATGTCCCCAGATGTCTGGCGGCAAGAACATCGCATCATTGATCTGCATCAGCACATCGAATCTAAACCAGAACGCTATCAGCGAGCTGTCGGGATCCTCGATCGCAGCGGTGTCGGAGTAGGCGTTGTTCTCGGTGCCGGCACAGTCACCTCAAAGGACGGACAGCCTTCCGAATTTCAACAGGCTCGCGAGCTGTCCGAACGCCTGTATCCAGGACGTTTCATGCACAGCATGATTCTCGATTACACCGGCTGGGACGAAGAAGGCTGGAGCGATCGGGCGGCCTTGCAAATCACCGCCGGCCACCAGCTGGGAGCTGCCGGACTCAAGGAATACAAACGCCTCGGACTGTTTCTCCGCGATCGCAATCGCAAACTGATCCGCATCGATGACCCGCGACTGGACGCCGTCTGGAAACGCTGCGGCGAACTCAACATGCCCGTCTCCATCCACGTCGGAGATCCCAAAGCATTCTGGCTGCCCTATGACCAAAACAATGAACGCTGGACCGAACTCAAAGATCACAAAAGCTGGTGGTTCGGTGACCCGGCCGTTTATCCGCCGCGGCTGGAATTGCTGGAAGCCCTCAACCGAGTAATCGAGCGACATCCCCAGACCACATTCGTCTGCGTACACTTCGCCAATAATCCCGAAGAACTGGACTGGGTCGATGCGGCACTTGATCGCTGTCCCAATATGTATGCCGATATGGCGGCTCGCATTCCGGAACTGGGACGCCATGACCCGGCAAAGGTACGAGCACTGTTTGAGAAGCATCAGGACCGCATCCTCTTCGCCACGGACTTCATGGTTTACGGCAAACTGATACTCGGCTCTGGAGGTGACAGCGAAAACCCCAGCGACGAAGACGCCGTCGAATTCTTCACAAAATGCTGGCGCTGGATGGAAACAGATGACCGTGACTGGGCCCATATGACCCCCATCCAGGGGAACTGGCTCATCAGCAGCATCAGTCTGCCTCCATCCGTCGCACGCAAAATCTACTTCGACAACGCACGCAGACTGTTTGCACGCTCATATCCGCTGCCGGTTGCACATGCCGCACACATCGCTCGCGATTTTGTACCGGACGGCCAGCTGCAGGAACCCGAGTGGCAAACTGCAGCCGTCAGTCGACTGGAATACAATTCCCTGAACAGTCAGGCGCGGCCCGATTACAGCACCGCCGTCCGCCTGCTGTGGTCTGATACGTCGCTCTACATCAGCTACGAATGCCCGTACCAGCAACTGACAACATTTGAACCCGTTTCCGCCACAGAGCGACTGGGACTTTGGGACCGTGATGTCGTGGAACTGTTCGTCGGCTCAGACACTCAGCAACCCCGGCAGTACGCAGAAATCGAGTGGGCGCCGACCGGCGAAACACTCGATGTTCTGGTCGACCTGCCAAACAAAAATTTCCAGTGGTCCGCAGCCGCACAGTCAGCCGTCAGCGTGGATGCAGAACAGCGAATCTGGCGAGTCGAAGCGCGAATTCCGTTGACATCACTGACCTCGCAGCTGCCCGCTGCAGGTGACCGCTGGAAACTCAACCTGTACCGCATGGATCGCCACGGTCAGGCCGCACTGGCCTTCTCACCCATCCTCGCTGGCAGCTTCCATACCCCCGCCCGCTTCGGCTGGCTTGAGTTTGACGGCAAACCCTGATCCTCAGCACCCCGCGAAATCATTGCCCCAGCAGTTCAACACCACACCACTGCACGCCGCTCTCTTTGCACATCGCCACAAGGTTTCCAACTCCTGTACCCGCTGGCAGCGGTCAGCCCACTGATCATTGACCATTGATCACTGCCCCCCTCGCCCCCGTGAAACGGGGCAGAGCAGTCCGGGGGTGAGCGGGCGATGGCATGCATGCCATAGAAAGCAGATTCGCGAAAGTTGAGAGGAGAGCAGGCTGTTCAACACACACCACAACAGCCCCACTGCGTCTCCCTTCGCGGCTTCGCGGCTTTGCGTGAGGAAAACTGTCTGCAAGTCACCCGCGGACTCCCGTCCGCGGCTCGCCGAACACCGAAAACCGAACACCGACCACTCTTCCTCCCCTCGCCCCCGTGAAACGGGGGAGAGGGGTCGGGGGTGAGGGGGCTTGCCACCCTGGAATCTGCCGCTCAGCCAGACAAAACCGGCAGGGATTTGCAGCACTATGCTCGGGCTGGAAAGCCCGAGCTACCGAACACAGTCACCCGCGGACTCCCATCCGCGGCTCGCCTGATCACTGACAACCGCTTCACCACTCCGGATGCGCTGCCTTCAACTCAACCGCCAGTCCCGGCAGAAATGCAGGCGCGGAACCACACAACACCGCATCCGCACCCGCCGCAAACAAAGACTCCGCATCACACACTCGACTCACTCCACCCACCGCCGCCAGCTCCAAAGATAAGCCTTCCCGATCAATCAGCTCACGCACCTGACCCACCAGCCGAACCGCCGCCTGATGTATGCCACGCCCCAGCACCCCGGCTCGCCGATACCCCTCACCAAACACCGGTGTACCGTCAGAACGAAGCACCTCTCGAGTCACACAGTTGACGAATGTCACTCCATTCGCCAACCCGTTCACCGCTCGCAGAAACTGAGACAACTGCTGCCCCGACGGAAACTCACCCAGCTTCAGCAACAACGGCACCGCGCCAATCAACTGCCGAATCCGCTGCACCACCCGCACACTGGATAACACATCGCAGTACAGCGAACCCTCTGCCGAACACACATTCGGACACGACAGATTCGCCTCAATCACCTGCGCACCAGATTCCACCGCCCACCGCGCACATAACGCAAAATCATCCGCAATCTGCTCAATGGTCCAGTCCGGCTGAGGACTTGCAACCACCGAAACAATCAGCAACTGACCCTCCAAAAGCTGCCCCCGCGCCCAGCGAATGTCCGGCCTCCACTGCTCAGGTGCAAACGACGGCATGCCAAAACACACCGCCGAACTCACATCCCGAATATCACCCGACCACCGCTCCACAACCGTCACAGGGCCGTCCGCACTGCCACCGTCGTCCACCAGCACCCAGTTCGGCAACGGATAACAGGCCCGCGCCCGAGTACGCACAGTCTTCCACGTCAACAGATCAAAACCCCGCCGAGCATACGGCAACAGCCAGTTGCTGTTCGGCAATAGTCCAGCCGCAATCCCCAAACGACTGCGCACCGGCAATCCCAAAAACATCTTCACCGGTACGTCAGGTACCACCGGATCCGCACCGTAAAACTGCGGACCACGAATACAGTTGTGTTCCCAGGACAACGATCGGTCGTAAGCACAGTACATCGGATTGCCGGCCTTCCATGAAATGCTGCTCGCCTGCAACCACCATCCCCCAAAAGCCCCAATGACTCAACCCCAAATGGCAGTAAAACACTACCCAGGCGGGTAACACCCACCCCCACACACCAAAAACCTCGAAAAAACTATACATCAACATCGAAAAAAAACAGCAAAAACCTTCGCAACAACCACCAGACCGGTACCCACACCACCGCCCCGTCTCACAAGATCTCGCTCACCACTCGCGGCTCAACAACCCCCGTCAGTCGCTCCTTCAACCCGGCCCGCTCCACATACAAATCCTCGTGGCCCAGCCCCAGCAGATGCAGCAGAGTCGCATGAAAATCAGGGACGCCCACTCGTCCGTCCACCGCCGCAAATCCCAGCTCGTCAGTCGCCCCGTGCACAATACCACCCCGCACTCCGCCACCCGCCAGCCACGCCACCATCGCGTTCTTGTTATGGTCCCGGCCGGAACTGCGAGGATTCTTGTCGGCCGCCAGCTGCGAAATCGGCAACCGGCCCATTTCGCCCCCCCACACCACCAGCGTCTGATCCAGCAAACCTCGCTGCTTCAGATCCGTCAGCAAGGCCGCAATCGGCCGATCCGTCCGCGCACAGGCCGATGGCAGCGCAGTCCCTATACTCGAATGATTGTCCCAGATCTGGCTGTTAATAAACAACTGCACGAAACGCACGCCACGCTCCACCAGTCGCCTCGCAATCAAACAGCGACGACCATAAGAATCCGTGGGCTCACTGCCGATCCCGTACAGTTCCAGCGTCGCTGCCGTCTCCTGCTGCAGATCCAGCGCGTCGGTCGCCGATGTCTGCATCCGCGCAGCCAGCTCCCACGCCTGTATACGCGACTCCAGCCGCGACTGCCCGGATCGCTGCTGCTGATGCAGCCGATCCAGACGCCGAATCAGCTCCCGCTCCACCTGCGTCACTCGCTCCGGTTCCGTAAAATCCGGACTGACGTTCAACACCGGCGCACCCGTGGCACGGAAACGAGTCCCCTGGAAGGACGCCGGCAGAAACCCTGATGTCCAGTTGTCAATACCGTTCACCGGCAAACCCTGAGGATCCTCCAGCACAACATAACCCGGCAGATTCCGATTCTCACTGCCCAGTCCCCACGTAATCCACGCCCCCAATGATGGACGCCCCGTAAACTCACTGCCACTGTGATACTTGTACAGCGCCGGCTCGTGAGTCAGATTCGTGGTGTACATTCCTCGCAACAGCGCCAGATCATCAGCATGCCGCGACACCTCAGGCAATAATTCACTCACCCACATCCCGCTCTGACCATGCTGCGAAAATCGAAATGGACTGCCCAGCAACGCCCCCGCCGCATCAGGAAACTCCACCTCACCCGCGATCCGATCAAAATGCTCCTGACCGTGCCTGCGAGTCAGCTCGGGCTTCGGATCAAACAGATCCATCTGACTGGGACCACCGTTCATGAACAAATGAATCACGCTCGTCGCCGCAGCACGCTGCACCGCTCCACCCGGACGCCCAGATGAACCGCTCTCCTCAGCCTTCCCGGCACCGCACGCACGCACCTCCCCATCCAGCAGCGACATCAGAGCCGCTGCCGAAACTCCCCCGGCCAGACTGCGAAAAATCGCCCGCCGACTGCCCATCCGCTCACTCCTTCACCGTCAGTCCAACATCACAAACGCCGCAGAATTCAGCACAGCATGACACAGATTCTGAAACCCCCGCAGCTCCGCCGACAGCTCACCCGCGCCCTCAGGCCTGCTGACACCGCCCGCAGGCACGACACCCGCCTGCTGCCACTCCAGCACCAGCTGCCGCAGACTCACCAGCAGCTCCCGCAGCTCCTCAGCCTCCGGCTCCCGCTGCAGCGCCACACGGTACAGCCAGCGAATCCGCAATTCCCGAGCCTCCTCAGCAGACTGTAACGGCTCAGACTGCCCGGCCTCCCGCAGCACCCGCTCTGCCAGACGCCCCGCCAACTCATGCACCAGCCCGCCGTTCAGCAGCTGCAAAGTCTGCGGAGCCGCCAGGGACTCGCCACGCTGCACACAATTCGGACCCATCTGCGGATAATCAAAACTGTCCAGCAGACTGGGAATCTGAGTCCGACGGTGCAGCGCAAATACACTGCGACGCCAGCTGCCAGCCTCAGACCGCACAGTCACCAGTCCGTCACCCCGCACCTCCAGTGCATCCGCAGGACCATACAACCGCTCACTCAAGGCACCCGACACCAGCAGCAGCCCGTCCCGCAATGACTCCGCATCCACTCGCCGCAACGGCATCCGCGACCATAACCGATTGTCCGGATCCAGCTGCTCAGCAGCAGCACTGACCTGCACCGACTGCTGCCACACCGCCGAATTCAACAGCAGTCGATGCATCGCCTTCACACTCCAGCCACTGCTCACAAACTGCACCGCCAGCCAGTCCAGCAGCTCAGGATGCGAAGGCCGAGCTCCCGCGACACCGAAGTTTCCCGGAGTCTCCACCAGACCGCGGCCAAAATGATGCAGCCAGATCCGGTTCACCATCACTCGCGCCGTTAATGGATGCTCAGGTTTGGTCAGCCAGCGAGCAAATGCCAGACGAGCACCCGTCTTGGACGCACCCGGCCACGGCGGCTCATACTGCAGCAGCGGCCCCGCCGGCTCCAGCACCTCCGGAACCCCCGGCTGCACTCTCCGACCCGGCTTCAGATAGTCGCCGCGCAACAGCACCCACGTCGGCGATGGACGCCCACGAGACCACAAGGCTCGAATCCGAGGCTCAGCTGGGATCTGCTTCTGCAAAGCCCCGATCTGACCGTCCAGCTCTTTACGCCGCACTTCATCCGCACCACCACGCTGCCCCTGCAGCTCCGCGATCTGCTGCTCCAGCATCTGCTTCGTCTGCACCCAGGCCGTACGCTCAGCCGTTGTCACATGCGACAACAAACGCTCGTCCAGCGGCTTCAGCCAGTCATGCTCGTCCCACGCATCCTTGAACACCGCCGACAAACGGTAATAGTCAGTCTGCGAAACAGGATCAAACTTGTGCGAATGACAGCGCGCACAGTTGATCGTCAGACCCAGCACCGCCGACCCCAGAATCTGCAGCTCGTCCGCAATCACCTCCAGACGATCAGGCACAAACGCCGTAATGTTCGCAAACGTCCGGTCAGGAGCCGTCCGCAGAAATCCCGTTGCCGCCAGATTGTCGTATAACTCCTGAGTCATCTCGGGAGCCGACTCATAATCCGACAGCTCATCGCCCGCCAGCTGCTCGTGCAGGAAACGATCGTACGGCTTGTCAGAATTAAACGACTGAATCACATAGTCGCGGTAACGCCACATGTCGGCCCGCACTCGATCCTCGTTCTGCGCTCCCTCCGAATCCGCATAGCCGGCTGCATCCAGCCAGTGCTGCCCCCAGCGAACTCCATACTGCGGCGACTGCAAAAGTCGATCGATCAGTCGAGCAATCCGGTCCGGCCCCGAGTCCTGCAAGACCTCCTGCAACTGCGGCCACGTCGGCGGTAACCCGGTCAAATCATAATACAGCCGACGCACCAGTACTGACGTCTCTGCCGGTGCCGCAAATGTCAAACCGGCCTGCTGCAGCCGCTGCACCACAAAGTTGTCCACCGGCGTCTGCACCCGAACACCCTCCGGCGGAGACGGCGGATCAACAGCACGAGGCCGCTGGAAAGACCAAAACTCACGCGCACCGGCCGGCAGCTCGGACACATGATCATCCGCCACAGCCGACTGCGGCATCCCATCCGCAATCCACTGCCGCAGCAACTGCGTCTCTGATTCGGTTATCGGCTTGATCATCGCCTCCACCAGGCGACGCACTGGCGGCATCTGACCACTGACAATCTTCTGCAGGATCAGACTGGAATCCGGCTGACCGGGAACCGCAGCCGGCCCCGACCTGCCGCCACGCAGCAGGCTTTCTCGAGTCCGCAGGTCAAGGCCGGCCTCCTGACGAGCTGCCCCGTGACAGGCCGCACAACGCAGCAGCAACAAAGCCTCAATCCGATCAGAAGTCACAGTCGGAAACTGCTGCGGACCAGGCAGCCTGGCACCACCGGCAATCCAGCGACGCAGCACGTCAGTCTGCTCAGAAGATAACCGCGGTTCGCCCTCAGGCGGCATTGCGTTGGATGTCACCAGCTGCAGCAACAGACTCTCGCCCGGCTGCCCCGGAACCACCACCGCACCCGATTCACCACCACGCACCAGCCCCGCCCGCAGATCCAGACCCCCGGAATGCTGCGAACCGTCATGACACGAATAACAATGAGCCTCCAGCAGCGGCTGAACATCCTTCACAAAATCCGGATCCTGCATCGACAAAGCAGTACTGCTGCCACCGCCGCCGCAAAACAGCATCAGCACCACCAAAATTAGAGTCGTCAGACGCATCACAGGTACGCCGCCACACACAAAAACAGAAAATCGCCTCAACCACCGAATTGCAAATGATACCAATCGGGCGAAAAGCATGCGACCGGCAAAATCGTCGAATCAGCGCAATCACACACTGTCAACGCTCCGCTCCACCAGCCACGGGCGAAGAGTACTGTTGTCGTTTTTGAAACCAAAAACACACAATCCTCCCCTCGCCCCCGTGAAACGGGGGAGAAGGGTCGGGGGTGAGGGGGCCATGGCATCCATGCCATAGAGCGTAGACAAGAGAAAGTGGAAAGTAGAAAAGGACAGTCCATCACACCAGTCACTTCACCCCCTGCGTACCCCTTCGCGGCTTCGCGTCTTCGCGTGAGCCCCGCTTTCCGCAAAGCACCACTGCGGCGTCAGCCCAGGGGACCTCACCCCTCACCCCCGTCCCCTCTCCCCTGCCAGGGGCGAGGGGTGCTATTGCGCTTTACGCAACTCAAAAAACACGCAATCCTCCCCTCGCCCCCGTGAAACGGGGGAGAGGGGTCGGGGGTGAGGGGGGCCACTCCCCCTGGATCCGCCGCCCGCCCAGTCCCGGCATCAGCGTCCATCAGCGGTGCAGAAAATCGCAAGTAACAGATCTCGGGCTGGAAAGCCCGAGCTACAGAAAGCGCCGTTCATCAGCGGTTTACAAAAAAAATCGTGCTCGTGCTCGTGCTCGTGCTCGTGCTCGTGCTCGTGCTCGTAATCGAAAACACCCCCGCCGGCAACCCGAATCGCACACCCGCGGACTCCCG
>JBJTPZ010000145.1:0-1753 GCA_046075365.1 Planctomycetaceae bacterium
CCCTCCGGCAAACAGATCCGTGAATACTTCATTGAGGGGATTGACTACTTCAACAATCAGATCGCGTGGAGTTCCTTCGGGGTTTACGATGCCCCGTCCTCAGACTACCGCTCGATGGCCTACCGGACGTTCAGCCAGCTCGCGGACCAGCAGCGACTTGCGGTACTGCGTACCCTCGGCTACCTGCCACTGTACGACTTCAGCTACAGCAACGCGCGAACCATCCGCACACTTGACGGAAACGTCACGCAGTCGACGTGGACTCCAGCATGGGCAGGTAACCCAATCGTCACTTATTCAATCGATGTCGCGGGCTGGGAAGGCAAAGCCATCCGCATGCCTCGTGGTGCCAATGAAGACGTCCTGCGCGTGGTCAGTCAGGGAAGCCCGCAGCACTGGCAGGAGAACGTTGGTCGGTATCGCAACAACGCTGACGTCGTCTACAGACAGGACCGGACGACCTTCAACGCCACGATCTACAAAAATCCCGAAAACGGACGAGCTTACCCGGCGACCGATGCTGACGTCACACCCTCAGATGCACGCTGGCAAGTCTCGTATGTGAAGGATGGGATCCGCGAGTACTCAATCATCGACGGTCGAGAAGTGGAATACAATCGCTCGGTCGCGGCAAGCCAAACTCCACCATGGCAGTGGGACGTCGAGCTGGGAACCGTAACGTGGAATATAGCTCCGGATGTAAATAACATAGCCGTCATGGCACCTGCCGGGTATCTGCCGACCACCGATACAGCGACCGTCTATCAAACAACAGAGGGCCAATGGAAAGGTGGCCAGTGGGAACGCAAAGGCTTCCTGCTTGAGGGAGAAACTTCTGCAATCTTCTACCAGGATATTCAGGCGAACAATAATGGCGGTTCGTGGCTGGAAATCAGCCCGGAGGGCCCCGTCATCTTCACCAACTTCTCAAACAACAACGTTGAGAAATTTGTCAAACAGGGCGGTCCCGGTCTGTTTTCTGATCTTTCCATATATGATGTCGGTTCAGACCACTGGAACGGCACAATCAGCTCGTTGAAAGTGCCTCAAGGTGCCAAACTGCAGGTCTGGAGTGCCTCAGATTTCCAGGGCGATTCAAAGATCTATACATCCGACACAGATAACCTCGGAAATGAATGGAACGACAGGATCAGATCGGCCAAACTCTATAATTACTTCGACGAGACTCACGACATCATGGAGCCCCGCGTCGACTGGGACATGCACTGGAAGTCCAAGTGGAGCGACATTTACGACACTCGGTCTCGCTACTTCTACCAGTGGGTCAGCCTCTCGCACGACATTTACGGAAAACGGCCCCGCTACGAAACCGTCACCGTGGATGCCAAAGTCGTGCAACAGAAATTCATCACAAAATGGGGCACGGAAGAAATCCTCACCCCACAGACCGTACTCAAGCCTGCTCGTATCGCCAGCACCGAGGAAGTGCCCTACGGTCAATTCCTCGTCGATGCTGTCCGGGCTGCCAATGACGTATCAATCACAGCTCGCGGCTCAGTCACCATCGGCGGCCGACTTCAGGCATTTGCCGGAGACCTGGCACTCACTGCCAGCGGCAGTCTCACAATTAACGGGACCCAGCCGGGTGCGACCACTGCCTCCCAGGCAACCGCTGCGCCCGCCTTCCTGCAGTCCCCAACTCTGATCAGCCTGTCTGCCGCCGGAGGCGTCAACGTCGGAGAATCATCACTGATTCAGTCTGCCGATGCCTCCGCCAGCGGCGGACGAGTCA
>JBJTPZ010000146.1:0-23612 GCA_046075365.1 Planctomycetaceae bacterium
GTGAACATCGATGCGCGACTGATCGAAACCGGCGCAGCAAAACTCAGTCGCACCGACGAAAAACTGGTCGAATTATCAAATGGCTGTATCTGCTGTACGCTGCGTGAAGACCTGCTGACCGAGGTCGCTGCACTGGCGCGAGAAAACAGATTTGACTACCTGCTGATTGAGTCCACCGGGATCTCTGAACCGGCTCCTGTGGCCGACACCTTCACGCATGCTGTTTCGGAAAATCAGTCCCTGCTGGATCTGGCCTCGCTGGATACCATGGTCACGGTCATCGACTGTCGCAACTTTCTTGACGACCTGCGGCTCAGCGAAGAGCTGCAGGCTCAGGGTCGCGAGGCAGCGCCCGACGACGTCCGCACAGTCGCCGACCTGCTGATTGATCAGGCGGAATTCGCCGACGTGCTGATTCTCAACAAGACCGATCTTGTCGATGCCCGCGAGCTGGCTCGCATTGAAGGTTTCCTTGAGCACCTGAATCCGTATGCTCGCAAGATTCGCAGCCAGCACGGTCAGGTGCCGCCTTCAGCCGTCCTCGGAACTCATCGATTCGACTTCGAACGAGCAAAAACCACTCGCGGCTGGCAACTGGCCCTCCGCGACGATGGTGCCAGCGAAGTGGAAGAATATGGAATTCGCAGCTTCGTATACCGTTCGCGAATCCCGTTTCATCCGCAGCGTTTCTACGACAGGCTGTACAGGGAATGGCCGGGCGTGCTGCGATCGAAGGGATTCTTCTGGCTGGCCACTCGAGTCGATCGGATCGGTGTCTGGTCGCAGGCCGGTCGCACAGCACGTCTGAACGGTGCCGGCCGATGGTGGGCCGCTGTGCCTCGTGAAGAATGGCCTGAAATCGAAGGTTTTGAACAGTCCCTCATGAAATTCTGGGATCCGCAAACAGGCGACTGTCGCAACGAACTGGTCTTTATCGGGATTGAACTGGACGAACAAGCCATTCGCAGCAGCCTGGAAGCCTGCCAGCTGACACCTGACGAGTACCGGCTGGGTCCGCCGGCCTGGTTGCAGCTGCCTGACCCGTTCCCGTCCTGGGGAGGCTCGCAGGAATAAGCTCCGGGGCAATAAAAAGAGCCGACACAATGTGCCGGCTCACTTTGTAAGAAGCTGATCCCGTGGCCTTGTCAGTTCGCTGACGACATCACTTGCGCGATGCCTGAATGTTCGTCAGCACCTGCAGATAGTCGGCCGTGATATTGACCAGTTCCTTGTTGTAATAGTCTTGCGGGAAGATGTCCTTGTCAGCGCTGCCGGCAGCCTGTTTCATGGCTTCTTCCTCTTCCTTTTTCTCCTGCTTCAGTTCATCCTCTTCAGCCCGCAGTTTGCTCTCATTCAGCGAAATCACTTTGTCGCCCTTTCGCTGCTCATAACGACCAATCAGTTTGCTGATGTGTGCAAAATCTGCATCTGCTGCGACTCGAGCTTCGCTCTGAGTCCGCAATTGCGTCACGACGGCATCGTTCACATTTGATGACTGTCGATATTCGGCGCGAGCAATTCGGTCGAATTCCAGAGCATTATCCAGCGATTCTTCACCGACTTCTCGCACATTCAGCAGTGACGGCAGCGTGATGTCGGACGTGACGCCCTTCGTCTGAGTGCTGTCGCCGTTCACTCGATAAAACTTGCTGATGGTCAGCTTCAGTGCCCCGCGATCCTGAGCAAACAGAGACAGGCGGCTGGCGACAGGTACCACGTTCTGCACACTGCCCTTGCCGTGAGTTGTGCGGTCCCCGACCACAATGCCTCGCCGATAGTCCTTGATGGCTCCGGCAAAGATCTCAGATGCTGACGCAGAAAACCGATTGCAGACAACCACCATCGGACGACGCCAGTACACATCGGCATCTTCATCAGCCAGAGTCTGGACACTGTCGCCAGGTTCCTTCACCTGCACCACAGCACCATCCGGAATGAACAGGCCAGAGACTTCGATCGCTTCCTGCAAAGCCCCGCCACCATTCCAGCGGAGATCCACAATCAGCATCTCGACACCTTCCCGCTTGAATTCGTCGAGCACCACCTTGACGTCTTTGGAGGTACTCTTGAAGTCACCGCCACGATTGGCTCCCTGAAAATCCCGATAGAATGACGGGATTCGCAAAACACCGATCTTTGCCTTGCGACCGGGAGTCCAGTCACTGGCTTCGATGACTTTGCCCTTCACTTCATCTTCGGTGATCTTGACTTCGGTACGAGTCAGTTCGATTTCTTCCGTTCCGCCCGCTTCCTTGCGAATTTTCAGACGGACTTTCGTGCCTTTTTTGCCACGGATCATGTCGACGACCTTGTTGAGCTTCATCTCAACAACATCCACATAGTCGGCCGTCGCGTCGGCGGAAACACCGATGATCCGATCACCCTTTGTCAGTCGTCCGTCAGCCGCTGCAGCACCACCCTGAATGACCTCCTCTACGGTCGTATAACCGTCTTCATACTTCAGCCGGGCCCCAATGCCCTCCAGCTTCAGCTTCATGGTGGTCTCGAAGTCATCCAGCGTCTGAGGAGACATGTAGCTGGAGTGCGGATCAAGACAGTGTGTCATCGATGACAGATACAACTCAAGCACTTCATGCGGTTCCGTCTGGTCAATATAGACCTGATTGGTGCGGTACCGAGTCTTCAGGCGCTTGCGCGGGTCATCGTCCTTCTTGTCCTCCAGCTTCAGCATCAGCAGATCAAACTTGATCCGCTTGCGCCACCGCTCGTCAAGTTCCGCTTCGCTGGCAGCCCACGGCAGATCATCCGCATCACGCGGGATTTCTTCGTCCACTGTGAAGTCATGTTCGGCATCAACAACCGCCGGAATTTTTTCAGCACGAGCCTTCATGCGTTCACGAAAACGGTCAAACACAACAGCGGCAAAAGCCACATCACCTTTCAGAATCCCATCATCCAGCTTGTCCTTGTCGACCGCAAACTGATCAATGTCGGACTGCAGGAAATACAGCTTCTGCGGATCCCAGACTTCCAGGTAACGATTGAACAGTTTTTCTGACAGCGAGTCGTCAATTGCCGGGTGATTAATGTGCCGCGAAGTGACCATCGAGGCCACCATCTGAGCTGTCTTGCCGTCTTCGGCCGACAATTCCACCTTTTCGCCGGCCTGCACACCTGCTGCCAGAATACTGGAGGCAGCCAGAAACAAACCGCAAAGATTACCCCTGGACATCGTTGCTGCTTTCTTCAAAACGCTTCGCGACAAAACCTGCGAACCCGCGAGCGGGCGACGCATCCTAGGACAACTGGTACAGAATGGGCAAGGTCGGCATTCCCGGGATTTCTCCAGCCCGACCGATTGTTGCCGCACAGGCAGGACTGCACACAACAATTCCCGAACTGTGAGTGGAATTTCAGGGAAAACCTCGCGGTCAGCGAGGCAGCGGGATGGCCGGGCGAGCACTTCTGATGGACATGCGACTCAAAAACTGTTCCGGTACCCCGGAAAACTCAGCGGCATCTTCAGCTGCATGCGAAAAAACCATCGAAAACTGTTCGCCCGTCCTGGCCGTACAAAGGCAGTACTGCCAGACAATGGTCTGCAGTGAACGTTTCTCTGCAGTGGCACTGACACCAGCAGGCTGCCCTGCCGTGTCAGCCCCCTTCGTGCTGGCCAGTACAGCCGCAGCGACAGCCGGCTGCACCTCGGCTTCAGCACGCACATGATGGACTCGCCAGCCCTGACGGTCAGATTCCACTTTGGAATCCATAATGGTTCCCTTCCAGGGACTGATCTTCTGCTCAATCTCTGAGAGAAACTTACCTTCATCAGTAAATTTTCCGGCCGGCATCAGCGGTGCCGCTGCCAGGTTGCACTGGGCTGTCAGAGCGCCATTTGTCAGCATGCGAAGAATGACCAGCTCCGCAGTCTCCTGAAATACATGCCAGCGGCGATCATGCAGCAGCACCAGTCGCCAGGGCGTCACCAGTGTCAGCAGCAGCCGGCCGGATTCCGGCAAACCTGCCGGAATCAGTGCTGACAACTGCGAATCAGGCTCCATTGGATCCTGTGTCCACGAAATATCGGCCTGCACTTTCAGCCCCGGACTGACTGGTCCTGCACTGCGATTTTCATTCAGCACCGCTGCGAAGCGGCGAATCATGCGAGTCTTTCGATCGAACTGCAGCGTGCCGGTCAGACTGACCTCCGTCGCCGAGCCAGTCACCGCACCGCTGCCACGACATTCAAAACTGATCGTTGCCTCTTGTTCCGTGATCCGCTGGATGCTCCCGGTCACACTCTGACCAACCGCCGCATCCATGCCCGCCAGCAGCGGAAAAACCCAGGGATCGCAGTTCCACTTTTCGTCGGCGGAAGCGAGGCTGCGGCGCGGCAACAGACCGTTCGCGGCCACTGGATCGCAGGGAAACTGCAGCAGATCCAGCTGCGATCTGGTCAGCCGCACTTCAGGACTGACCTGCAGCAGCTGGCCTTCGGTTCCCCAGACGTGCATCAGGCTGGTCGCGGCCGGCAACACCGTTGAGGTCTCATGTGACTTGCCGACGCGCGTGCTGACCGCAGCCCTGCGGTAACGACGACTGAGCCGCAAACCTTCCAGCTCAGCCGCTGCCCCGCCCTGCTGCTGCTGATCAAATTCGAACTGACTGCTGCCAACCACTGTCAGAACGGACTGCTGCTGGCCGTCCGGAGTCGACAGGACGCCGTTGAGCGAGCTTTTATACGTGACGCGAGCACAGTTTCCGGTGGCCGGAATCAGCTCAATCGCCTCAGTTTTTGCCCGGCTTTCATCGGCTCTGATGTGACCTGCCTGCAGCACCCAGCCGGCGGTGACACCGATCGCTCCGGCAGCCAGAAACTGCCTGCGACAACCGGACACAGGCGACTGCGTTCTGCTCACATTCATCGCCGACCTTTCAAAAGAACTTCGCTGGCACCTGGCTCGGACTCAAGACGCACGACCGCACTATAGATCTGATTCCATAAATGCCGCAAGATGTTGCCAAAACCGGTCGGATCGCATTTTTCAGGTCTTTGCGCTGCCCGTGCAACAGCACTCTGGTATGCTGCCGCACATGGAATACTGGCAGGCCTGTCTGATTGTGTGTCCCGCTGCTGCCCTCGGTGGAGCGATCAATGCGATCGCCGGCGGAGGAACTCTGGTTACGTTCCCCGCTTTGATGTTCGTACTGGAAACTATTTCCGGACCGGGCAGCGGTGCGATCCTGGCCAACGGCACCAACACCGTAGCGCTCTGCCCAGGCTCATTCTCCAGTTCATGGGGCTACCGCCGTGAAGTTCGCGAACTTTGGCGCTGGACCAGACTGCTGGCTCTGCCCAGCGTCCTCGGAGCTGCACTGGGGGCCTGGCTTGTGGTTGCCGGCGACGAGCAGATGTTTCGTGCCATGGTGCCGTGGCTGATCTGTCTGGCGACTGCCCTGTTCGTTCTGCAGCCCAGACTGTCGGCTGTGCTGCAGGCATCAGGTGCATCGCAGCCGACCGATCACCGCTGGCTGGTCACCGCGCTGCAGCTGGCCATTGGTCTGTACGGTGGATATTTCGGAGCCGGAATCGGCATCCTGATGCTCAGCAGCCTCAGCCTGCTGAATGCCGGCAGCATTCATCAGATCAATGGGCTAAAAACCGTACTGGCCGGACTCATCAACGGCGTTTCCATGGTGATTTTTATCTATGACGGCAGCGTGCACTGGCCCCTCGCAATCCCCATGATCGCATCAGCCATGGCTGGTGGCTGGGCGGGCGCAACCTGGGCTCGACGGCTGGATAAACGCCTGGTCCGCAAAATTGTGATCGGAATCGGAGTCACACTGACCGTCTGGTACTTTTCTCAGATGCTGGCAAATCGCAGTTCCGAACGGCCGTCTGACGAGATCAGAGCACCCCTGATTTTCAAGAAAAATCCGCAGTAATTCGCCGATTGCTCCCAAAGACCGTCGAAACTGCGGTTTTGTTGCAAAAAAACAACAGAAATCCCGCATTTACCCGCAACACAGGCCCGGTTAAATTGCGGTTGAAGTGACCCGCTGGGTGGCATCCCGACGCAGGTCTCAGCACTGTTTTTCCGACCAGGAAGGTCGCAGAGGTTCAGGGATGATGATCGAAAAATTCGGCCAAATTCTTGCACTCATTCCGCAGGCAGCAGTTCCGGATCCAGACTCAGCCGGCACTGCATCGTCCGCACAGTCGCCGGATCTGCTGCAGCAGGTGCGCGAAGCTGTCACCGCTGACCTCAGTCGCGAAATGCTGGTACGCGTGCTGACTCACTGGCTCCCCGCGATCGCTGCCGCCGTCGCCGTATTTCTGTTCGGACGCATCCTCGTGCGGCTGGCAGTTCGCATGATCGAACAGGCATCCCGCCGCGCCCGGATGGATGAAACCCTGGCAAAGTTTCTCGGCAACTTCGCTTCCATCATTCTGCAGCTGGTCGTCTGCATTGCTTCACTCAGCTGCCTTGGTATCGACACCACGTCCCTCAGTGCCGTACTGGTTGCCTCCGGGTTTGCCATCGGCATGGCGCTGCAGGGTTCACTTGGCAATGTTGCCTCCGGCGTCCTGCTGGTCTTCTTCAGACCATTTCGTGTTGGTGATACGATTGAAGTGGCCGGCATGATCGGACGCGTCGTCGAGATCCAGATCTTCAACACGATCCTGCTCAGCCCTGACAATGTTCGAATTATCCAGCCGAATGCCTCCATCACCGGCGGCACCATCCGTAATCTCTCTGCCGAGCCCAATCGCAGAATCGATCTCGTGATCGGCTGCAGTTACAACGATCCGCTGCGAGAAGTGCGGCGGATGCTGGAACAGATTGTGGCGGCGGAACCGCGAGTCCTTGCCGAACCGGCTCCTGTCATTGCGGTGTCGGAACTTGCTGAAAGCAGCGTGAATTTCGTGGTTCGCCCGTGGGTCCGCAGTGCTGATTTTCACGCCGTGAAGTTCGCACTGACCGAACAGATCAAGCTCGGGTTTGATGACCGCGGCCTGACGATCCCGTTCCCGTCTCGCGATGTTTTCATCCATCATTCGGGCAATGCGACAGAGGAAACCGTGTTTCAGGCAGCAGCCAGTGCTGCCTGAGCGACTGGTCGAACTGGCGCGGGTCCGCATCCGCGAGCTGGTGCCTGAGGATGCAGGTCTGCTGCTGGCCGTCTCCGGTGGCCTCGACAGTCTGGTGCTGCTGAACCTTGCAGTGCTGGCAACGGCCCATGAGCCGCGGCGTCTGGCTGTCGCTCATCTGAATCATGGGTTGCGCGGTGCTGCCGGACAGACTGACGCCTGCCTCGTGCAGACTGCAGCAGCCGATCATCAGCTCGAATGCTTCTGCGAATCACTGCCCGAGGGTTCACTGAAATCCGCCAGCCGAGGAAGTCTGGAGGAGGCCGCTCGGACGGCGCGTTACGAATTCCTCGAACGCACGGCTCGCGAAAACCAGTTTCAGTTTGTCGCTGTCGCTCACCACAGCGACGATCAGGCGGAAACGGTGCTGCTGAATATTGCCCGCGGCACCGGTCTGGGCGGGCTAAAAGGCATGTCGGATCGTCGCCCGCTGTCACCAGTCGTACAGCTTGTGCGCCCCCTGCTGGACTTTTCCCGAACGGACCTGGCGGCTTTCGCTGCCGAACGCAGCATCCCGCATACACAGGATGCCAGCAACAGCAGCACTGAATTCGCCCGCAACAGGATTCGTCACCAGATCCTGCCACTGCTGCGCGAGAGCCTGAACCCCGGCATTGATCAGGCACTGGTGCGACTGGCGAGGCAGGCAGGCGAACAGCTCACCTGCCTCGATGCACTTGCCGATCAGCTGCTGGAACAGTCCATCCTGGACTGCTCGCCGTCCATCATCAGACTCAGTCGCAGTCGCCTGCTGCAGTCACCTGAACCCCTGGTGCGGCACGCTCTGATCCGCCTGTGGGATCGTCAGACCTGGCCCAGACAGCGTCTGACAGCAGAACACTGGCTGCGCACGACCGCGATCCTCAAGCAGAACTCGTCCGTATCACTTCCGGAAGGCCTGCAGGCCGAATCGCGGGCAGATCTGCTGATTCTGCGCCGCTGCTGAAAATTACTCGGCTGCCAGAATCGAGCGAACTTTCTGATCGGCGGCTGCGGCCGCCTTTTCTCGGACCTCAGCCACCTTGACCGGTACAAATCCACGGCGGCGACTTTCGTCGGCTGCTTCCATGAATGCGTACAGATCAATCGTCTCTTCGGCGGAGACTGGCGGCTTTCCGCTGCGCCAGAATTTGACGATCTCGACAACCAGCGGCTTGTAACCGTCGTAGGGCCCCATCTGTGCAGAACCTTTGGTGCCAAATGCTGTGCCGCCGTATCCGGCACTGCCTGCACGAATGCCTCGAAATGTTCCAATGCGACCGCCCTTCCAGGTCCCGGTCACGACATCAAAGTCTTTTGTCGACGTTCGAACCACGGACTCGACTCCCGGTCCCATGGCCGTAAACAGAGTTTCGCAGCCATGAATTCCGTACCAGAACAGATCCGGGTGAGTCGCCTCGAGACTGCAGGGGGAGTAGGCATCGCAGCCCAGCACGTCGCCAATTGAACCATTCCTGACAGCCTGAGCTGCGGCAGCGAACCGCAGTGACGACGAGCTGAAAACCGGCGTCTGATAGTGCTCGGCCAGTCGATAGATGGCCATCGCATCCACCAGTGAACCGGCCACGGGCTTGTCAATGAAGACGGGTTTGCGCGCCTTCAGCACCGGAATCACCTGCTCAAGATGCGGACGGCCGTCATTTGTTTCAAGCAGCACGACATCAACCTGAGCAATCATGGCTGCCAGATCTTCAACCACTTCAACACCCAAAGCCCGAATCTTCTGAGTGTACTCGGGAACGCGTTTCACACTGCTTTCAATATCCGCGCTGCCTTTGGGATACACCAGCACCACTTTGCAGCCGCCCAGGATCGGATCATCCCCTGCCTTGTTCAGCAGTTCTGTGAATGCCAGACAGTGCGAGGTATCAAGGCCGATCATGCCCACGCGGAACTGCTGAGTTTTTTCATCAGCCTGCAGAAATACCAGTGGTTGACAGACCAGAGCGAGAGAGATGAACAGCAGCAGACGGAATCTCACAGGCGGGGCTCCTGAAATTCGGCGGGAATTGGTGTATAACGCAGTTTGAACGGTCAACGCTGGCACCATCGTGCCGGCCAACTCCCTCAGAATAGCCTTTCAAAATGTCATTTGCATCACTCAGCGGACGTCGAATTTTGATTACGGGTGCATCTTCCGGGATTGGGCGGGAGATTGCCATGGAGAGTTTCCGCGCTGGAGCGGCGGTAATTCTGAATTGCCGCCGCTCTGTCCAGCAGGCTCGTGAAGCCGCCGCCGAAATCACTGGGCAGGGTGGTACAGCCACTGTGATTGCTGCCGATGTCGGCTGCCCGCAGGATCGAGCCCGGCTGCTGGCTGAGGCCTGCGAGGACGGCATCCCTGACGCGCTCGTCAACTGTGCCGGTGCCGATACGCTGACCACCGAGCTGCGGCAGGCATCTTTCTCGGACAAACTGACAGCTCTGCTGCGGACGGATGTCGAAGGCACTGTGGAATTGTCACGGTCCCTGGGAAGACGGATGCAGGATGTCGGTCATGGTGTGATTCTGACGATTGGCTGGGATCAGTCTGATCGCGGCATGGAAGGCGACAGCGGCGAGTTATTTGCGGCGGTGAAGAACGCGGTGATGGGATTTTCACGCTCGCTGGCACTCAGCCTGGCACCGGCTGTTCGCGTCAATTGCATTGCTCCGGGCTGGATTCGCACAGCATGGGGCGAGAACGCCAGCGATTACTGGCAGCAGCGTGTGCTGCGGGAAACACCGCTGCAGCGGTGGGGCGAACCTCGTGATATCGCCTGCATGGCCAGATTTCTGCTCAGTGATGAGGCGAGCTGGATTACAGGACAGGTGCTCAACGTGAACGGCGGCGCTGTGCGCTGATCTCAGGAAAAAGGCGATCGCAGGTGACTGAGAAAACAGTGCTGTTCGTAACCGGACGTCTGGCTGAGGGCAGTCTGCGGGATGTTCTGCAGACAGTCGCTCCGCTGGCCGGGTTCCGTTTCGAAATCACGGTTCCAGGAATTCAGGTAGCCGCACTTCTGCATACCGGCCTGCTGAAACGCCGTCTGACAGTTCCCGACCATATTGATCGGGTGATTGTCCCAGGCTGGTGTCAGGGCGAGCTGAGTGAACTGGAGCAGCAGTTTGGCCGACCGTTCGCCAGGGGTCCGAAGGACCTGTATGATCTGCCTGAATATTTTGGTGTCGGACGTCGCAGGCAGGCTGATCTGACTGGCTGGTCCATCGAGATTCTGGCAGAGCTGAATCATGCCCCGCTGCTGCCAGTCGAGCAGATTCTGCAGCAGGCGGCCGAACTGAAATCTGCGGGCGCTGATCTGATTGATGTTGGCGCAGTGCCGGGCAGTGTTTGTGGGCACATGGGCGAGATCGTGCGGGAACTCCGGAATGCCGGCCATCGCGTGTCCATCGACAGCTTTGATCAGACGGAAGTTGAAGCAGCGGTGGCGGCCGGTGCTGAACTGATATTGAGCTGCAATCAGTCAAACCTGGACTGGGTCAGCCGGCTGGGCGTGGAGGTGGTGGCGGTTCCGGAGACGCCGCAGGACACAGATTCGCTGGACCGAATTGCTGAGCAGCTGTCGCAGCGCGGCTGCCGTTTTCGCCTTGATCCGATTCTGGAACCCATCGGGATGGGCTTCGCTGCGTCGCTTGAGCGTTACATGCAGACTCGCCGCCGACACCCTGACGCCGCCATGATGATGGGCGTTGGCAACGTGTCCGAACTGACCGAAGTGGACTCAGCGGGCGTGAACATGCTGCTGGCGGCCATCTGTGAAGAGCTGGGCATACAAAGCGTGCTGACGACGCAGGTGATCAACTGGTGTCGCACATCAGTGGCCGAGCTGTCGGCCGCGCGAAGGCTGGTGCACTATGCCGTGAGTGCCGGGACAATCCCCAAAAATCTTGATGGTTCTCTGACCATGCTGCGGGACGGGCGTCTGCGCAGGACTTCGCAGGCAGCACTTGACCAGCTGGCAGAATCTCTGACAGATCCGAATTACCGCATCTTCGCTGAACAGGGCCGTCTGCATCTGATGAATTCGGACGGCTGCTGGAGCGGCAGCAGTGGATTTGCGGTTTTTGAGCAGGCTCTGCTGCAGGCTCGTCAGCAAAGAACTCAGGCCGCTGTCTCAGCCGAGCATGCTTTTTATCTTGGTTATGAACTTGCCCGTGCTGAGGTCGCATTGCTGCTGGGAAAACAGTATGTTCAGGATGCTCCGATGACTTTCGGAGTCGCGGGGAAGTGGGGGGCATCGTCTGCGATACACAATCATGGCGATGATCCGGGCTCGCCACCCGCTCGGCCCGCAACTACCTGACACTCAGATTCCGGAACCTGCCCTATGCTTAAATCACAACTGATTCACCCTCGTATTTCAGAAGTGCTGGCACGTGCCGGCCACAGTGCAAAGATCCTGATTGCCGACGGCAACTATCCGGCTTCATCCGCGATTGGGCCGCGAGCCGAGCTGGTCAGTCTGAATCTGGCCCCGGGCCTTGTTACCGTGGCACAGGTACTGCAGGTACTGCTGACGGCAATTCCCGTTGAAGCCGTCAGCACCATGGGAATGCCGGACGACGATCCGTGGCGTCTGCCCCACGATCCGCCGGTCTGGAACCAGTACCGCTCAATCCTGACTGAAGCCGGACTGGCGATTCCGCTGCAGCCGATTTCCCGCTGGGACTTTTATGATGCAGTGGACTCACGTGATCACGTCCTGACAATTCAAACGGGTGATCAGGCATTGTGGGCCAACCTGCTGCTGACAGTCGGCGTTCGTCCGTCGGGTCAGTGATGCTGTCCGAACGAATCGACAGTCTGTCGGATCCGCGGCTGGACGTTTACCGCAGCCTCAAATCCACCAACGCCACGCGCGATGCTCAGATATTTATCGCTGAGGGTCCTACGGTCGTTGAGCGTGTGCTGCGCAGTGATTTTACAGTCCGCAGTGTGGTGATCAGCGACCGCAAGTTTGCGGCCTTTGAAACGCGGCTTCCGGCGCATGTTCCAGTGTATCGACTGACGCAGGCACAGGCTGAAGAGCTGGTGGGGTTTGCATTCCACTGCGGAGTCATGGCGTGTGCCGAACGTCGTCCTCCGCAGCCTTTGAAGCAGTGGCTGCCATCGGCGGGTCCGGCACTGCTGGTAGCCGGCGATCGAGTGACGGATCCGGAAAATGTGGGAGCGCTGATTCGCATCGGGGCTGCTTTTGGTGCCGCGGGGATTCTGCTGGGCGAAGGTTCGGCAGACCCGTTTTCGAGGCGTGTCCTGCGAGTTTCGATGGGGAATGGACTGTTTCTGCCCATCATGGAAGTGTCCGATCTTGCCGCCGTGCTGACAGAATTGCAGCAGCAGCACGCCGTGGAAAACTGTCTGACACTGCTGGATCCGACAGCGACACCGCTGCACCTGCACCGTTTTGCAGCCCGCACAGCCGTGGTCTTCGGCAATGAATATGACGGCATTTCAGAAGCAGTTCGCCAGGTGTCCGGAACGCGTCTGACGATTCCTATGTTCCATGGCACAGATTCGCTGAATGTGGCTGTTTCTGCGGGTATTTTTCTGCACCAGTACCGCAGTGCCTGTCCCGGCCAGTAACTGCTGACTTGCCTTTTTGCCGGCAATCAGAGAATTTTCGCTGTCTGTCCACACGACCGTTTTCAATGGTGTCTCATGCGGGCTCTGGAATATCTTCGCCAGCTGATTTCATTTCCCAGTGTCAGTTCCGTCTCCAACGCCGACATTACGGATTGCGTTGAGCGCTGGCTGCTCCAGCTGCATTTTGACACCGAGCGAGTCAGCTATTCGGATGCTCGCGGAGTCCTGAAGACCAGCGTTGTGGCGCGTCGCGGGCCGGATTCGGGTGCCGGACTGGCGTGGTTCGGACATACGGATGTTGTCCCTGTGGATTCGTGGAGTTATCCGCAGTCCGGCCCCTGGCAGGCTCATGTGGCTGATGGACGCGTCTATGGTCGCGGATCTTGCGACATGAAGGGTCCTGTTTCCTGCCTGCTGGCCGCAGCAGCCTCGATCCCGCCTGAACAGCAGCAAGCTCCCCTGTGGTTTGTGGCAACAGCCGATGAAGAGGTGGGGATGCTGGGCGCTCGCAGTGTCGCGGCCCAATCACAGATCTATCGAGGTATTGTCGAACACGCAGCCGGGGCCATCATCGGTGAACCCACTGGTCTGCGGGTCGTGTACGCGCACAAGGGAGGCCGCACGGTACAGGCCATTTCTCGCGGGCGAGCCGCACATTCCAGCACCGGGCTCGGACAGAATGCCTGTATGGCACTGATTCCGTTTCTCGAGGAGATTCGCCGCATCAACGAAGAACTGGAATCTGCACCGCAATGGCACGATGCCAGATTTCAGCCCCCGACCCCCACGCTGAACCTGTTGCTGCACGACACCAACACGGGCATCAACATCACATCACCGCTGGCCTCGTGCCACGTCTACTTCCGCCCTATGCCAGGTCAGCCTGCCGATGAGCTGACAGCACGGATGCGCGACGTGGCTGTCCGCTGCGGGCTGCAGTTTGAAGTAACTTTTTCCAGCGAACCGCTGTACACGGATCCGCAGTCACCATTCATTGCCGAGCTGCTGCAGATCAGCGGCAAGGATCGCCCGGAAACAGTGGCCTACGGGACTGACGGAGCAGTTCTGACCGAACTGCGAAATATGGCGGTCTGGGGACCGGGCGATATTGCGCAGGCGCATACCGACGACGAATGGATCAGCCTTGCGCAACTGGAACATGGTGTTGCGCTTTACGAATCCGCCATCCGTCGCTGGTGCTGCTGAAACAGATCACTCAGCGGCGCTGCTTCTGATAGATCTCCGTAAGGATATCTTCAACAGACTTGAACTTTCGGCCAGGCTGAACCACGGTCTCGATGCGTTCACGGGCATCCTGCGGTGAATGCCCGACACTCAGCAGCGCCTCGTACGCCTCCGAAACCATGTCCGACTTCTGATCGGCTTCTTCCGGAATTCGGCTGGCAATCATCAGGGCGAATCTGGTCATGCGGCGGCGCAGCTTGGCAATAATTCGTTCAGCCATAGCCGGCCCGATTCCCGGCAGCGCGCTCAGGCCTTTCGCATCCTGCTCCTCAATTAAAACCGCAATTTCACGTACGGGCCGGACCATGGCCCGCAGGGCTTTCTTGACGCCCACGCCATCCACCGAACAGAACAGTTCGAAGAATTCGAGTTCAGCATCATTCATGAATCCCACGATCCGCGGCACCATGCGTCCCTGCTGCGGATTCCCCTCCAGAAACTCAATTGTTCGCAGACTGACTTCACCATTCAGCTTTGACTGCAGCTGTCTGCGGACCACATCCGGCAGCAGCACCTCATAATCCAGACCACCGATGCGGATGGATGCATAAGTTTCTGTGATGGCAACCAGTTGCCCGGTGATGCGATTGATCATCAGCTTGAGTCCGAGAATATAAGCGAATAGTTGTTGGCTGCGTGATTATGGCAGATTGACAGTTCACGCGGGAGATCAAACGCGGCTGGGCGGATCGGTGCCAGGATCGCTGCCGGGCCGGTGCTCAGGCGGCAAACCGCAATGAATGGAACAGGCACAGGGCGACTGCGGCGGCATCGGCAACGTCGTGTGGCTCAAGGATTTCAGCCAGACGCAGCTCTGCTCGCACTGCATGCTGCATCTGCTCCTTGCCTGCTCGACCACTGCCGGTCAGCATCTGTTTAATCTGGGAAGGGCTGTACTGAATCAGTGGCACAGAATTCTCAGCCACAGTTGCCAGAATGGCACCTCGAGCCTGAGCCAGCAGCAGTGATGAACGAACGTTTCTGGCATGCGAAAATACTTGCTCGATACCCACGGCCCCTGGCCGCAGTTCTGCGAGGATTTCGCGAATTTCCCTGGCAATTTCACCCAGCCGCAAATGCAGTGGCTGGTCTGTTTTTGTTTGAATCACACCGCCTTCGCGCAGCAGCGGTCCCCGCCCTGTGCGTTCAATCAGCGCGTATCCAGTACGGCTCAGACCCGGGTCAATCCCCAGGTAACGATTGCTGACAGTCATCAGTACGAATCCCTTCCATCACACTCAGCCCGAGCCGGAAGTTTGCTGCAGCAGTACGACCGCTGTCGCACTGATGGCCTCACCACGTCCCACGGGACCGACCGCTTCACCGGACTTCGCCTTCACATTGATCTGCTGCAGGTTCACTCGCAACAGCTCTGAAAGTCGCTGCCGAATCAGCGGCTTCCATGGCCCCATCCGCGGCTTTTCAGCATGCACCGTGCAGTCAAGGTTCACCACCTGCAGACTTTTCCGTTCCAGTTCCTGCAGCACTGTCTGCAACAGCAGAGCCGAGTCAGCACCCCGCCAGCGTTCGTCCGTATTCGGAAACCATTCACCGATGTCGCCAAGTCCGGCAGCGCCCAGCAGTGCATCAGTGATTGCATGCAGCAGCACATCCGCATCGCTGTGACCATCCAGTCCGAACGGGACCCCGGTGATCACTACTCCGCCAAGAATCAGCCTGCGATCGCTGATCGTGCGATGCGTATCATGCCCCTCGCCAATCCTGAGTGTTACCGCTGTCATACCACTCCCCAAAGATTCCGAGTCCCGCAGCTGACGACTGCACTTTGACCGGGACTGCAGCATAGACCAAAAATCGCTGGGCGAGAACCCCGGCAGCGGGGCCGCTGATTTCCTGATAAATCTGCAGTTTCTGCCGTTCCGAACGCATTCAGCAGTATTTCGTCAGCCGTTGGCAGGCAGATTTGGTGAATCCCGACCGCCACGACAATCCTGACGTTGACCGCCAAATCCCCCTGCCCGTAGTGTCCCCCTGCGTGGCACAGCAGGACTGCTGTCTCCGGAGTCAATTTAATCAGGGGTATGCACAGAGTGCCGGTAAATTTCTGTTCCCGACGACAGGCGCTGGCCGGGCTGTTTCTGACAGCTACCGGCTGCGATCTGTTTCGTTCGCTGGGGGACGGAAAATCGCCGTTGACCACCATGCTGCCCCCGCTTGAAAAGCCACTCGACAAAAGCGGCACGCCCTCGGCGACTCTCCGCATGGCCCGACTGGAAGCCTGTATCGCCAGTCGACCGATCAATGACCACAAGACCCGCAAACTTGTGTGGGAAGAGCTGGATGAAAGCGGCCTGATGGCCCCGGAACAGCGTCAAAAACTCAATGACAGCGGGTTCCGTCTTGGAGTTGCCGGAAGCTCGACCCCGTGGGCCGTTCAGAGCCTTGCCGAGGACGCCAGCCGGCCTGCCGCAACCGATGGAAATTCCGCATCACCACCCACACCAGCCCAAAATTCCAGCGGTGCGTTTGGCACGATCTTTACCCTGTTGCCCGGGGGGCAAAGCTACCTCGAAATTCAAAGCGATCTGGACGAATCACGCCTGCCACTGCAGCAAATCTCTCAGTTATCCATGCTGCGAAATCCCTCACAGATCCGCTGTGTACTGGAACTGTCGGTGCGGGAACTGTCCGCAGACTGGGTCCTGCTGAATGTGCTCCCCATCGTCTACTCCGGCTCCTCAACAGCACGGCTGACGATCGAACAGAATGCTGAGAAACTGCCGATTCGCCAGAATATGCTGCCGCTGTATGAACAGCAGCTGCAGTTCCGCCTGCTGGCAGGAGAAATTGCCGTCCTTGGCAGAAATGCATCTGAAGATCCAGCCACCTGGACCCTCGGCCATCTGTTCTTTCAGCCCTATTCTGAACCTGGGTCGACAGAACGCATTCTGATGGTGCGAATGAACAGCATTGAAACATTGCAGGGCCGCAGCGATCCTGGTTTCCGCCCCGGTCCGCAGGCTGCCGGGAAAATCTGATCATGGCTGCAAATCCGCTGCTGCATATTGTACTGCATCAGCCTGAAATCCCCCAGAATACCGGAAACATCGGTCGCACCTGCGTCGCCATCGGTGCCCGTTTGTGGCTGATTCGCCCCCTTGGCTTTCTGGTCGACGACAAATCGCTGCAGCGGGCCGGACTGGATTACTGGCAGCACCTGGACTGGGAAGTTGTCGACAGCTGGGCTGAAGTGCAGCGAAAACTGCCCGACGCTCGAGTCTGGTGTCTGACGAAAACGGGTTCTCGAGCCCCCTGGGACGTAGAATTCGCACAGGGCGATATCCTGCTTTTCGGCAGTGAATCTCGCGGACTGCCGGCCTCAATCCTGCAGGAGTCTGCAGCCAGAAATCTGCGGCTGCCGATGCGGTCACAGGTCCGCAGCCTCAACCTCGCCAGCACCGTCAACACAATCGCCTACGAAGCGGTGCGACAGTTTGGCGGCCTGCCCCCGGGAGACTGACACAGGTCCGTCCAACTTCTCACAATCTGCCGATTTCAGCCGCTGAGGTGGCGTTTTCTCAGAAAAAATGCCAGACTTTCTTCCACGGGAAGCTGGTCACTCGTGACGCATCCCCGAATATTCAGTCGTACCATGCCCTGATCGGAAGTCGCCATGAGGAACATTTGCCGACTGGTTTGTCTGTTTCTGGTCTTTGCTGTCAGCAGCAGTTTGCCAGCTTATGCCCAAAGCTGGGCAGACGGACTGGTGCAGCCAGGACGCCTGGAATTCGGCGTGATTGCGCGTGGTTCGGCAGCAGCTCGTTCCGTGACGCTGACGAACAGCACCGGCGCCACACTGCACATCCAGAGTGTCTCAACGGCCTGTCGCTGTGCGGAAGCCGACAACCCCTCGAAAACACTGCTGCAGCCCGGAGAAAAGGCCACGATCGAAGTTCGCATGAACACCACGAACTTCGAAAAACAGCGCGACACAACACTCTCAATCGTCATTGATGCACCTCAGTATGCCGAAGTCCGAATTCCGATTTCTGCCTACATCCGCACCGATGTCGTGTTCGATCCTGGCAAGGTTGAGTTCGCCAGAATCGAATACGGCACAGAAGCCAGTCGCCGCGTCTCGATCAATTATGCCGGCCGACCGGAATGGCAGATTCGGGAAGTCAAAATAACAAACCCGGACCTCACAGCCGAAATCAAGGAGATCAAGCGGGAGCAGACGCCCGCCGATGGCATCAACGTCGTCTATCAGCTGCAGGTCAAGCTTGCAGCAACGGCAAAGATGGGAAGAATTTCCGAGTACATTACCCTTGTCACTGATGACGCGAGAAACCCCTATGTGCCACTGCTTGTACAGGGCGAAGTGGCTTCGGACATTACCATCGTTAACCGCAGTATCGCTCTGCAGTCAGTCAAAGTTGGCGAATCCAAAAAAGCACTGCTTGTGGTCCGCAGTGGAAAACCGATTGTTATTGAAAAAATCGATGCTGGTGATCTGAAGGATCAATTCAAAGTCAGTCTCAGCGACCAGGCTGACAAACAGCCGAAGATTGAGCTGGAGTTTACGGCACCTGATCGCCCCGGTCGCTTCTCCCAGAAGATGCAGTTGTTCATCAAAGATCGGAAGGAACCCCTGGAATTTCTGGTTTCCGGTACCATCCGACCGTAGAATCCCGCGGCCGCTCCGATGCTGCGAGAAGGCCAGTGGCCAGTACCAATCGGAGCCTGCTGATAATGGATACGTGGGATTTACTGCTGCAGATCATTCTGCTTTTGCTGGCGTGCTTTGCCGCCGGTGGTTTGATGGCCATGCTGCGGCAAAGCCCTCTGGTGGGTTTTCTGCTGGCTGGGCTCATCGTGGGTGGCCCGGGCAGCCTGGCAATTGTGCGGGCCGAGTCTGCAATTGAGGGGCTGGCTGAACTGGGCGTAGCGTTGCTGCTGTTCAGCCTGGGCCTTGAATTTTCGTGGCAGCGAGTTCTCGGCCTGGGCTCCCGCACTTTAATTGCAGGAGTGCTGCAGGTGCTGGTGACTATGGCTGTGCTGACACTGATTGGCCGCAGCCTTGGACTCAGTTTCGCCGGCAGCGTGGCCTGCAGCGCCATGCTGACCCTCAGCAGTACGGCAACCGCGGTTGGAGTTCTGGCGGATCGATCTCTGCTGGATTCGCCCATGGGTCGCAACTCCATTGCAGTCCTGCTGGTGCAGGACATGGCCGTGGTGCCTCTTGCGGTACTGATACCACTGCTGGGCAACAACGCAGGCAGCGGCGCGATGCTGTCACGAATTTTGGGGATCCTGCTGGCCGGTGGCGGCGTTGTCATCGCGTTGTATCTGCTGCTGAATCTGCTGGCTGTCCGCGTAATGCGGACTCGCTCCATCGGCCAGAATCGCGAACTGATGGTTTTGCTGAGTGTGATTGTCGGACTGGGCGCCACGTGGTCAGCGCATGCTGCAGGACTCTCACCAGCACTCGGCGCTTTTGTGGCCGGCATGTATCTCGGTAACTCACCCTTCGCCCTGCAGATTCGTGCGGACGTGGCATCACTCCGAATCGTACTGCTGACGCTGTTTTTCGGTACTGTGGGATTGCTGGCAGATCCGGTGTGGATGTTTCAGAATCTGCCCACCGTGCTGACGCTTGCGCTGCTGATCCTGGCAGTCAAGGTCCTGGTGACAGCCGTGCTGTTTCGACTGTCAGGTACTCCCTCCGGAACATCACTGGCAACCGGCCTGTGTCTGGGTTCGGTCGGAGAATTTGCGTTTGTACTGGGAGGCCAGGCAATTGAAGCCGGTCTGCTGTCGGAATCGCACTTCAACGCGATTGTGTCGGCTTCGATTGTCAGCCTGATTCTGACGCCCACACTGATTTCAGTTGCTCCACGTCTTGCGGCATGGCTGAACGGACGAGTCAACGAACCACTCGACGGCGGATCACGGCAACAGCTGGCGAAGCAGCAGTGTGACTGTCTGATTATTGGCTATGGCCCGGCCGGTCGCGGTGCTGCAGCAGCACTGAATCACCGTGCTGAAAAAGTCATGGTGATTGACCTTGGAGCAGAAGGTGTCCGCAGTGCACACGCCGCCGGATTCCATGCCATGCAGGCAGACGCCTCTTCCGGAGAAGTCCTGCAGCATCTGCACCTTGAACGGCTGCAACTGGTGGTCATCACAGTCCCCGGATTTCACGATTCCATGGCCATGCTGCAGCAGATCCGACGCATGGCACCTCACGCCACGCTGATCGTTCGATCACGCTACAGTCTGCACCAGCCGGAATTCCTGGCGGCAGGAGCCGACATTGTTGCCGGGGATGAAACGGAAGTCGGTCGCGCACTGGCCGCCGCCATTGACCGACAAGCGGCACTGGCACCAGCCTGACATCACGTCGATCTGCCGTCAGTGCCGGGCTTTAATCTTCAGCTCAGTCGGAGCACTCTGCAGTCCTGTACGACTGACTGCAGTCACCTGACACCGCACAAGTCCTCGCGGCAGAGGCAGTTCAGCCACCGACCGCGGAACGACCGAGAACCGCCACGTGTCGCCAACCTGCAGCCACACTGCCAGCACCCTTGCGTCAGCGCTGTCAGAAGAACTCCAGCGCAGTCGCGACCCATCCTCGGCGAAGGCCACCTGCGGAGCGGTCGGAGGTCTGCCTGGAGCTCGCAGATGTACGGGAGCCAGCGCTGCAGACGAATAAACTTCGGACTGCAGCCGGTCAGTCAGGCCAGCCGGATTCTTCTGCAGCGTCCGCATGCTGAAATGCAGCTGACCTGGACTGGCCAGCAGTTGGCGGGTCAGCTCAACCTGCCGAGGAATCTCGTCGGCAGAGAATGTCTTCGATGTCGCCCCGACTCGACTTGTCAGTAATCCTGGCCAGATCGGAATCCGCCCCCCTGCTCGTTCCTGCCAAAACTTCAGCAGTACCGGAAAACTCTGAGCCGGCTGGTCGATGGACCAGTACAGCTGAGGTGCCATGTAGTCACACCACCCCTGCTGCAGCCAGTATTCAGGATCCGCAAAAATCCCTTCGTACTGATCAAACCCGCGGATGCCCGGCACCTGACCGGGACGTCCAATACCGAACGGAGAAATCCCGAAACGAATGCCCGGACGTTCCGTGCACACCCGAGCCCACAGCCCCTGCACCAGCCGGTTCACATTGCTGCGCCGCCAGTCCGAACGCGACAGCCGAGGATCATTGTTCCTGTGCAGACGCCACGAATCATCGTCCGGGAAAGGCAGCATTTGACCGCCCTGCTGCTCAACAGGATACGGGTAAAAGTAATCATCCACATGCAGCCCATCCAGATCATATCGCTGCAGCAGATCCGACACGACATTCAGAGTATGCTCTGTCGTTTCGCTTTGCCCGGGATCCAGCCACAGCATCTCACCGTAACGACATACCAGGTCCGGTCTGAGCTTTGCAATATGCGTGGCAGCAGGCTCGCCCCTGCCCGTATGAGCCCTGCAGGGGTTCAGCCACGCATGCAGTTCCAGCCCTCTGCGATGAGCCTGCTCGATCCAGAACTGCAGCGGGTCCCAGATCGGATCGGGAGCCTTTCCGGGTGTTCCCGTCAGACATCTGCTCCATGGTTCCAGTTTTGACGGGTAGATGGCATCCGCGGCGCTGCGAACCTGCAGAATCACAGCATTCATTTTGAGAGCCAGCAATCGGTCCAGAATCAGTTCAGCTTCCTGCCGCTGCTGATCAGCACTGAGCCCGCTGCGAGACGGCCAGTCAATATTGTCGAGCGTCGCAACCCAGACCGCACGAAACTCGCGCGGAGCAGCCGGCGGTTCGGTACCTGCCTGCAGCGAAACAGAGCCGCACAAAAAGAACACCGCCAGCAGCAAAGGCAGCCTCACGGTTCTGCCGGCTTTCGTGCCCCTGCAGAAACTGAGATCGGCAGGTGGTTTGATTTTGATGGCAGGGGACACAAAGTATGCGGATTCCAGGCACACGGCGGATTATAGGCCCGATTGAAATCAAGAATCAGATTCCGACCGCGCGGCGTCGGAAAACTCAAAAAGCGACCGGCACCGTATGTCTCTTTGCCACTGGTCTGATCGCGAAACACGATCATCAGACTGTCAGCCGATTCTTCCAGAGCCTCCAGCTGCAGACGCTGCCCCTGCAGCTCAAATTCCACTGTACCCGCCACTCGACCCTCTGACAGCCCGCCACGCACATTCTGAATCTGTACCACACGCGGCACAGCAGCTGGCTGCCAGGTCGCTTCCACTCGATACGCCGACTGGATCGGATACCATGGCTCACCCTGGAACGACAGCCGCAGCGGATTCTGTGAATCCCGCAGCCGCACTGCCAGTCGGCCACTGCGACGAATCATCTGCAGCGTCGTCGTCCCCACTTTCAGTCGATCCGGCGAATCCGCCTCTGAAGCCTGCAGATTGATCTGCAGTTGCCCCTGCTGCGCCGCCGCACCATTCAACTGTACCGCCACAGAATCTGCCGCCCGAAACGTAACGCGATCAGGAGTAACCTGCAGAGTGCCGGCCAGCGGAGGCGAAGAGTCCGCGGTCAGACGAACCACACAATCCGCCCCCGAACCAAAACGATGCTCACCCGGCTCCAGATAAATCAGTCCGCTGACAGCCAGCCAGCCATCCGGAGCACGCAGGCTGCGATCGCGAGCCTCCCGCCACTGTTGAGTCTCCATCTGCCACTCCGCTGCCCGTTGCTCATCCGGTGAAACAGCGGACTGCAGACAGACCACCGCTGCCAGCCAGTATGCCAGCATTGCAAATCTCCCTAAAGACTTAGCCGGTCACACTCTGAGACCTGCCGGAACGCGACACCTCAGCGGCACCCGCCTGCTGCAGGATGGCTTCCACCTGAACACTGACTGAAGAAAAACCGGCCGCTGTGAATCCTACGACGGAACCAGCCCCAAACACATTCTGACACCACGTCTCGAGTCTGTTGGAACACCAGAGACGACCACAATCGTCTGTTTCAACCCCCAGCGAGGTCAAATTCAAATGGTCCGTAAAGCCAACCGTTCGGCGACAGTCCAGCACAGTTTTGTTGTCAGGTATCGACAGCGCCGGTGAAAAAGGAGCAGCAGTCGCCATCGCCTGAATGCGAACTCCCGCGTGCTCTGCCAGTTCGGCCATCGTTTCCGGCAGATCGCAGTCGGCTGTCAGTTCAACTGATGAGCCAAACAGGCTGAATAACGCAGCCACCCCAAGCGCTGTCTCGTCACCGCCCAGTACACAAAGTTCCAGCGGCTGATGAGCCTGCTGAAACAGACGCTCTGTATCCAGAATGTTTCGCTGCAAATCAGATTCCGGCAGGTGGTGCCGAACACCGGACGCTATGACGCAGCAGGAATAATCCAGGACCGCAGGCTGACGGCGCTGACTGCTGTGCAGCGTCAGTTGACCGGGCCGACGAAATGCAACCTCACTGAATGTTGCCGTGACACCCGCTGACGCCAGCTGAGATCGCTGATCCATTACCTCATCTGCAAGTGAGCGTCTAAGCAGAGCACGCAGGAGTGGCATGCCGCCACCTGTACCACCCGGTTTTCGACGGGGCGCAGGAGAATCAGCCAGCAATCGCAGCAGCAACCGACGCAAAGCCTGACCGATCAGCCAGGAAGAATGCCGGACCTCAGGAAACAGACAACGCACAGCAAACCCACGACGCACTGCCGCAAG
>JBJTPZ010000147.1:0-6444 GCA_046075365.1 Planctomycetaceae bacterium
CCCCTGTCCTATTAAGGGGTAAGCCTAGGACTATTCACAGAGCGACGCTGCGGGTGCTGCTTGGCAATAGGGGACAGAAGGTGATGTCCCAGAAATTTGGGACAGGCGGGCGCACACTACTCATTTTAGTCAAATTATTCTGACGCGGGATTGATTCAAAGGAACATCACAGAGTGAACAATATCGGAGGGGCCACATCATCAGACACCCACTAAGGCAGCCCGGAGCATACGGCAGTGGGTGCTACCGAACGATCAGCGAGCGCAGCAATCCTAGAAGGTGATTCGCCAGCATTTGTATATGACGCGGGACATTTTGTACTTCATTCCATTTCAATTCATTGTCACCACCGAAACTCCAGACGCCAGTCGACCAATGGCAATGCGGTGCGAGTTCTTTCAGAGCCTGCTGAAAATGTGATGATACAGGCTGCCTCGATTTTCCGACCCTTTCAGCAACCGTGTCCATCACAAACCCAAGGGCCACTACTCCCGCACCGTGGAGCAATCGTGATCGCTTTGGAGGTTGGCCCCAATCCGCAGCGAAAACCGTGGCCACAGCGGCCCAGAATCCCTTTAGCACCGTTAACTGATCTTCGATGTCGTCATACCGATACAGAATTCCATCAGTGAGGCTGTTGCTCAGCATCTGCAGCATCGAATTGTCCGCTACCAACCCCTTTCCATTGGTCGGCGTCCGAATCATGCCTTTTAGTGGCGAGTCTTCGTCAAAGTTCAGCCGCTCAACCAACTCTGCGGGATGGCGACGCTTCTGCAAGGCCACCGGCAACTTACCTTCCGTCGAAGGCAGCAACTCGTAAATCAAACCCTTAGGCAGTGGCTTTGTGGCATTGACCAGAATGAACTGCTGCCGCTGCTCTTCCAGCCCGTCAGTCACAAAACCCACGACGCAGACCGGGAAACTTTCCACTCGGGCATCCCGCATGGCCGCCGCACGCTGCTGACCATCCACAATCCAGCCGGGTTTCAAAGTCTCGTCAACAAAGGGACCAAGGGGAATGTCTAAAGTCCCCTGACGGCTGTAGCCCGTCTTCGGAATCCCCTGATGCGGGTGAAACCTGACAGTGCCATCAAACGCCACAACAATCGCGTTCGGCAGAATTGGGGATTCCGACTCAAGATAATCCCGGATCTGCGAAATATGCGCGGCAACCTCCGGACGCTGGTAGCCCGTCAAGGTTTCCGCCCCCTGCCGGCTGACGCGCGACACAGTGCAAAAACTGTGCAGCAACTTCCCGTCAATCGCAAAACTGTAAAGCTTGCGCCCGCCGCCCTGTCGAAACTCGATTGCCGGTACCGACAACACCCGCCCTGCACGCTTCTTCGACATCCCGCCACCCGCTCTTGCCTGCACAAACCAACCTTCAAATCAATCGCTGCAACTTCCGGTAAGTCACAAACACGTTGTGAAATCCCCGCCGGCGATTACGCTCCGCGCCCCGAAACACCACAACATTGATTCCCAAATCCTGACAAACCGCACACGGACATGACTTCCACGGCTTGTCTGTCAGCAACTCTTCATACGCAGCCATGTTGTTTTTTCGGTCAACACCAAACATCTGCTGGTATTCGTGCAGCAATTTCAACAACTCAGCCCGCTTAAAACGCCCCTTGTCAAACTGCTGAAGTGCCTCCAGACACTGACGCTCCATACGAAACGCATCACCCTGATTCACCTCGCCCGACAGCACCTTGTTTTTCATCGCCGGATTGACATCAACCTGCGGCACGCGAATCGCCACGTAGGTGCGATCCTCCGCGTAGTAATTGTCCTTGTCGTCCTTGAACGCCTGCCGCAGTGGCGATGTGCTGTCAAAACTGATCACTCCGTGGCTGGCAAATTGCACCACATGATCCAGTCGCGTCACACCAAACAGATGCAATTTAGTTTCCGGCTTCCGTTTTTCAGACACCGCCTCCAGCACCGCCAGAATCTCCGGTGACTTCAGCGGAACCATGCCCCCCAGAGCAATGTAGCTGTAGCCCATTTTTTGCAGAGCAGACACGGATTTTGCGTACGAACCGGGACTCCATCCCTGCGCAACACCCAGTGGCTCAAACTGCAGCTTCTGTTTTTTTGCGTTCTGCAGGAACTCACGAGCCAACTCCAGAGTCAGCTCCTGGCGCCTGACACAGTCGTCCGGCACCGGAGGAGCACCGTGAGCTTTGGAATCCCATTGTGGATTGTATTCGAGGATCACATGGTCCACTGAGGCGCCAATGTCAAAGCCACTTTCAGCGTAAAAACGAGTCACCTCCTCCACAGTCACCGGGGGTTCAGGTTCTCGCACATAACTGAACGCTCCGCAGTCGCCCATGATTTTCAGATGCGGCGCAAGGCGCAGAAACTCTCGCACACCCTCCGCAGAAAAACGTCGCTGTTGCCCCAGCGTATATCGCCCGGTACTGCTGCCGGTACCTTCCACAATCGCCTTGGATACCAGCATACCGTCATACGGCGGCGACGGAAAAACTTCATGCGCATACAAGTCATCGCGCTGACGAATTCGCAGGTCGTTGCGTTTTTCCGTCTGGAAGTCGAAGCTGGGATCAACCAAATCCTGACTGTCAGGAAAAAAGAACTTCATCGATCCTCACTCCACGCCTGCGTGTACTTCCTTACCAGTAAACTGGACAGATATGTGATGTGCCGAGACACATTCTGCAGTTCGTTCCACTGCAGCCCACCCAGTTCATCCCACCGCCCCTCGGTCCAGTGACACTCAGGTACAATCCGCTGCAGCTCGCGCTGCACTTCTGCAATCGCGTTCTTGTGATGGATTCGAATGCTGGGCATGATGCGATCCATCAATCGCCCCATGGCCCTTATCCCCACTCCGTGCATCAGACGGCTTTTATCCGGAGACTTTCCCCAGGCTTCCGGGAACACATTCCGCACCGCCGTCCAGTACACCACAAGGATCCGACAGATACCCTCAAAATCAGTCTCAAGCGTCGCCAAATTCCGGTAAGGAAACAGACAGCCACTAGCAGATTTCAGGCTTTCGTCGATCATATTCACGATTGATGTATCGGTGATTACTGCCTGCCTGCGTTCCTCATCAGAAGACGAACTTCGGCGAATCATTCCCTTCAATGGCGACTGCTCCGCCTGATTCAGCCAGTCACAGATCGCAGACGGTATTTTCCGCTGCGCCAGCCTGGGTGGCAGCGCTGTAGACACCTCCGGCAGTAATTCGGTAATCAGCCCCGGAGGCAGATTCTTCGAACTGTTCACTCGCAGAAACTGGTCACGCTGAACATCCACGTCATCAGCGACAAAGGCACTGACCGGAATCACCATATCCGGGTTCGAACACTTGGATAACGCCAGCGCTCGCTGCTGTCCGTCCACAATCCACGCCGGTTTCTTGGCATTTTTTCTGACTGTGATCTCCAGCGTACCGGAAGTGGCGTGCCCGTCACTCACGTCCGGGCCGCGACTTCCCTTAAATTTCACGTCCGAAGACAACGCCAAAATTATGGCATTCGGAAACAGAACATTCCCTGAGTTCAGGTACTCAACGATGTTCTGCACATGCTTCTTTACCTCCGATCGCTGGTATCCCAAAAGCTTCCCGGCATCGTCTCGCGACACCCGCGAAATATCGGCAATATCCAGCAACTCACGGCCTGTCAGAGTAAACAGGTACAGCGGATGTGCAGGTGACTGCACAATCTTCAAAGCCCGCCGACGGTATTCGCGTGATTCAGCCATGGCGTGCCGCCTCCACTTCACCAAACAGGGCCTTGAAACGATTCTGCTCACACGCCCGACCACTCTGCCGAAATGCCTGCAGCAATCCCGTTCGCGACACTCGAGCCTGAATCTGCATGGCGCGACTCACGAATTGACGCACCTCTTCATCGCTGGCCGGTGCCCGATCATATCGTGGCCGCTCAGGCGCTGCTGCCAACCAGCCCTCCAGCACGCGCTTCGCAGTTCTCACCCCAACGGTGCTTCGCGTCCCACAGGAATTCAGATACTGCCGCAGCACTCGCACATTCAATGACCTGAGGATCCCGCCGACCAGAGGCTGCAGCCGCGCATCACAGGGAATCAGATGCTCATTCAGCCCCGAAAGCTCATCGGTCCCGGCAGAAAAGATTGCCAACTGGTCGGGATCATCAAGCAAATCGCGGGCTGCCAGCAGATCATCCTGAACAGCATGCAGATAATTGGCCGACGCGGCAAGGACCATCGGGCAGTCAGGAAACTCTGCGGCAAGATCACGCAACGAGATCGGGCGTTCACGAGTCCACTCCAGAGTCGTCAGGCCATTCCACCATTCTCGTTTATCCTCGGCAGCACACACCGCAGTCTGCACGTGTCCCGGAAGTACGACCGTGTCGGGATGCCGCGTCGAGAACGTGGCCGAATAGGGCGCAATCGGCGTATCCAGCGACACCACCCCGAAACCCGCTGAAATAACCCACACCTGAACGGCAGATCGCTTGCCCCCGGTCTGCTCCAAAGACTTCGCCACCGCCCAGTGATCACCTGCGTACAATCTGCGGGCTGTACACGATTCGCCCGAATACAGATCAGCCTGACGCTTCCATTCCCGCAGCCTGCCTTCGACCGACCTCCCATGCAGGTTACGTAACTGCATGGCTGCCGGCGCCTCCAGGGACTTCTGCTTAGTGCAGGTCACAATGACGTTGATTGGCTTCATAAACAGTCTCCCTACTCGTTATGGCAACCCGAGCACTTTGTGAATCTGGATACTCAATCGCCACTGCGGGTGCCTCAGGCAATAGTCCACCGCCAACTGCTGGTTCTCCACCAAATCCGGCCCATCCATCGGCTGCAGGTAAAAGTGCTGAAAATTCAGTGCTGCAAATTCTTCTGGCGGACAGTCGGTTTGTGGAAAAACCAGCTTGAGCTCATCACCGGCCTGAACAACGAGATCCTTTACGCTTTTGGGGCTGACACAGACCCAGTCGAGATTTCCGGGCAAAGGTAGTGTCCCGTTCGTCTCTACCGCGATCTGAAAACCGCGTCGATGCAAAGCACTAATCAGAGACTGGTCGAGCTGCAACAGCGGCTCACCGCCCGTGCACACCACAAGAGGCCTTCCGCTTGCCGGCCAACAACCGGCGATGGCCTCAGCGAGCACTTCAGCATCCCCAAACTTACCACCGCCAGGGCCGTTCGTTCCAACGAAATCGGTGTCACAGAATGTGCAGCGAGCACCAGCACGGTCCGCCTCGATGCCAGACCACAAATTGCATCCGGCAAACCTGCAGAACACCGCTGGGCGACCCGCAAACGCCCCTTCCCCCTGCAGCGTGAGAAAGATTTCTTTTATCGAGTAGCTCACGTCAGGGGTTCCCCCGCTGCACATACTGAACCGGGTCAAGCACCCCAACCTCAGCAAACCCAGCCAGACGCAACAGACAGGCATCACAGCGTCCGCAAGCTCGACCGTCCTCCGCTGGCTGGTAGCACGAGCTGGTCAGGCGAAAATCCACGCCCAGTTCCAGACCCCGCCTAATGATCTCAGCTTTGGTCATTTGAATCAGCGGGGCATGAATTCTGAATCGATCGCCTTCCACTCCAGCCTTCGTCGCCAGATTCGCGAGGGTTTCGAACGCCGCTATGTACTCAGGCCGACAGTCCGGGTATCCGGCATAGTCCAGCGCATTTACACCGACGAAGATATCCCGAGCCCCGATGCTTTCGGCGAACGCCAGTGCACAGGACAGCAGTACCGTGTTCCTTGCCGGGACATAGGTCGAAGGAATTGCAGCATTCATCTGGGCAACTGTACGATCGACCGGCACAGCAATGTCATCTGTCAGCGACGATTTGCCCACAGCCCGCAGATCCACATCCATCGTCTGAAACTGCGCGGCCCCCACAGCCTGAGCAGACCGGCGTGCAGAATTCAGCTCTGCCGCATGTCGCTGGCCATAGTTGACCGACAAAGCCGAAACCTGAAAACCAGCGTCACGTGCGATTGCCATCACGGTAGCAGAATCCAGTCCGCCGCTCAGCAATACCACAGCTTTTCCAGCAGACACGTGAATCTCCCTGGCCCGGTAGTTTTCGGCAAAACAGTTCGGCAGATTGCCGATATTACCAGACACAGTTTGTTTTTCCAACGAGAAACTGCAAAAAGTATGAGCCACACAGAAACTGCAGTTTTTGAGCCTGATGACACATCAATCAAATGCAGTTTCTGCATCCATTCGGATTTGTCGGTGGGCGTCCGTTAGACTCTGACTTGCCAAAAACACATCAAAACTGTCTGATTTTCAGGGCTATGTGGCCGGTAAAACAGCAACGAATTCAGCATTGATCACAACACTGTCCACATTCCCTGGCTCCAGCGAAATTGGCTCGTATGCCGGATTCAATGGCTGCAACTCCACAACAGAATGCTCCCAGCCTTCTGCAGTCTTGCGTTTCTTCGAG
>JBJTPZ010000148.1:0-2899 GCA_046075365.1 Planctomycetaceae bacterium
CGCCGCGGCAGGCGTATTCCCACTCGGCCTCCGTCGGCAGCCGGTACACCTTACCCTCCAGTGCACTCAGCTTTTTACAGAACTCCACTGCGTCATTCCAGTTGACCCAGACGATCGGGCAGTCGTCGTCTTCCTGAACGAAGTACTCACCTTTCCAGCGGTACTCATCTTTCCAGGGTTCCGTTCCCATAACCTTCTTCCACTGTCCCTGAGTCACCTCGGTGCGGCCCATGTAAAACGGTTTCGTCAGCGTCACCTGATGCTGATCTTCGTCGTAAAAACGGTCCTTCTTCCTGGCCGGCGAACCCATCGTGAAGGTTCCGGCGGGGATCAGCACCAGTTTCATCCCGATCGTGTTGACGACCTCTTTAGGCTGGCCACCAGTCGCCACTGCCGGCGACTGTTCTTCGGCCGGCAAACCGGGCTGCGCTTCCACCTGCTGCGCCACAACAGGACCGCCACAACCAACTGTCAGAGCAACAAACAGCAGCAGTGAGAAAAAACGCATGACGCACTCCGGCTTTGAGAAAAGACCTCAACCCGCGAGATGGTGCCCATCGCCCTCCGCATTGTCAAGGCCCTAAAAAGTGTCCGGCTGACAGACCAGGCCCTGAGCGCATGCGAAGCGGCAGAAACGGATGGCGGTCAATGACTTATTTCGGTCAGTCCAGACTTAGCGTTCTCATTCTGTAATCGATATGCAGGATCCGATTTTCGAGCAGTTCAGTCCCGAGAAGTGGGTACCTGCCGTCATTGGCGATGATTTGAATTGGTCGTCGCTCGCCAAACCAGTCGATGTAGCAGAAGAATACCTCCAGCGTCACCTTCGAACCGTCTGCCAGGATGGCTTCTGTTTGAGCCAGAGAATCCAGTTCGAGTTCTTTGATCAACTGGAGAGGCAGTACGAGTTGCCCATCAAACGCCGTATCGATCCATGTGGTGACAGCTATGCCTTCTGAATTTAGCTTTCTGCTGATCTGTACATCCAGCAGTGCTCGGCCACTTTCGTCAATCGATCCCATCATGACGCGGCACCACCGATGTGAAATGCGGCATCATGACCAATCCGCAGGACGAAAGATGTTCTTCCGGGAAAGGCCTGCTTTGCGGCGAGAGCAGCGGCGAGAAATGTGTCGCCGACAAAAAAAGACTTCGACGTGGGTTCAATCGCCACGAATTTGTCACGGCAGGCGAATTCAAGGCGTTCCTTGAGTTCGCTTTCGTAGACCATTTTGGCTGCTTCTGAAACTGACATTGGCATGCATTCCTGAGTCGCCAGGTGGGTCAAACGTCTGCCTGATTTTACGTGGAGCATTGCGCAGCATCAATTTGAGATTGCCGGGATTTTTTTGTCGCAACGGAAGTCTTACGAAGTGAACGGAGTGGCTGGATGAAGGGAAAGCGTGGCGGCAGACTGCCGGCCACACGCGGTTCCAGGTCGGCATCCCGGCAAATAAGCAAGCAGGCGAGGCAAAACAGCGGCCCGATTGCATCGCCGTTTCCGGTCATTTGCGGACGGACCGCACGGTGAACGCAGGCCTTTCTGTGTTGAGTGTCCAGGTGCTCTCCACTCCCACACCACCATCACCCCGCAGTCACATTTCGTTTTTGCCGAAACTGCTTAGCGGTCGCAACTGTGTGTTTTTGGACATCCTAAGTGGTCCAAACGGATGATAACCCGGGGCAATGTGAGAGTCCGAGAAGGGCGAGAGTTGCGGGGGAAATGGCGGCCGGGGGGTGCCGGCGGTTGCGGATGGTGATGTCGCGCCTGCTCTGGCGGCAGAGAGTCTGAGATCTCGGGTGTCGGCGGAAGTCGTTGCCCGGGTTGGCGGTGTGTTGCGGAAAGTGCGATGGCTGGGGAGTTGGCTGCGTCTCAAAACCCGGCGGTCTGTGGATTTCGATTTTGCTGAAACTGCTGGAGGGCCTGAGTTTCGCAGGCTGACTGCCGTGTTTTGATCACTCGCGCACGCGCTATAGAAAGCTGCGGGCCGGTTCGAACGTGAGGGAAGATTGAAAATGAAGATTTCAGCAGAAAAGCGCACAGAGGGAGACCAGCTTTTCTGAGTCGCGGTCCATTTCCGTCGTGACAACCCGCCTCGCCGTCAGTCAACTGCAGCCTGCGGAAATTCTTCACTGTCAGGTTGTTTGATTCGCATGTCTGGCGTCTGGATTGAAACTTCGATCGTGAGCTGTTTGAGGGCGTGTCGGGGGTCCCGGATGGTCGCAGCAGCTCGACAGATTCTCACGAAGCGATGGTGGTCCGATGAGCGCAGCAAGTACACATGAGCGATGACAGCCAGCTCGACGACTGAAGATCTCAGTGACATCATTGGAACCATCCATGAATGGCGTCGTCAGATGTCCGATCATTTCGGTGGCAATCTGGCTGCCATGGTCGAAGACGCGAACCGTCGGACGGCATTGTCTGGCCGGCGTCTTCTGCGGCGTGGAGAATTGACGAACACTCCGATGCAGCCGGGTGGTGAGGGTCTGGCCACTGACACGACTCAACGCGACTCGCGTCGCACAGTGATCGCTGGCGCTGCGGGGCACCCGAGTCAACATTGAAAGCCGTCATTTTTTCTAACTTTTTCGCCCCTCCGAAATCGCAGAGGTGTTTGCGGATTCGAAATGTCTGTGTTTGAATTTCAAGGTTCGTGTCGTTCGCTTCACTGCCCCGGTTTGCTCTTCGAAAACGAGGGCTGCCAGACGACTCTCACGCTTTGCTGGTGGCCTTACCAAAGGGCGAGGCTTGCACCGGACAATACAGCATGTGCCAGCATGTATGTGCAGGAAAGCCGAGGCCATTTGCCGGAAATCGTCATTGATCCGGATTGTCGATCAACGACTTGAGCCGATCGGCAAGCGGTTTGGGGAACTTTGCAACCCAACTTTCACT
>JBJTPZ010000149.1:0-4218 GCA_046075365.1 Planctomycetaceae bacterium
GTCGTTTACGTATGCTCTGGTGTCGGGGGTTGGTGCGACTGACAATGCTCTGTTTTCCATCAGTGGCGGTCAGTTGCGGACTGCGGCTGTGTTCGACTATGAGCAGTCGAGCAGTCGATCGGTTCGAGTGCGGACAACGGACGCGGGCGGGTTAAGTTTTGAAAAGGCGATTACGGTGTCGATTACGGACATCGTTGACGAGACGGCTCCGGTGAGTACTTTGGCGGCGTTGCCGGCGTCCTGGAATTCTCGCACGGTGACGATTTCAGCTTCGGGGACAGATCCAGGTGTCGGGGCAACCGGGATTAAGGAATTTGAGCTGTATTACAGCATAGGCGGTGGTTATGTGAAGTTTGCGACGGTGCCGGCTGCTTCTCCGTCGGCTGTGTTGAACCTGCCAGTGGCCAACAAGACTTACTGGTTCCGCAGTAACGCCGTGGATAATCAGGGTAATCGTGAGGCCAAGACTGTTGGTGATACGAACACTTATGTCGGTGATGTGTTTCCTCCTGCAAGTCAGGCAACGACTTTGAGCTGGAGCAGCGGTGGTCAGTTTGAGATGCAAATTAGCGGATCGAAGTCAAGTGGGCAGCCAATTCTGTATTTTGATGTGTATATGACTGTAGATGGAGGAGCTGCCCAAAAGGTGGACTCGGTTGGTGCAGTGCAGACAAGTGCTGGTCAATTTAGTGCGACATCGCGGGTGGTGGGTTTGGTGGACGGGCAGCAGCATACGTACGGCTTTTACAGTGTGGCCGTGGATGGTTCTGGTAATGTTGAGGCAGCTCCGGGAAGTCCCGATCGGACGGCGACAGTGACATTCACGCCGGCAGGGCTCACTTCATTGGGGATCAGCACGCAAAATGGCATCTCGCAGCGGTCATGGGTTCGGTATCTTGATGTTTTGTTCAGCAGCAACCCCGCCGCGATGTTATCTGCAGGTCGTGTGCGTGTGGAGCGTTTTGCGGTGAATGCCGCAAGCGTCACTCCGTTGACCGGAGCCAGCGTGACAGGGTTTGGTTTGAGTGTTGCGGACAAGCGACTGAAGCTGGACTTTGGCTCATCGGGGCTGGGTGGTGTGGGAGCTGCTGGAGACGGATTTTACAGAGTGCTGCTGGATCAGAACGGGAATGGAGTATTCGGCGAGTCCCAGGACGCCTCGTGGGAGTTTTTCCGTCTATTTGGAGACACCGACGGCAACGGGTCTGTGACAACGGCAGACATCACTGTGGTGTCCAATCAGCTCGGTCAGACAGGGACGATGTTGAATGGTGATACTGACGGCTCAGGGGCGGTAAATGCGACGGACCGCCAAAATGTACAGCGTAGGGTCGGAGCGAAACTGATGGACTGGATGCTGCCGTTGATTGACGGTTGACCGGTTTTTTCCGGCCGCAAGGCCTGAAAACACCAAAATTTACTCAAAGCCAGCGAATTCCGGGGAAATCGGAGCTTGAGGTTGTGAATGCGTGACAGGTAGAATTGCGGGTCTCCGCGGCGTGGACTGGCGTCCAGGCAAGGTGGTTTACGGGGCTCGAACTGAGGTTTGGCGATGGCTGCAGCAAATTCACACGGCACTTCTGACGGCGAGGTCGGAGCGATCCGGCTGGGCTCATCTCCGGCAGGTGTTCAGACGGTTGAGCTGCCTTTGCAGTCGCCGCCGGCAACGGATCCGTCGGCAACGCTGGTTGCGGCAGCCGGTGAGACGCTGGCGGATGAACTGGCAGCGATGCATCACGGAAGTGTGCCGGTGGCGTCGACGATGGCTGTGGACGTGGCTGCATCGGTGTCTCAGTCATCGCTGCAAAAGACGTGGCTGGATCCGCAGCTGGCGGGTGAAGCGATTGCAGCGGATCCCGGGGCTACTCTGGTGCCGCAGTCTGCTGCGATTGCGGGGAATCCGGGCGAGACTTTGGTGAACGGTCCTCCGGAACTTGAGGACTACGTTGAGACTTTGAACGACGGTGGTTCGCAGGGTGGAATGCGGGTCACTGGGCCTGCGGGCAAGGTGATTGGCGACTATGAAATTCTGTCTGAGCTTGGTCGTGGTGGAATGGGTGTCGTCTACAAGGCTCGTCATCGCATTCTGAAGCGGACGGTAGCATTGAAGATGATCCTTGCCGGGGCTCACAGCAGTGGCCCTGCACTGCAGCGATTTCTTGCTGAGGCTCGCGCTGTGGCTCATCTGCAGCATCCGGGCATTGTGCAGATTTTTGACATGGGTCAGCAGGACGGTCTGCCGTGGTTTTCGCTGGAATTTGTCGATGGCAGCGACCTGCAGAAGACTCTGGACGGCAAACCCAGAGATGCTCGCTCTGCGGCTTCGCTGGTGCAGACGGTCTGTCGTGCCATGCAGTATGCTCACGACAACGGCATTTTGCACCGAGACCTGAAGCCGGCCAACATTTTGCTGGATTCGTCCGGCAATCCGAAGGTCACGGACTTTGGTCTGGCAAAGGAAGTTGACGGTGAGGCATCCGGGGCGACTCGTGACGGCACGATCATGGGCAGTCCCAGCTATATGCCTCCCGAGCAGGCTCGCGGGCAGATTTCTGCTGTGACGGCAAAGTCCGATCAGTATTCGATGGGTGCGGTGCTCTATCAGATGCTGACCGCTCGTCCGCCGTTCATCACTGATCGTCCGCTTGAGACGGTGATGCAGGTGATCAACAACGATCCGGTATCTCCGCGTCAGCTGCAGCCGGCGATTCCAGTGGACCTGGAAACGATTTGTTTGAAGGCATTGCAGAAGGACCCGGCAGCGCGGTATGAAAGCTGTGCTGCGATGGCGGACGATCTGCAGCGATACTTGAATGGCGAACCCATTCAGGCTCGACCGATCAGTCGTCTGCAGCGTGCGTGGCGGTGGTGTCGCCGCAACCCCAGGATTGCGGTTCCTTCGGGTCTGGCGGGACTGTTTATCGGTCTGACTGCGGTGATTTCGTCGTGGGCCTGGGTGGTGACATCAGCGCAGGCGGCGCAGATTGCTGACGAGAAGAAAAACGTCGAGCAGCAGCGGGACGAAGCTGATCGTCAGAAGGGCATTGCGACTGAGCAGCGGGATGAAGCTGAGCGTCAGAAGGTGGTGGCCAACCAGCAGAAGGCGAAGGCTGAGGAAAATGAGGCGCTGGCTCGCAGGCAGGCCAACCTGGCGCTGCAAAACATTCAGTTCGTGCTGACGGAAACGGATGCGAAGCTGAAGCAGCAGGCCGGCATGAGTGAAGTGCGGATCGCCGTTCTGGAGGCTGTGTCGAAGAAGTGGGACGAGCTGGACATAGAGCTGACGGGGGGGCTCAGAGGTGAGGCGATACCGACGCTGATGGCTTTGCGACAGCAGATCGGGACAGCGTTTGTTGAGCTGGATCGTCTGGCGGAGGCAGACCGTGAGTTTTCGCGGCTGTATGACATGAGTGCCGAGCGGATTGCGCTGAAGGGTCGCACTGATGCGGCACGCAGCAACCGCGCCAAGATCGGGCTGGTCTGGATGCCGGTTAAGAAGCGTCTGAGTGGTGACCCGGCGGCGGCGCTGGGATTGCTGGAAGAGTCTGAGAAGCTGGCGAGGGAGTGTCTGGCGGATCCGCAGCCGCAGCCCGGCAGTCCGTCACTGCAGGAGACGCAGGAGCTGTTGGCGGCGATTTTGCAGGACAAGGGAGTGGAGTCACTGCATCAGGGGCGTCTGGCGGAGGCAGAGAAAAGTTTTTCTGAGTCTTTGCAGCTGATGGCTGCAGTATTGCAGTCGATTCGTTCGGCACCGGATTTTGCGGGTTTGAGTGAGAACGAAAAGGACACTCGCACCGCGGCCAGGCAGATCAACCACGACAAGATGGCACTGGGGCTGGCGTATATCTGTATGCGCCTGGGGCGAACGGAAGAATCGCTGGGCCTGTATGATCGAGCGATTGCTGGTCGGCGGGAGATTTATGAGCGTCGCAATACGATGCTGCCGCTGAAGCTTGAGCTGGCGGGGCATTTGGGGAATTATGGCCAGTCGCTGCTGTGGATTGGTCAGCTGGACAAGGCGATGCCCGTGATTCGCGAGTCGCTTGTACTTTTCGAGGAGGTGTATGCTGCAGATCCTCAGAAGGCGGATTACAAGCGGCAGCTTTCGACGGCGTTGTATCGGATGGCGACGCTGCGGGATTTGCAGGGCGAGTCGGCGGAGGCGGCCAGTCTGCAGGAGCGTTGTCGTGCGCTGCGTCAGGAACTGGTGGATGCATC